>DATJNS010000376.1:0-39352 GCA_035507915.1 Candidatus Sulfotelmatobacter sp.
CGACACGCTGATCGGCACCAGCGCGTACAACGACACCATCACGGCGGGTGCCGGCGCCAACTCGATCGTCGGCGGCGCCGGCGCCGACACGATCACGGCGGGCGCGGGCAACGACACCATCAACACCGGCAGCGGCAACGCCACGGTCAGCGCCGGCAACGGCGCCGACAGCGTGCTGACGGCCGCCGGCGCCGACTCGATCCATCTCGGCACCGGCAGCGACACCATCGCGCTCGGCACCGGCAGCGACACGGTGAGCGCATCGGGCGGCGCCGACGTGGTGCTGGTCGCCGCGGGCGGCGACTTCGCCACCAACGACACATTGAATCTGGGTGCCGGCGCGGACGTCGTGCGCTTCACGAGCACGACCGCGAACGACGTCCTGACCCTCAACGGTCACCTCAGCGCCGGCAGCCTGACGGTCGGGGCGAGCAATGCGGCAGGCAGCCTCACGGGCACCAAGGCGCTGCAGATCAACGCGACCGCGGTGACCGAGACCGTCATCCTGCTCGGCAATGCCGGCAGCGACACGCTGATCGGCACCAGCGCGTACAACGACACCATCACGGCGGGTGCCGGCGCCAACTCGATCGTCGGCGGCGCCGGCGCCGACACGATCACGGCGGGCGCGGGCAACGACACGATCAGCACCGGCAGCGGCAACGCCACGGTCGGCGTCGGCAACGGCGCGGACAGTATCCTGACGGGAGCCGGCGCCGACTCGATCCATCTCGGCACCGGCAACGACACCGTCGCGCTCGGCACCGGCAGCGACGCGGTGAGCGCATCGGGCGGCGCCGACGTGGTGCTGGTCGCCGGGGGCAGCGATTTCGCCGCCAACGATGTCCTGAGCCTGGGTGCTGGCGCCGACGTCATCCGTTTCACGAGCACGACCGCCCACGACGTCCTGGCGCTGAACGGCCACATCAGCGCCGGCAGCCTGACGATCGAGGCGAGCGGCGCGACCGGCAGCCTTGCCGGCACCACCGCGCTCGATATCACCGCCACGCCGGTCACCGAGGCCGTCACCCTGCTGGGCAACGCCGGCGCCGACACCCTGATCGGCACCAGCGCCTACAACGACACGATCACGGCCGGCGCCGGTGCCAACTCGATCCTCGGCGGCGCCGGCGCCGACTCGATCACCGCGGGTGCCGGCAACGACACGATCAACACCGGTGGCGGCAACGCCACGGTCGGCGTCGGCAACGGCGCGGACTCCCTGAGCGTCGGCAGCGGCGCCGACTCGGTGAGCACCGGCAACGGCGCCGACACGTTCTCGCTCGGCACGCACACCGGCAGCGACACGCTCGCGGCGAACGGCGGCAACGACACGCTGCTGATCCAGACCGGCGCCGGCTTCCACGCCGGCGACACGGTCACGTTGGGTCATGGCGCCGACGTCGTCCGGTTCACCAGCACGACCTCGGGCGACGTCCTGACGCTCAACAGCCATCTCACGGCGACCGGCGGCAGCCTGACGATCGAGGCGAGCGACGCGCTGGGCAATCTGACCGGAACGACCGGGCTCAAGATCGACGTCAGCGCGCTCGTGCAGGCCGCCACGCTGATCGGCAACGACGGCAACGACACGCTGGTCGGCGGCGCCGGAGACTCCATCATCGCCAACACCACGATCGCCGGCGGCGGCAGCTCGATCACCAGCGGCGCGGCCGACACGATCACGAGCAGCGGCCATGCCGACGTGTTCGTGATCCCGCAGGCGAGCGCCTCCTACACAAGCTCGGGGACAGGATCGGACAGCCACACGGATCAGATCATCAACTTCAGCGAGGCCAACCACGCCGAGATCGATCTCACCTCGGCCGGCTTTCCGACCGGCGAGACGTTCGTCGGCGCCAAGACCTGGCACACCAACTTCGCGACCACGTTCGCCGGCGACACCGCGGGTCAGGTCGACTACACCGTCGCCGCCAACGGCAACACCTATGTGCATCTCGCGTCGAGCACGGGCTACAGCGCCGCCGACCTGATGATCCAGATCAACGGCGTCCACGCGTTGACCACCGCCAACTTCCACCTGCACTGAGCGGCCGCGCGCAGCTCAGAACATGTCAGGCGTGATGACGTTCTGGGGCTTCGGGCCGAGCAGCGCCGCGCGCATCGTCTCCGCCGACTTGCGCCGAATGTCAGCCCAGGCGTGCGGCGAATGGAACGCCGAGTGCGGCGTGATGATCAGGCGGCCTTCGGTCCACGGCTCGCGCGCGCGGTAGGCGCGCAAAAGCTCGGGCACCGGCTCGACCGGCGGTTCGATCGGCAGGACGTCGAGACCGACGCCGGCCAGATGGTCCTGGCGCAGCAAGGTCGCCAGCGCGTCGACGTCGACGATCGGGCCGCGCGCCGTGTTGACCACGACCGCGCCTTTCGGCAACAGCGAGAGCTGCGCCAATCCCAGCATGCCGCGCGTCTCGATCGTCAGCGGCGCATGCACCGCCAGCACATCGACCTGGCGCAGCAGATCCTCGAGCGTGCCGACGCGCGTGACCCCGACCGCGAGCTCGACGCCGTTGGGCTGGTGGGGATCGAAAACCAGCACGTCGAAACCGAACGCCTTGGCGCGCAGCGCGACCGCGGTTCCGATGCGGCCGAGCCCGACGATGCCGAACCGCTGCGCGCTCAGCCGCTCGATCAGCGGCGTATCGATATAGCGCCAGGGCGCCGCCGTCGGCCGGCGCTGCGCCGCGTGATGCAGCAGCAAGCCGCGCCGCAAGGCCAGCACGAGCGCCATCGTGTGATCGGCGACCTCGGTCGTGCCGTAATCGGGCACGTTGCACACCATGATGTTGCGCGCCGCCGCGGCCTTGCGATCGAGCTTGTCGTAGCCCACGCCCATGCGCAGCACGACGCGCAGCTTCTTGAAGCGCGCGAAGTCGGCTTCGGTGACCGGCTGCCGCAGGATCATGAGGCCGTCGGCCTCCGCGCAGTCGCGGTCGGACAGCTCCGCGAGCTTCGCCACCCCCGGCATCACGACGCGGACGTCGGGTCCGTAGACCTCGCGCTCGACGCTGTGATCCGGATAGAGGGCCTCGGGATAGAGAATGGTGACGGTCATGGTCGCTCCCATGTGACGGCGCCCGCGCATCGATTACCCGACTGCGCGCCGGCGCACAACCGACCGCGTCGCCCGCTTGACAGCGCTGCCGGCCAGCCGCCACAAACCCCAAGGTCCCCAAAACCGCAGCCGGGAGGAACGCCGCATGCGACGGATCGCGATCGTGCTCGGCGTCCTCGCCGTGGCGCTGGGCGCCGCGACGATGGCGTGCGCCGCTTATCCGGACCGACCGATCCGCCTCATGATCCCGTTTCCGCCCGGCGGCGCGGTCGACGTCGTCGGGCGCCTGCTGGCGCCGGAGCTCGCCAAACCGTTCGGCGTCCCGGTGGTGGTGGAGAACAAGGCCGGCGCCGGCGGCACGATCGCGACCGAAGCGACGGCCAAGGCGGCGCCCGACGGCTACACGCTGCTCCTGACCGCACCCAACCACACGATCAACCCGGCGCTCTACCGGAACCTGCCGTACGACACCGCGACGGCCTTCGCGCCGATCGCGCTGGTCGCCGAGGTCCCCGAGCTCCTGGTGGCGCCGCCATCGGCGCCGTTCGACGACTTCGCCGGCTTCGTCGCCTACGCGCGAGCCCATCCGGGCGAGCTCAACTACGGCTCGGCGGGCAACGGCACCCTGCCCCACGTCACCATGGAGCTGCTGCTGCGCCGCCTCCATCTCGACGTGGTCCACGTCGCCTACAAGGGCGCGGCGCCGGCGCTCGCCGATCTCGTCGCCGGTCACGTGCAGCTCAAGCTCGATACCTACGCGACGTCGGCGCCGCTGATCGCCGCCGGCCGTCTCAAGGCGCTGGCCATCGCGAGCCACGCCCGCTCGTCGCTGCTGCCGACCCTGCCGACCATCGCCGAGTCCGGCCTGCCGGGCTACGAGGGCGTGCTGTGGATCGGCATGATCGCGCCCGCCGGAACGCCGCCGCCCGTCATCGCCGCGCTCGCCGCCGCGTGCCGCACGGCCGTGCATTCGCCCGAGTTCCGCGCCCGGCTGGCCGCCGACGGCATCGATCCGGTCGGGAGCGGTCCCGACGCGTTTGCCGCGTTGATCGCCCGCGAGCTCCCGCAATGGAACGCGCTGGTGCGCGATGCGCACATCACCGTCCAATGAAGCTGCGTCAGATGTAGCGCAGGACCACGAAGCCGCCGATCAGGAGCACCAGGAACGCGGTCATCACCCAGGCCAAATAGCGCTCGATGAAGCGGCGGATCGGATCGCCGAAGTACCACAGTAGCAGCGCGACCACGAAGAAGCGGATGCCGCGCGAGCCGACCGATGCCAGGGAGAACGTCAGCAGATCGAGATGCGTGACGCCGGCCGTGATCGTGATCAGCTTGTAGGGGATCGGGGTCATGCCCTTGGCGAGCACGATCCACGCGCCGTAGGTATTGAAGACCTGCCGGAAGGCCGCGAAGTCATCGCCCAGATGATAGAACGCGATGATCGGACGCCCGATCGTCTCGAACAGCCCGTAGCCGATCCCATAGCCGACCCATCCCCCGGTCACCGAGGCGACCGTGCACACCGCGGCGTACCAGAACGCCCGCTGCCGATGCGCCAAGGTCAGCGGGATCAGCAACACATCGGGCGGGATCGGGAAGATCGAGCTCTCGAGGAACGCGATCAGCGCCAGCCACCACACGGCGTGCGGATGGCCGGCGAGCCGCATGGTCCTGTCGTACAGCGAACGCAGCATGCGGAACGTCGATCTCCGGATCGGGCGGGCGCGGCACCATGCCAGCCCCGCCACGCGCACCGCAACCAGAGAAACGGCCATCGAGTTCCCCGTCTCGTGGCGGGTGTGCACCGAATTTTAATCACTTTCGCATGAACTGATCGGGTCCGAATCATCCCGAGCGATCAATCCCTTGCCGAAAGACAACGGCGCCAAGCCGAAGCACTCCAAACCGACCGGCGCTCCGGCGAAGCCGATCTCCCATCCCGTCAACACCAAGCCGCTGAACCTGGCGCTCCAAGGCGGCGGCGCGCACGGCGCCTTCACGTGGGGCGTGCTCGATCGCCTGCTCGAGGACGGCCGCGTCTCGCTCGAGGGGATCAGCGGCACCAGCGCCGGGGCCATCAACGCCGCCGTGCTCGCCGACGGTTTGCTGAAGGACGGCCGCGACGGCGCGCGCGAAGCGCTCGACCGTTTCTGGCGGATGATCAGCGAGGCGACGAGCTTCAGTCCGCTACGGCCGACGCTGTTCGACCAGCTGCGGCAGGACTGGAACATGGACCAGTCGCCCCACTACATCTTCTTCGACTTGGTCACGCGCCTGCTGTCGCCCTACGAGCTCAATCCCTTCAACCTCAATCCGCTGCGCGACATCCTCGAGGCGACCGTCGATTTCGACGCGCTGCGCGGCAACGAGAAGATCCAGCTGTTCATCACGGCGACCAACGTGCGGTCCGGCAAGGTACGGGTGTTCGACACCAACGAGGTCTCGGTCGACGTCCTGATGGCATCGGCCTGCCTGCCGCTGCTCTTCAAGGCGGTCGAGATCGACGGGGAGGCCTACTGGGACGGCGGCTACATGGGCAACCCGGCGATCTTCCCGCTGGTCTACGACTGCACCTCGCGCGACGTCGCCATCGTCCAGGTGAACCCGCTGTCGCGCCTCGAGGTGCCGACCAGCGCGCGCGACATCCTCAACCGCATCAACGAGATCAGCTTCAACTCGACCCTGATGCGCGAGATGCGCGCGCTGGCGACGGTGAGCAAGTTCCTGCGCGACGGCTCGCTCGACGAGCGGCGCTACAAGGACGTCCATGTCCACCTGATCGAGGCCGAAGCCGAGATGCGTTCGCTCGGCGCGTCCAGCAAGATGAACGCCGACTTCGACTTTCTCTGCTACCTGCGCGACCTCGGGCGGGCCGCCGCCACCATCTGGCTCGACGACTCGTGGGACGCCGTCGGGACGCGCTCCAGCGTCGACGTGTTCGAGAAGTTCCTGTAACGGGCGTCAGGCGGCGGGAACGAGGATCACTTCTTCCTGCCCCCCGCCCCCGGGTCCCGGTCCCCTGGAAGCCGCCACGACATCGTTCGCTGCCACGCGCCGTCGTCCTCGCGCGTCAGCAGGGTCGCGACGTTGCTCGCCAGATCGGTCTCGGTCACCGCGGAGAGCGCCGTGTCCGGCTCGAGCGCGAGCAGATGCGTCGGATGCTGGTCGCGGATCATGCGGCGGAGCGCATCGCGCGGGTTCGTCGTCAGCGAGGATATCGCGCCCACGACGTGCGCCCGACCGTCGAGCGCATAGTTGACCAGGAGCGCGTAGAAGCCGGGCTCGTTCGGATCGACCACGATCAGCCGCGCATCGATCGGCAGCACCCGGCTCAGGGTTTCACCGACCTGCCGCGTGAACAGCTTCATCGGCTGGAGATCGAACCGGAAGTGCTCGAGCCCGCCGATCGGTCCAACGACGATCAGCACCGCCGCGGCGATGCCGAGCGCGCGGCCCATCGCGGGCTTGATGCGCGGCTGGACCCAACGACGCCACGCGACGGCTGCGGCGAACACGGCCACCGCCATGCCGATCAGGCCGACATGGGTGTTGTAGCGCCAGAACGACGTCGCCTGCTCGGCCTGCCACGGCTCGAAGACCGCGAGGTAGGTCGCGAGCAGAAATGCATTGTAACCGACCATGACCGCGGCGGCGATGATCGTGAGATTCTCGAGCCCGCCGCGCCCCTGCCCGCGCGGCCGGACGAGCGCGCGCAGCGCGAAGCCGGCGATCGCCGCCATCAGCCCGAAGTGCCCGGCCTTGGCGAGCGCGATCTTCCCCATCGTGGCAAGCGCGGTCGGCAGCACGGACCAGTGCCATTGCGCGAACGGCAGGAGCGGAAGATCCCCTCCCGGCAGCTCGCGCGCGACGTAGAGACGCCAGGCGGCGTAAACCAGCAACCCGGGCGCCGCCGCGACGCCGAGCAGCATCGCCGCGAGACGCCAGCCGACGTCGGCGCGCCGCAGCGCCGCGAGCGCGACGCCGCCGAGCACGAGCAGATAAAGCGCCAAGGTCGCTTCCTTGAGCGCGACCAGCACCGCGAGCACGAGGCCCATGCGGCCGGCGAGACGCACCGCGGTCTCCTGGTCTCCCGCCCCCGCGCGCTCCAAAGCGGCCCAGCCGAGCACTGCGGCGACCGTGACGGTCGCCGCGGTCCCGGTCTCGGCATAGGCGGTCAGCACCAGCTTGGGCACGAAGGTCGTCGACAAGATCGTCACGGACATGAGGCCGAGCGCGAGCAGGCCCATGCTCGGCGGTTCGCGCTGATCGCCGATCACGGCACGCCGGCGGGTGTCCAGCCCCGCGCGCATCAGCCGCACGAACAGCAGCGCCACCGCGAGCAGCATCAGGAGATTGAAGCTGGCGATCGCGGTCTCGACGAACTGATCGGCGATCCGGCTGGTCAGGTAGGCGATCAGCGGCAAAGCGTACGGATACGCCGGCAGAATGGCGTCGCTGACCGGCCGACCGCGTCCCGGGAAGCCGTCGTACTGGAACAGGTAGCGTGCGCTGTGCAGCCACTGGGTGAACTCGTCCCACTGCGACGCCGTCATCGATGCCGTCAGCAGGATGAAGGGCGCGGCGAGCACGAGCGCGCGTCCAATCCCGGGCGGGAACACGGCCTCGGCGTTGCGGAAGCGGACGGCGTACACGCCCACGCTCGTCACCAGCAGCAGCGCCGCGATCGAGGTGAACGGGATCGGACCCAAAGTGCCGACGAGCGTGAACGCGGCGACCGCGATGCCCCAGCCGACGAAGCCGTCGGTTTCGGGCAACCGATCGCGGCCCGACACGCCGCCGCCGAGGCCGCACAGCGCGACGGCCACGAGCGTCACCGCCGCCAGTCCGACGAGCTGCGCCATCGTGGGCGGCAGGTGCGGGAGGATCGCGAGGAACCGTTCGAGCCAGCTCATGCGATCCCGTTCAGCGCCGCGCCACGCACGAACGCCGACAGCGACGTGCCGCGCTTGAGCCCCCGTCCATCGCCGCGTACCATCCGCACCGATCCGCCCGCCCGGCCGCCGTCAGCGGCAGGCGGGTCGCCTCCCCGCAGATGACCAGCGCAAGCGCCGTCATGGGCCCAATCGCCGACAGTAGAATATTCGATCGCTTTCCCAAGGCAAGGCCGCGACTTCCGGCCGCGCATCAGGCCTTGTTCGCCGAGGAGTACGCGCTCAATCGCGACGGCGCAACGTTGGCGACGCGCGCGGCCCAGAGTCTCGAAAGTTGGATGCATCGCCGGATCGCCGCCCGGGGCCGCGCCGGCGATCACGTGCTCGAGCTCGGCGCCGGAACGCTCAATCACGTCGCCTACGAGACCGGCGCCGCGGGATACGACGCCGTCGAGCCGAGAACCTTCCTCTACGAGCACCGGCCGGCACGACGCGCGGTGCGCCGCCTGGTATCGCGGCTCGAGGACCTGCCGCCCGACGCGCGCTACGCGCGGATCCTGTCGATCGCCGTGCTCGAGCACATGACCGATCTGCCGCGCGACGTCGCGCTCGCGGTGCGCCATCTCGATGACGACGGCCTGTTCCAGGCCGGCGTGCCGTGCGAAGGCTGCCTGCTCTGGGGCGTCGCCTGGCGGTTGTCGACCGGGCTCGCCTTCCGCTTGCGCACGGGCTTGAGCTACGCGCCGTTGATGCGTCACGAGCACGTCAATCGGTTCGACGAGATCCTCGCCGTGCTCGAGTATCTGTTCGGACGAGTCACGGTGCGGTTCTTCCCCCTGCCGACGCGCCACCTCGCCTTCTACGCCTATCTGGAATGCGGCGCACCGCGGCGCGACCGCGCGCGCGCGCTGGAAGCGGGCGCATAATCGGGGCGCCGATTCGCCGGGTCGGTTCGCCACGCGGCATTTCGGTGATACCATCGCGGCGGTCATGAGCTCGAGCGCTCCTCATCCCGACCCGTCGCGCCCGCTGATCGCCGTGGTGATCCCCTGCTACCGCGTCAAGGCGCAGATCCTGGGCGTCCTCGCCGCGATTCCGGCGAGCGTGCGGCTGATCTATTGCGTCGACGACTGTTGCCCGGAGCACAGCGGCGCCTTCGTCGAGGCGAACGCCGCCGATCCGCGGGTCACGGTGCTCTACAACGCCGAGAACCTCGGCGTCGGCGGCGCGACCATGACGGGCTACCGGCGCGCCCTCGAGGATGGCGCCCGCATCCTCGTCAAGATCGACGGCGACGGGCAGATGGATCCGCGCCTGCTCCCGGCTTTCGTCGAACCGATCAGCAAGGGCGCGAGCGACTACACCAAGGGCAACCGTTTCTTCAGGCTCGAGGGCGTGTACGACATGCCGTTCAGCCGGCTGCTCGGCAACGCGCTGCTGACCTTCATGAGCAAGCTGTCGAGCGGCTACTGGAACATCTTCGATCCGACCAACGGCTATACCGCGATCCACGAGACGGTGCTGCGCCAGCTGCCGCTCGACAAGATCGACCAGCGCTATTTCTTCGAGTCCGACATGCTGTTCCGCCTCAGCACCGTGCGCGCCGTCGTGACCGACGTGCCGATGAGCGCGGTGTACGGCGATCAGAGCAGCGCGCTGGTGATCCACCGCATCCTGTTGCCGTTTTTCGTCGGCCACGCGCGCAACTTCGTCAAGCGCATCTTCTACAACTACTTCCTGCGCGACTTCCAAATCGCGTCGATCGAATGGGTGCTCGGCCCGCTGCTGGCGCTCGGCGGTTTCGCGTTCGGCCTCGACCACTGGATCGCCAGCGGCGCCAGCAATACCCCGGCCACCGCCGGCACCGTGATGATCGCCGCGCTGCCGATCATCGTCGGCGTCCAGATGCTGCTCGGTGCGCTCAACTACGACATTCAGAACACGCCGCAGCGTCCGCTGCACCCGGCGCTCGGCGCGCCGTCCGACGCCGCCGCGCGCGCCGAAACGGTCTACGCGCTCGAGAAGCGCTGATCGGCCGGCCGCGGCGGTTCGCGACTCAGTTCAACGGCCCCTTGGGGTCGGACGACTGCAGCTCCTTGACCGCCTCGGCGATCAGGGTCCAGGCCTGCTCGCCGATCTCGTCCTTCTCCGAGCGCAACACCAGGAGCTTGGCCGTGACGTAGGCCATGGCCTCGTCGCCATGCTGCTCGACCAATGCCTTGGCGGCCAACCAGGCTTCCCTGTCGATCACGGCCATCGTCCGTCGCCCGTCGCCTCGATTGGGGACTGCCGCAGTCTAGACCAAGCTTGGCCGCCGCAGGGCATCAATCAATCGACCTAGATCATCGGCTCAGTTGGCTTACACTCTGCCGATGATCTTCACCAGCCAGAGCGGCCTGACCGATGCCAGCCGCGCCGCCGCGTGGGACGACTGGTACATCGGCCATCTCGAGGCGATGGCCGCGGTGCCGGGCATCGGCTCGGCCCAGCGCTTCGCCGCCCTCGAGAGCGGTCCGCCGCCGTCGCTGGCGATGTACAGCGTCGCCTCCGCCGCGGTGTTCGACAGCGAGATCTATCGGCGCACGCGCGGCATGGGGCCCTGGCAGCCTTTGATCGACCAGCGCCATTACCATCGCAACCTGTTCGACGGGCTGCAAACCGCGCCCGACGTCGCGGCCGCGGCCACTCTGCTGGTGATCGACCGAGAGACGCCCGTGTCCGCCGGTCCCGCCGTGACCTGGCTGCGCGCGGTCGGGCTCGACCGCTCGACCCCGTATCGCGGGCTCGCGGTGCTGCCCGACATCGACGTGGCGCGCCGGCAGGCCGCGGCGATCGACGGCCTGGTCGCGCTCTATCGCCCGGTCACGCGGCGCTATGGGGTATCCCCCGTCGCCGGCCGCGTGATCCCGTGACGGGCTGGCGAACGATGCCACGCTGGCGCGGGCGCGCCGCGCTGGCTGCGCTCCTGCTCTGGGCGGGCACCCTGGCGGCAGCCGCGCAGGATTACCCGAACCGCCCGATCCGTTTCATCGTGCCGTGGCCGCCGGGCGGCGGCGCCGACATCGTCAGCCGCATCGTCGGTCAGCGAGTCGGCGAGCTGCTCGGCCAGCAGCTCGCGGTCGACAACCGGCCGGGCGCCGGCGGCAACATCGGCACCGAGGTGGCGGCGCGCGCGACACCCGACGGCTACACCATCGTGTTCGGTTATATCGGCACGCACGCGATCAATCCCGGCCTCTACAAGTCGATGCCCTTCCAGCCCAAGGATCTCGCGCCCGTGACCCTGATGACCACGGTCACCAACGTGCTGGTCGTGCATCCCTCGGTGCCCGCGCGCTCGGTGACCGAGCTGATCGCGCTTGCCCGCGCCCACCCGGGCCAATTGAACTTCAGCTCCGCCGGCAACGGCAGCCTGCCCCATCTCGCCGGCGAGCTGTTCAAGACCATGACCCACGTCGACATGGTGCACGTGCCCTTCAAAGGCGGCGGGCCCGCGGTTGCCGCCCTGATCGGCGGCGAAGTCCAACTGTCGTTCGCCGATCCGCTGGCCGCCATACCGGCGATCAAGGCCGGTCAACTGGTCGCGCTCGGCGTGACCGCAACCAAGCGCACGCCGGGCCTGCCCGACGTCCCGACGATCGCCGAGGCCGGCGTGCCGGGGTTCGAGGCGACGGGCTGGAACGGGATCCTGGTGCCCGCCGGCACGCCGGCGCCGGTCGTCGCCACACTGCACGATGCGTTCGTCGCCGCGCTCGAGACGCCGAACGTGCGCGACCGCCTGGTCGCGCAGGCCTACGAGCCGGTCGGCAGCACGCCGGAAGAATTCGCCCGCGTCATCGCGACCGAGACCGAGAAGTGGGGCAAGGTCATCAAGCTCTCGGGCGCGCGCGTCGACTGAGGCGGCGCTACGGCGCCAAATGGCAGACCGCCTCGACGTTGTAGCCATCCGGGTCGAGCACGAAAGCGCCGTAGTAGTTCGCATGGTACTGCGGCCGCACGCCGGGTCGCCCGTTGTCGCGTCCGCCCGCCGCCAGCGCGCGCGCAAAGAATTCGTCGACCAGGGCGCGCGACGCGGCGTTGAACGCGACATGGAGCCGCGGCTCCTGCGGCGGCCCCTGCGAGATCCAGAACTCGCCTGCCGGATCCGACGACTTGCCATGACCGTGCGGCACGCCGAAGCCAGCCGCCACCGGAATCTGCTTGCTCACCACAAAACCGAGCGGCGCCAAGGCCGCCTGATAGAAGGCCCTGCTGCGCTCGAAATCGGTCACGTTGATCATCATGTGATCGAGCATGCCCGTCCTCCTCCTCTCTCGAGGTTGCGCTCACGACATCCCGCCCTGGAGAGCCGTCGCGATCGCGTCCATCGTGTCGAATACCACGTCGGCGCCCGCGGTCGCGAGACGCGCGCGGTGAGCAAGATCACAATGGCCGCCGCCGCAGAAGCCCAGCACCGCCATGCCGGCCGCCCTCGCCGCACGGACCCCGGCCACGCTGTCCTCGATCACGACGCAGTCGCGCGGCGCCACGCCCATCCGCGCGGCTGCGTGGAGGAACAGGTCGGGTGCCGGCTTGCCGCGCTCGACCTCGACCGCGCTGTAGACGTACGGTGCGAAGCGGCGCCACAAATCGACCGAACCCAGGATGCGTCGCAGATACTCCGGCCCCGAAGACGAGGCGACGCCGCGCACGCGATCGCTCAACAGATCGACCAGCGCGTGTATGCCCGGGATAGCGAGCGCCGGCCCCTCCGCCTCGCAGGCGGCAACGACCAGCGCGTGCACGCGTGCGCCGTAGCCGTCCGGCAGCCGCACGCCGGTCTCCGCCTCGAGGATGCGGTACATGTCGCGGTAGGCGATACCGCTGAATCGCGCGCTCAACACGGCGGGCGTCACCGCGATGCCGTGCGCCGTGAGCTCGCGCGCATCGATCTCGCAGGCGACGCGCTCGCTGTCGATCAGAACGCCGTCGCAGTCGAAGATCACGGGACGATCGCGAAACATCACGACGCTACCGCCACCGGTTCGGCGAAGCGCAGCAGCGGCCATCGCTCGAGCCAACGCTTGTCCCGCACGCGCGACAGCACGACCGGCCGCTTCGCATCCGCGAACGGCGGCGTCGGCCGCACGATCAGGGCGAAAAGATCGTCCAGCCCGTAGGGCGCGAGCACGTCGACGTCGCTGCCGCGCGAGCGAACCGCGACCGCGGTGGCACTTTCGGGCCACGCGCGCAGCGCATCCGCTGTCGAGACGTAGCACGGATCGCCGTTGCGCGCGTGCATGCGCGCCTGGTTCTTGACCGACCACCGGGTCGCCGGGTCGTCCGCAGCGAGCACGGCCTCGACGGCGCGATCGTCGCCGACCGACGCCCGCGCGCGATCGAACCACACGACGTCGACGTCACCGTCCGGCACGGATGGCGGACGATCGTGCAACGCGTCCCACACCGCGGATCGCACGAAACCGGCGCCGATCCAGCAATCCGGCAAGCCGAGCGCCTCGACAGTGGCGAGCCTGCGCATCCGCCACGGGTCACGTCGCAACAGGGAAACCAGCGCGGCCTCACGAACCGGCTCGGCGGCGGTCGCCGTCATGCGCCGGCCCAGGACCCACGCCGAATCTTGGTCATCGACGTCTTCCCCGATTTTTCGTGCCTAGGCCCAGCATCCCACGGCGGCGGCACCGCCGCAATCGAGCGCGCCGTTCCGAGATCTCGTCTGCTAGTCGAGCGCGACCGGGCCCGATGTCATGGCGCGCGGCTTGCGCATCAGCAGCACCATCGGGATCGAGACCAAGGCGACGAACATCATCAGCTTGTAGTCGTTCAGATAGGCGATCAACGTCGCCTGCCGCGTGACCTCGTCGTTCAACGCCGCCTGGCCGACCGCCGTGAACGGGTTCCAGAAGCGCATGATGACCGCGGAATCCATCTGGCGGCTGAACGCCGTCACGTGGTTGACGATCTCGGCGTGGTTCACCTGGGTGTTCGTGATCAACAGGCTGGTCACGACCGAGATCCCGATGCTGCCGCCCATGTTGCGCAGCAGGCTGAACAGGCCGGTCGCCTCGTTGCGCAGTTGCGGCGGCAAGGTCGCGAACGTGATCGTGCTGAGCGGCACGAACAGGAGACCGAAGCCCATGCCCTGGACGGTGCCGATCCAGATGATCGTCCACTCCGAGACGTCGGGCGTGAACCCGGTCATCATCCAAAGTGACCAGGCGGTCAACGAGAAGCCGCCGATCAGCAGTAGCCGCGTGTCGACGCGGCCGATCAGCCGGCCGACGACGGACATCGCGATCATCGTGCCGGCGCCGCGCGGCGCCATCGCGATGCCGGCGGTGACCACCGGATAGTTCATCAAGGTCTGCAGGAACGGCGACATCAGCGCCAAGCTGCCGTAGAGCACGACCGCCAAACTGAAGATGAAGATCAATCCGGTGGTGAAGTTGCGATCCTTGAACAGCGCCGGCGTGACGAACGGACGCTCGGCGGTCGCGGAGTGCGCGAAGAACAGATAGAACCCGAGGCCCGCCAGAACCGCCTCGACGATGATCTCGGACGAGCCGAACCAGTCGAGCAGCTCGCCGCGATCGAGCATCATCTGCAGCGACGCCAGGCCGATGCTCAGCATGCTGAAGCCGAACCAGTCGAAGCGCGCGTATCGGTTGCGCGACGTCTCGGAGAGGAACGTGAGAATCCCGAGGACGGCCAAGATGCCGAACGGCACGTTGATGAAGAACACCCAGCGCCAGCTGTAATGATCGGTCAGCCAGCCGCCGAGTGTCGGCCCGAGGATCGGCCCGACCGTCACGCCGAGGCCCCACATCGCCATCGCCGAACCCTGCTTCTCGCGCGGATAGGTGTCGAGCAGCACGGCCTGCGACAACGGCACGAGCGACGCGCCGAACAGGCCCTGGAGCAGACGATAGAGCACGATCTCGAACAGCGAGCCGGCGAGGCCGCACAGCACCGAGGAGATCGTGAAGCCGACGACCGAGCACAGGAACAGCCGTTTGCGGCCGAACCGCCCGGCGAGCCAACCGGTCGGCGGCGTCATGATCGCGGCCGCGACGATGTAGGACGTCAGCACCCAGTTGATCTGGTCGAGGCTCGCCGACATGGTGCCCTGCATGTAGGGCAGCGCGACGTTGGCGATCGTCGTGTCGATGGCCTGCATGATGGTCGCAAGCATCACGCTGACCGTGATCATCGCCCGGTTGGGCGCCCGGGCCTCTCCCGCCGACGCGCTCATCAGCCGAATAGCGAGTGGAACAGGCTCGCCAGGCTGCGCTTGTGGCCGGTGTCGATCGTCGCCACGACGCTCATGCCGGCGCGCAGGGTCGGCATGTCGGGGTTGGTGTCGACGCGCAGGCGGATCGGGATGCGCTGCACGACCTTGACCCAGTTGCCGCTGGTGTTCTGCGCCGGCAGCAGCGCGAACTCGGAGCCGCTCGCCGGGCTGAGGCTCGCGACCGTGCTCTGCCACGTGACTCCCGGATAGGTATCGACCTCGATGGTCACCGGATCGCCCGGCTTCACGTAGGTGAGCTCGGTCTCCTTCGGATTGGCCTCGACCCACACGTGGTCCGAGGCGACCAGGCTGAACGCCGGCGTGCCCGCGGCGAGATACTGGCCGGGTTGGAGCTTGTCGACGTTGGTGACGATCCCGGGAAGCGACGCCCTGACCTCGGTGCGGCGCAGGTCGCGCGCCGCCTGGTCGCGCCGCGCCATCGCCTGGAGGTAGCGCGGATGCTGCTCGGGCGCGATGTCGGGATTGCCGCTCAGATTGGCCGCGATGGCGGCGAGCTGCTCGCGATCGGACGCCAGGTGCTGACGCGCGACGTCGTAATTGCGCCGTGCCGCATCGTATTGGGCGCGCGACACGAAGTTCTTGGCGACGAGATCGGCCTGGCGCTGCTCCTCGCGCTGGTAGAACTCGATGTTCACCTGGTCGGACTTGATGTCCTCCTCCTTCTCGCGGTAGCTCGCCTTCATCGCCTCGATGTCGTTGCGCACCTGGTCGAGTTGCGCCTGCGCGTTGGCGAGCGCGATGCGGAACGGCTCGTCGTCGAGCCGGTACAGCACCTGCCCCGCCTTGACCTGCTCGTTGTTGTGCACCGCGACCGTGGCGACCATGCCGGCGACGTCGTTCGCGACGTTGACCATGTCGGCCTTGACGTAAGCGTCGTCGATCGAGACGTAGCGGCCGCCGCGCAGATAGAGGTCGCCGGCGACCAGCAGCACCAGGAGCGGCCCCAGAATCAGGAGGCCCCAGCGCACCAGGCGCCGCCGCGTGTCGGCGCGCGCGCGCGTCGATCCCGCCGGCGGCAGTTCGGCGCCGCGCAGCCGCCCCGGCGTCGGCAGCGCGCGCAGCGCGGGTTGGTTGCCGTCAGCCATGGCGCGCCTGCCGCGGCGGCTGGTCGTCGGAATCGTCGACGATCCGCTCGGTCAAGTTGCCCTTGATCTTGAGCAGCATGCCCATCAGCTGGTCGCGCTCCCTGTCGGGGAGCCCGGCCATCGCCTCCTCGCGCACCACCGCGGCGAGCCCCCAGATCTGCTCGAGCAGCGGGTGCGCGGCGGGCGTCAAATAGAGGACGCGGGCACGGCGGTCGCTCTGATCCGGGCGACGCTCCACCAGACCCGCGGCCTGCAACCGGTCGAGCAGGCGCACGAGGGTGATCGGCTCGATCTCGAGAATCTGCGCCAGCGCGGTCTGGTTGATGCCCTCCTGGCGCGCCAGGTGCGCGAGCACCGACCATTGCGCGCGCGTGAGCCCTAGTTGTGCCTCACGGGCGCGTTGCTCGAAACGCTTGCGCAACACGCGCGCAACGTCGTGCAGGACGAAGCCGAGCGTGCGCTCGGGGACATTGGTGGGCGGCATGGGTCTCCGGAAACTGACGCTAACATATAATACGCTAGCTCATCATATGGAGGCACACAAGATTTCCCGCAAGCGGCCCGCCGGAGGACAAATCATTCCGTCTTTTCAAAGGGTTGACGACAAGCCCGGCTATTTCCGCTCCACCAGGGCGTGCTCGAACAGCTCGAGGGCCGCCCGGGCGAACGTCCACATGTTGGGCTCGCGACCGCTCTGGCGCGTCTCGAGCGTCAGCGCGCGCTCGAACCCGGGCCCGACGACCGCGACGCAAGCATGGCCGGCGGCGTCGCCGTAGCGGTTGCCGGTCGGCCCGGTCGCGCCGGTCTCGCCGACGCCCCAATCGGTGCCGAGCCGCTCCCTCACCCGCCGCGCCATCAGGAGCGCATAGGGCTCGGTGCTGGCGCGCATGCCCGTCATGTCGGCGTCGGTGATGCCGAGGAAGGCCTGGCGAGCGTAGACGGTGTAGGACACCACGCCGCCGCGATAGAACGCCGACGCGCCGGGGACCGCGAGCAGCGCCGCCGAGATCAGCCCGGCCGCCGACGACTCGGCGACGCCGACGGTCTGCTTGGTCGCCAGCAACGTGGCGCCGAGCGTGCGCGAAAGATCGGTCAGCAAGTCCATGGTGCTCTCCTGATGGTGGGCCTAGCGCTTTGAAACGTGGAATGTGCCTTCGACCTCGACGATGTCGTCCTGATTGAGGCGCCGCACCTCGACGATGGTGCGCGGCGGATAGAAACCGGGCGCCCACAGCTCCTCCTGCACCTTGTTGACCAGCGGCCGGATGCGGAACATGTCGGTGACGTAGACCACGACGCGCACGCAGTCCTCGAGCGCCGCGCCCTCCGATGCGGCGACGTGCGCCATGTTGCGGAACGCCTGGCGCACTCGCGGCTCGTCGCCCTGAACCAGCCGGTTGGTCGCGGGATCGATGCCGCGCATGCCCGCGACGTAGAGGACGTCGCCGGCGCGCGCCGCGACGCTCCACGTACCGGTCGGCGCGATCGCGCCGGCCGGCGCGACGGTGCGCACGCGCGTGCCCGGCGCCTGCTTCGATGCGCGCCCCATCCCGCGATCCTCCGCCGATGATCTCCCCATCCTACAGGCGGGCGGCGCGTGCCGGCTATGGTCGGCGGCGCTACGCGGCGATCCCGAGCGCGCTGGCGATCGCCAGCAGGCCGAGCCCGGCGAACAGCGCCGCGGCGACCACGCGGACCAGCTTGAAGGGGATGCGATGCGCCGCGAAGTTGCCGAGCAGCACCGCGGGAACGTCGGCCAGCATCATGCCCAGCGTGGTGCCGGCGACCACGACGGCCAGGCGATTATACTCGGCCGCCAACGCGACCGTGACGAGCTGAGTCTTGTCGCCGATCTCGGCCATGAAGAAGCACACCACGGTCGTGCCGAACGCGCCCAGCGCGCCCACCGGCGGCGGCGCTGCGCCGTCGTCGGCGGCGCGATCCGGCACCAGCGCCCAGCCGGCCAGCGCCAGAAACGACAGGCCGACCAGCCAGCGCAGCAGGGTCGGTCCGAGCCAACGGCCGAGGCCGACGCCGACCAATCCGGCAAGCGCGTGGTTGGCCAACGTGGCGCACAGGATGCCGAGCACGATCGCGACCGGCGCGCGCAGGCGCGACGCCAAGAGCAGCGCCAGCAGCTGGGTCTTGTCGCCGATCTCGCCGGCCGCGACCGCCGCGATCGAAACCAGAAACGCTTCCATCGCTCCTCGGAGATCCCTCGCGCGCGCCCGATCACGCCGTCCGGATCAAGACCGGCGCCGGCTCCGGGAAATTCCGCGCATGCTCAGTGGTGATCGTCGTCCGGGCAGTCGCGCTCCAGCTGCACCACCGAATGCCCGAAGCCGACGACCTCGAGATGACGCTTCACGTCCTTGAGCACCGTCTCGCCCTCGGTGCCCTCGCGGATCGTGCCGTGCAGGGTGAGGAGCGGCTTGCCCGCGGTCAACGACCAGGCGTGCACGTGATGGATGTCCTTCAGCGCAGGCACCGCTTCGGTCAGCCCGGCGCGCAGCTGTTGCAGGTCGACTCCCTCGGGCGTGCCCTCGAGCAGCACGTGCGCGGAGCGCCGCACCAGTTGCCAGGTGCTCGGCACCAGCAGCAGCGCCGCCACGACCGAGAGCAACGGGTCGATCGGCGTCCAGCCGCTCGTGGCGATCACGATCGCAGCAACGATTGCGGCGGCCGATCCCAGGACGTCGCTCAGCATGTGGAGCACGGCGCTGTGCAGGTTGAGATCCGTCCGATCGCCGCCGCTGAGAATGAGGAAGCTGGCGACGTTCACGGCGAGCGCGCCGAGCGCGATCACGAGCATGGGACCGCCCAACACTTCGACCGGCGCGAACAGGCGGCGGATCGCCTCGATCGCGATCCACAGCACGAGCGCGATCAACACCAGCCCGTTGACGAACGCGGCCAGCACCTCGAGCCGATAGTAGCCGTATGACCGCGCGATGTCGGCGGGACGTCGCGCCAGTCGGATGCTGACGAAGGCAAGCGCGAGCGCGGCGGCGTCGGCCAGCATGTGCCCGGCGTCCGCGATCAAGGCGAGCGAGCCGGCCAACGTGCCGCCCACGACCTCGAAGATCATGAACCCGGCGGTCAGCATCATGGCCCAGAAGATGCGCCGCTCGGTCGCGCCGGCCGCCCCATGGGCGTGGCCGTGCGCATGGCCGTGATCGTGGCCATGATGGTCGTGACCGTGGTGGGCGTGATCGTGCGCCATGGCCTCTCCGCTCGCCGCAGATATGGGACGGCGGGAGCGCGCTATACAATTGCAACTTGGGCCGGCGCCGTCACAGCGCCGTCAGGCGGCCGCCTCGAGGATCTCGGTGACCTGCTCGGGCGTGCCGATCTTGCGCGGGTTCGTGTAGAGCCACGGATCGTGCATCGTGTTCTTGGCGATCACCGGGAACTGCTCGCGCGTCACGCCGACCTCGGACAGGCGGCCCGGCAGACCGAGCTCGGCGACGAAGCCGGCGATCAGATCGGCGGCGTCGGCGTCCGGCTGCCCCATCGCCTCGGCGACCAGGCGCTGGCGCGCCGCGTTGACCGGGCGGTTGTAGCGCATCACGTGCGGCAGCATCACGCACGAGGTGTAGCCGTGCGGCACGTCGCAGGTGCCGCCCAGAATGTGGCCGATCGCGTGGCTGGCGCCCATGTTGACGCCGGCCTGGCGCCCGGCGAGCGACAGCCACACCGCGAGCTGGCACTCCAGCCGCGCGGCGAGATCGCTCGGGTCCTGCTTGACCCGCAGCAGGCCGCGCCGCAGCAGGCGGATTGCCTGCTGGGCGCTGACCTCCCACACCGGGTTGGCGTGGTCGAGCGAGCACAGGCTCTCGGTCGCATGGTCGAACGCGCGCATGCCGGTCGACAGGAAGACCCACATCGGCGTGTGCACGGTCGGCGCCGGATCGAGGATGACGGCGCGCGGCACGAACAGAGGATGCCGGAAGCTCTGCTTGACCTTGATGCGCGGATCCGTGCATCCGGCCTGCCAGCTGAACTCGCCGCCCGAGAGCGTGGTCGGGATGGTGATCTGGCGCACGATCGGCGGATCGAACTGCGGGATGCTGAGCTTGCCGTCCGCTCCGGTGACCGCGCGGTACGGCTCGAGCCCGTCCATGTCGGTGACGTTGTGGCGCAGGCACAGCTGGACGACCTTGCCGGCGTCGGTCAGCGAGCCGCCGCCGAACGTCACGATCAGATCGGCCTTGGCGTCGCGTGCCTGGTTGGCCGCCTCGATCACCGCGTCGCGCGGCGTGTGCGGCGGCATGTGGTCGTGCAGCCCGGCGTAGGTATTGCCCAGCGCGGCGCGCAGCTTGGCGACCTCGTCGGTCGTGCGGTTCATCGTGCCGCTGACCATCAGGAAGACGCGCGTCGCGCCCAACCGCTGCGCCTCGGCCTTGAGCGCCTCGGCCGCCGGCTTGCCGTAGACGATCCGCTCGATCGCCTGGAACGTGAACGCGCCGCTGTCCATCGCCCGCCTCCTCAGAACTTGTAAAGCCGCGCCGGATTGTCGACCAGGATCTGCCGTCGCACCGTGGGATCGGGCGCCCAGTCGGCCAGCAGGTTGAGCGCCACGCCGTCGTCGACCGGCGTGAAGGGCGAGATGTCCTCGACGCCGCGCCCGGGCGTCCGCGCCGAATTGGTGTGCGGCCAGTCGCTGCCCCACAGCATCCGATCGGGGCCGGCCTCGATCAGGGCGCGGGCGAGCGGCGCCACGTCGCCGTAGCCTGGCAGCATCGACACGCGGTTGACCGCCGACAGCTTGACGTAGACCGACCGCGTGCGCACCAGCTCGAGCAGCGCCGAGAATCCCGGCTGGCCGCCGTCGGCGTGCGCGCCGCCGAAATGATCGAGCACGACCGGCACGGGCAGCGCGCCGAGATCGTCCTTCAGCGCCGCGACCACCGACAGGCGCGCGTAGCACTGGATGTGCCAGTCGCGCCCGCTGATGCGTGCCCCGGCAGCCCAGAACTTGACGCGCGCCGCGGACATGCCGGTGTCTCCGGCGGTCTCCAGATTGATCCGCACGCCGCGGATGCCGACATGCTGCATGTCGTCGAGGTCGTTGTCGGTGACGTCGTCGTCGATCACCGCAATACCGCGGGCGCGCGCGCCGAGCTGGCGCACCGCGTCCATCATGCACCGGTTGTCGCTGCCGTAGATGCTCGGCTGGACGACCACGACGCGGTCGAGATGGAGCGCCCGCTGCAGCGCCAGCAACGCGTCGACCGAAGCTTGCGGCGGGGTGTAGACGCGGCCGGCCGCCATCGGGTAGCGCGCCGGGTCGCCGATGACGTGGACGTGGCAGTCGCACGCACCGGGCGGCACGGCGAAACTGGGCACCGTCTTGGGTTGGGACGGCGCGGCGCGCGCGGGCGCCGCGGCCAACGCCACGCCGGCGGCACCGATCGCCCGCAGGGCGTCGCGTCTCGACAGCATGCTCCCTCCCCAACTCGCGGATGCGTGAGAATAGCGGAAGCGCCGCGCGCGGCGAAAGGCGGTGCCGCGCCGCAGCCGCCGGCGGCGCTCAGCGCGACAGCGCGGCGAGATCGGCGTCGACCATGGCGCGGACCATCGCGGCGAAATCCTGGCGCGGCTGCCAACCGAGCTCGGCACGGATGCGCCGCGCGTCGGCGTAGACGACCGGCTGGGGCGGGCGGCGCGCCGCGTCGACGACGGCGCGCCAGTCGAGCCCGACATGGCCGAACGCGACGTCGAGCAGCTGCTCGACCGTGTGGACGACGCCCGAGCCGATCACATAGTCCTGCGGCGCGTCCTGGCCGCTCATGCGCACGAGCGCGTCGACCACGTCCTCGGCGGCGCTCCAATCGGCGCGCCCGCCGAGATCCGCGATCTCCAGGCGCCGTGCTCGGCCGAGCCGGATCGCCGCAGCGGCGCGCGTCACCTTGCGGCTGACGAAGCTGGGCGCGCGCAACGGCGACTCGTGATTGAACAGGATGGCAGTGGCGCCGCGCAGCCCGGCCTGCGCCCGCGCGAGCGCGATCGTCTCCTGGCACCACGCCTTGGTGTGGGCGTAGAAGTTGCGCGGCCGGCGCGGCGTCGTCTCGTCGACGCGCAGGTCCTCGCCGTCGGCCGTGTACATCTGACTGGACGCGGCGTAGATCAGCCGCGCATCGGGGGCGTCGCGCCGCACCGCGCGCACGGTGTTGACGAGGCCCAGGCAATTCACCTGGAGCATCGGCGTCCACAGCGCCAGCGGGTCGGCAGGTGCGCTCTCGGTGCTGTGATGCACCGCGGCGAGATAGAACACGCGCTCCGGATGCAGCTCGCCGACCAGCGCCTCGAGCGCCGCCGCGTCGCCCAGGTCGAGCTCGCGCACGGGATGGGGCGCCGCCGCGTCGGCCCCCAGGCGCGCCGACGTCCCCGGACGCGCCAGGCCGACCACGGGGACGCCGTCGCGCAGCAGCCGATCGGCCAGCAGACGGCCATCCTGACCAAGCGCCCCGATGATCAGAGCCGGGCGAGTCATGACGCCGCAGACACGGTCTCGACTCCGATCACGGTGACCATTCGGTGATTGCGCCCGGCAGCGGAAAGGCCCGAAAGTCTAGTTTCAAATGGCCGTCGATGCCGATCAAAAAAGCGCCGTGACGGCGGACGTCGGCGCATCCGGCACGGTTCGCACCCTGGCGGACGCGCTCGAGCGCGCGCGCGCGCATCTGGTCGCCGGCCGGCTGACTGAAGCCGAGACGGGCTACCGCGAGGTGCTCGCGACGGTGCCGGCGGTCGCGCAAGCGCTCCACGAGCTCGGCGTCTGCCGGCACCGTCAAGGCGACATCGCGGGCGCGGTGCCGCTGATCGCCAAGGCGACCGCGCTCGCGCCCGAGGTAGCGGAATATCACTCCAATCTCGGCGTGATGCTGCGCGCCACCGGACGGGTCGCGGACGCCGAGGCGGCGTTGCGCCGCGCGCTGGCGGTGCGCCCCGGCTATCCGACGGCGGCCGCCAATCTCGGCAATCTGTTGGCGGCGGAGGGCCGCGCGCGCGAAGCCGCCGACGCCTATCGCAGCGCGCTCGCCACCGAGCCCGACTATGTCGAGGCGCGCTTCATGCTGGCGAGCGCGTTGCTCGAGCAGGGGCAGCTCGCCGACGCCGAGACCGAGCTGCGCGCGCTGATCGGCAAGCAGCCGGAGGTGGCACGCCATCACGTCGCCCTGTCGAAGGTGCTGCAGCGCGGCGGCCGGCTGGCCGATGCCGAGGCGGCCTGCCGGGCGGCGCTGGCGCTGTCGCCGTCGGTGGCGCTCGACGACGCCAATGCCGCCTGGCTGTCGATCGTCGGGCATCTCGGACGCTTCGGGCCGCGTGGCGAGATCCGCGCGCGCCTGGCCGGCGCGGTGGCGGCACGCGCCGACACCGACCCGGTCGATGCCGGCGCGTTCAAGCGCTTCGCCTATCTGTTTCCCTATTACGGGTTCGACGACGCGAGCCACCTGCGCGTTCTCGGTTGGCTCGGCCGCGCGCTGGCGCAAGCCATCCCGGCCGCGCCGCTGCCCGACCCGGGCCCGGCCGAGCCGCTGCGCGTCGGTTTCCTGTCGGGCGATTTCGGCGACCATCCGATCGGCCATCTCCTGTCGCCCGTGTTCGAGGCGCTCGACCGCACGCGCGTGCAGAGCTTCCTGTTCTCGATCGGCCAGCGCAGCGGCGAGACCTCGGCGTTCCGCCGGCGGCTGAAGGACGCGGCGTTCCAGTTCCGCGGCCTCGAAGGCGCATCGGTGGCGCAGTGCGTCCAGGCGGTGCGCGCCGATCGCCTGCACGTCCTGATCGATCTCAACGGCTACCTCGCCGGCGGCCTGCCCGAGCTCCTGGCCAACCGCGCAGCGCCCTTGCAGATCCACTGGATCATGCATCTGGGCGGCATGCCGGCGCCGTTCATCGATTACACGATCACCGACCGCGTCATCGTGCCGGACACTGCGCTGGACGCCGCGCGCGGTCCGTTGATCCGCCTGCCCGACGCGTTCCAGGCCGGCGACCGCCATCCGATCGCCGACGTGGCGCTGACCCGCAAACAGTACGGCCTGCCGGAGCGCGGCTTCGTCTATTGCGCGTTCAACAACCGCCTGAAGATCGACGAAGCCGCGTTCGACAGCTGGATGCGCATTCTCGCCGCGGTGCCCGGCAGCGTGCTGTGGCTGAGCGCCGCCGCCGACCCCGAGGCCGAGCAGGAGCTGGCCGCCGCGGCGCGCGAGCGCGGCATCGACCCGGCGCGCCTGGTGCTGGCGACGCGCGAGCCCGACAAGGCGACACACTTCGCGCGCCACCGCTTCGCCGGGCTGTTCCTCGACACCTTCACGTTCGGCGCCGCGACCACGGCGACCGACGCGCTGTGGGCCGGCCTGCCGGTGCTGAGCAAATCGGCCGAGGTCGCGCACGGCCGCATCGGCGAGAGCCTGCTGCGCGCCGTCGGCATGCCCGAGATGGTCGCGCGCGACGCCGCCGAATACGAGGCGCGCGCCATCGAGATCGGCCGTACGCCGGCGCTCGCGGCAAAGCTCCGCCGTGCATTGGTCGGCAAACTGCCGACCGCGCCCTATTTCGACGCCGCGCGCTTCGCGCGCGCGCTCGAGACCGCGCTCGTCACCGCCTGGCAGAGCGCCGCCGCCGGCCAGCCGCCGGCCAGCTTCGACGTCGCCGCCGCGCCGGCGCCTGCCAAACCGAAGCCGGTGCGGCGCAAATAGCGCCGCGCCGGCTACGAGCGCAGCACCTGCCCCGGCATGGCGCCGGTCAATGCGCCGTCGGCCCAGATCGTCTGACCGTTGACGATCGTGCGATCGACGCCGCGCGACTGCACGATCATGCGCTTGCCGCCGCCCGGCAGGTCGAACTGCCGCGTCGCATGGTCCGACGAGCCGATGGTCGCTGGATCGAACACCACGATGTCGGCGGCATGGCCGACCTTGAGCCGGCCGCGATCCTTGATGCCGAACATGTCGGCGGGCTGTGCGGTCAGGCGATGCACCGCCTGCTCGAGCGTCATGACCTGCCGCTCGCGCACCCACTTGCCCAGCATGTAGGTGCAGTAGCCGGCGTCGCACGTCATGTCGACGTGGGCGCCGCCGTCCGACAGCCCGATCAGGGTGTTGGGATTGTTGATCAGCTCGGGCACCGCGCTCTCGGTCACGTTGAGGAACAGGAGCGTGAACATGATGTCGAGATCGTCCTCGAGCGCCAGGTCGCACAGCGTGTCGACGCCGTCCTTGCCGCGCTCCTTGGCGATGTCGGCGACCGTGCGGCCTTCGAGCTTCTTCATCGCCGGGTTGTTGACCTCGAGCACGAACATGCGGCTCCAGTCGCCGCCGAACGCCATCGGCCGCTTGAGCTCCTCGCGGAATTGGTTGCGGAACGCGGGATCGCGGTAGACCGCGGCCTGGGCCGGCTTGGACTTGTCGGCGAACACGCGCGCCCAGCACGGGAACGAGGCGAACGAGAACGGATTGCGCATGCCGACCTCGCGGGTCAGCGGCATCGGCGTGACCTGGGGCAGCACGCCGCGCTTCAGGAGCGGCGCGGCCTTGCGCAGGCTGTCGCGGCATGCATCGGGCATGTCGTCGCGGTAGAGCAGCGCGAGATAGGTCACCGGGCGCGCGCTCTCGGTCACCAGGAGGTCGAGCAGCGCGTACTCCTCGTCCGACAGGACCGAGATCTGCTTGTTGAGCGCGATCTCGATCGCGCCCTTGCCGGTCTCCTTGAGCACGCTGGCGTAGGCCCTGAACTCGTCGAAGCTGGCGTTGCGGCACGCGAGCGGCTTGGCGCCGTAGCCGAGATGCTGGTTCATGTTGCTGGTCGAGAAGCCGAACGCGCCGGCGTTGACCGCCTCGGCGAGCAGGCGGCGGATCTCGGCGGTCTCGGCCGGCGTCGCGGCGCGCTCGAGCGAGTCGGCGCCCATCACGTAATGGCGGAACGGCGTCAGCGGCGCGATGAAGCCGAGGTTGAGCGCCGAGCCGCGGCGCGCCGCGGCGTCGAGATACTCCGGAAAGCTCTCCCAGTCCCAGGTGATCCCTTTGTCCAGAACTTCAAACGGGATGCCCTCGACGCTGACGAGGTCGTGCATCGCGACCTCGCGCGACGCCGGCTTGCAGGGCGCGATGCCGACGCCGCAATTGCCCATGACGACCGAGGTGACGCCGTGCCAGGACGACGGCGTGATCGCCGGATCCCAGCAGATCTGGGCGTCGTAGTGGGTGTGCGGATCGACGAAGCCCGGCGCGACCACGCGGTCGGACGCGTCGATCACCTGCTTGGCGCCGTCGGTGATCTCGCCGATCTCGACGACCTTGCCGCCCGCGACCGCGACGTCGGCGCGCCGGCCCGGGCTGCCCGTGCCGTCGACCACCGTGCCGTTCTTGATCAGCATGTCGTAGGCCATGGGCTCAGCTCCTCGGGAGGGGGGATCGCCCCTAGGATAGGCGATGGGCGCTCGCCTGTACCAGCAGGCCGGATGCAGGCCCCCCCAAGGCGGCGACCGGGTCGGGGACGGGGCGAGCAGGAAGGCGCTGGGCGGCATGTGTCCGGTATCGCCGATCTCGCGTGACATGAGCAGGGGATGCTCGTGTCGCTGGACCTGCCCGATCGGCGGCGTAGACTGGCGGCAACGCGGGAGGAACCGATGCGCATCACGTCAGCAACCTTGGTGGCGCTGCTCGCGCTGACGGCCCTGCCGGCGGCGGCCGCGGACACCGCGCTGATCTACGTCACCAACAGCGCCGGCGACTCGGTCGACGTGATCGACGCCGCGACCAACAAGGTCGTCCAGGTGATCGGCGGCATCGAGACGCCGCACGGCGTCACCTTCTCGCCCGACGGCGCGCGCGTCTATGTCAGCAACGAGTCGACCGGCACGCTCGACGTGGTCGACCGCAAGGCCGGCAAGGTGGTCAAGAAGGTTCCGCTGAGCGGCCATCCCAACAACATCGCGATCACCAAGGACGGCGGCCGCGTGATCGTCGGCATCGCCGAGGAGCCGGGCGCGCTCGACATCGTCGACACCAAGAGCCTGGCGGTGACCAAGAGCGTTCCGGTGCACGGCCGACTGCACAACGTCTACGTGACGCCCAACGGCAAGTACGCGATCACGGGTTCGGTGCGCGCCAAGGTCATGACCGTGATCGACCTCGCGACCGAGCAGCCGGTGTGGGAGCTCAAGTTCGACGCCGGCGTGCGGCCGATGGCGATCGAGGCCGGGCCCGACGGCGCCACGCGGCGCATCTTCGTGCAGCTCTCCGACCTCCACGGTTTCGCGGTGGTCGACTTCGCCCAGCGCAAGGAGGTCGCGCGCATCCACCTGCCCGACCAGCCGGGCGGCTTCGGCGCCGAGGAAGGCCGCCTCGGCACGCCGTCCCACGGCATCGCGATCGCGCCCGACGGCAAGTCGCTGTGGGTCAGCAGCGTGCTGGCCAACGGCGTGTTCGCCTACTCGCTGCCCGACCTCAGACTGATCGGCGTCGCCACCGTGCCGTCCTTGAAGCTGGCGGGCCGCCCGCCGATCGGCGCGGTGATCGACTGGCTCGCCTTCACGCCCGACAGCAAGCGGCTCTACGCCGCCAATTCGAGCTATCGCTCGGTCTCGGCGATCGACACCAAGACCTTCAAGGTCGTCGCCACCATCCGGGTCGGCGAGGTGCCGAAGCGCATGAACACGCTGGTGCTGCACGACAAACTCGCCAGCGCCGCCCCGCGCTGACTCCTCGGCGCGCTCGAATCCGTCTCCCTACTTCTGGGCGCCGTCGACCCAGGCCGCGATGGCTTTCCAGTCGGGATCGGTCTTGGTCTCGAACTGGCGGCCGCCCGAATGGTAGGCCTCGCCGCCGGCCTCGGGCGCCAGCGGATGCAGGAGGAGCTTGCTCGCCGACGGGTCGCCGGGCGCCACCAGCGCCGAGACGACCTCGAACTGGCGGCGCGACTGCTCCTCGCTCCAGAAGCTCGCGCCCGTCGGCAGCTTCTCGAGCCGGAAGGCATTGGCGCTCTCGGCGTGGCAGGTGTAGCAGCGCGCGTGACCGACGCGCTTCTTCAGGAAGATCGGCTCGATGCGCGTCTTGAACACCTGGTAGTCGAGCTCGGCGGCCCGCGCCGCCGGCGGCACGGCAAGCGCCGCCACGATCACCGCCGCGCCCAGCCCCGCATACCGCCGCATCGCTCCCTCCCCTCGTCTTTGTGTCGCGTCCGTGCCCACGCTATCGCCGGAGCGCCGGGATGCGCCAGCGCACCAGCGCGAGCGTCGCCAGGCCGACCGCCGCCATCACGACGATGGCGAGCGCGGGTCCGATCGCGGTCGACAGCAGGCCGGTCGTCAGCACGCCGAGCGGCGCGGTGCCGATCGCCACCGTGACCATGCCCATGACGCGCGAGCGCAGCTCCGACGGCGCGTCGGTCAGCACCAGGTTGGTCTGCATGTTGGCGTAGCGCGCGGTGCCGAGGCCGCCCAGCAGCAGCACGACGAACGACGCGACGAACCACGGCGACAGCGCCATCGCGATGAGGGCGCTGAGGAAGCCGAACGAGCCGCCGATGAACAGCCGCGGGTGGTCGGCGGCGAGCAGACCGGTCGACAGCATGACGCCGCCTGCGATCGCGCCGATCGGCTCGGCGGACGCCAGGAGACCGACCAGCGCCGGCGACAAATCGAACTTCACGATGCCGAACGGCGCGATCAGCGACGAGTACGAGAAGCCGAACATGTTGGTGACGATCGACACCACGACGACGGCGAGCAGGATCGGGCGCTGGCGCACGATCGCCAGGCCCTCGGCGAGCTCCGAGGGGATGCGCGCCAGCGCGAGCGGGCGGCGCGCCTGCTGCACCTCCAGGCGCGACATGCCGACCGCCGCGACCAGGTGGAGCAGCGCCGAGATCAGGTAGGCGCCGCCGATGCCGAGCGCCTCGAACGCGACGCCGCCGACCAGCGGCCCGATCATGCGCGAGGCGCTGCCGGTCAGCGAATCGAACGCGACCGCGCGGCTGAGCAGCGGCGCCGGCACGACGTCGCCGATCATGCGCCGGCGCACCGCCATCTCGCTCGACGCCACGGTGCCGCTGACGATCGCGCCGAGCGCCACCTGCCACACCTGGATCGCGCCGGAGAAGGCGAGCAGGCTCAAGATCGCCGAGGTCGCGGCGATCACGACGAGACCGACCATCAACAGGCGCTGGCGGCTCACCGCCTCGCCGACCACGCCGACCAGCGCGCCGGTCAGGAGCTGCGGCAAGGTGCGCGCGACGCTGACCAGCGCCACCATCAGGGCCGAATGGGTGAGCTGGAAGGTGAAGATGCCGGCGACCAGCATCTCGAGCCAGCGCATCGAGTTGCCGACCAGGCCGGCGAACCACAGCAGCCGATAGTTCGCGTTGGCGAGCAGCGCGCGCGGGCCCGGCGTGACGACGGTCGGCGGGCTCGTGATGTCGCTATCCGGCGGCAGTGTTCCCTCTCCCTGCCCCCATCTTACCGCAGAGGACGCAGAGAAGCGCAGAGGCTGGACGCGGGCCGCCGTCTCGCAAAGCCGCCACCGCAGTTGCGCCTCCGCGCTCTCTGCGCTTCTCTGCGGTCAATATCGCGATCGCCACTGCGCGGGAGATTGGTGTCTTGCCAGGTTTTGCTCGTCTCGCCGTCCGGACGGCCGTGCTTGCCGTCCTGCTCTTTGCCTCGGCGCGCGCCGAGGACTATCCGACCCGTCCGATCCGCATCGTCAATCCATGGCCGGCCGGCGGCTCGTCCGACTCGGTGACGCGCATCGTCGCCGCGGCGCTGAGCGACGGGTTCGGCCAGCAGGTCGTGGTCGACAACCGGCCCGGCGCCACCGGCACGATCGGCAGCGCCGCGGTCGCCAAGGGACCGGCCGACGGCTACACCCTGCTGCTGACCACCAACAGCACCACGACGATCGCGCCGCATCTCTACAAGGACCTGACCTACGACGTCGCCACCGCGTTCGCGCCGATCAGCCTGATCGGGCGCAACGCGCAGATCCTGTGCGTCAACCCGTCCCTGCCGGCGACCGACCTGCGCGGCTTCCTCGCCTACATCAAGGCCAATCCCGACAAGGTAGCGTTCTCGAGCGCGGGCTACGGCGCAACCAGCCACATGGCGACTGAGCTCCTGATGCTGACCGCCGGCATCCGCATGCTGCACGTGCCCTACAAGGGCGGCGCGCCTTCGGTGCAGGCGCTGCTCGCCGGCGAGACTCTGGTGTCGTTCGTCGACGTCATCACCGCGTTGCCCTTCGTGAGCCAGGGCCAGCTGCGCGCGCTGGGCGCCAGCACGCAGTCGCGCGCCTCGATGATGCCCGACGTGCCGACCATCGACGAGGCCGGGCTGCCGGGTTTCTCGTCCTCGACCGATTTCGTGCTGCTGGCGCCGAGCGCCACGCCGAAGGACGTCGTCGCCACGCTGGTCGCCGCGGTCCACCGGGCGCTGCGCGCCGCCGATGTGCGCGAGCGCCTGCGCAGCCAGGGCATCGACGTCGCCGACGGCGGCCCCGACGCACTATCCGCCTATCTCAAGTCCGAGACCGAGAAATGGGGCAACGTCGTGCGCACCCGCGGAATCAAGATCGACTGACGATCGGTTGCCCGATTGCGCGGGCATGACGGCGCCGGTCGTCAAGGCGACCGGTCTCGCGCTAGACTGAGGCGTCATCCCGCGGAGGCCAGCATGGCGAGGACCGACGAGACGCGACGCATCGGGCTCCTGATTCCGTCGTCGAGCTCGACCCAGGAACCGGAGTTCGCGCGCGCGCTGCCGCCCCACGTGACGGTGCACGCCGCGCGCCTGACCTTGACCAAGATCTCGGCCGACCAGACCGCCAAGGTGGCCGAGCACATCGAGACCGAGAGCCGCAAGCTCGCCGATGCCGACGTCGACGTGATCGCGCTGCCGGCCACCGCGCCGTCGTCGCGCCAGGGCGTCGGCGGCGACCAGGCGCTGATCAAGCGCATCAGCGACGCCACCGGCAAGCCCGCGACCACCGCCTCGACCGCGCTGCTCGAGGCGCTGGCGCTGCTCGGCAAGCGCCGGCTGGTGATCGGCGCGCCGTGGAGCCGCGCGGTCAACGAGAGCGTCGCCGCGTTCCTGCGCGGCCACGGCTACGAGGTGCTCGACCACCAGGAGCTCGGCCACGTCGACAATCTCGAGGTCGGCCGGCTCGCCGAGAGCACCGCCTACGACATGGGCCGCCGGGTCGACCGGCCGGACGCCGAGCTCGTGATGCTGGCCTGCGGCAACTGGCGCACGCTGGGCGTGATCGACCGGCTCGAGCGCGAGCTCGGCAAGCCGGTGCTCAGCACCAACCTCGTCACCTTGTGGGGCGCGCTGCGGCTCGCCGGCGGCGTCGCGCGCCTCGACGGCTACGGCGGCCTGCTGCGCGACCATCTCGCCGACCCCAAGAGCGCCGCCGCGGAGTAGCGCCGCGCGCGACGCTCGCCCTTCGTCATTGCGAGGAGCGCAGCGACGAAGCAATCCAGACCGCCCTCTGGATTGCTTCGCTGCGCTCGCAATGACACAATTGCCCATCCGCGCCGCCTTCAACCCCGAGGATGTCCCATGACGACGCATGTGCGCTGCGGCACGCTGTTCACCGCCCGCGACGACAAGGCCAAGGCCAAGCAGTCCTTGGTCTACGACGCGCACGGGCGGCTGAGCTATGTCGGCCCGACCGCCGAGGCGCCCAAGGCCGCGCCAGGCGACGCGGTGCTCGACTATTCGGGCCAGTTCGTCATGCCGGGGCTGATCGACGTCCACGTCCACCTCGCCTACGGCAACGCCAAGAGCGAGGAGGACATCGACCTCTACCACCCGATGGAGTTCCGCGCGCTGCGCGGCCTGTTCTTCGCCCAGAAGGTGCTCGCCGCCGGCTACACGGCGATCTGCTCGCCGGGCGACGCCGGCCAGATCAGCCTGTCGGTGCGCAACGCCATCAAGGCGGGGCTGTTCGACGGGCCGCGGGTCAGCGCCGCCGGCCCCTACATCTCGGCGCGCCAGAGCCTGACCGACTGGTACCCGAGCTGGATCGGCGCGCCCGCGACCTCGATCGGCGTGCTGGTCGCCAACCGCGACGAGGCGATCGAGCAGATCCGCATCCAGGTCAAGAACGGCGTCGATTGCGTCAAGATCGCGATGGACGGCATCCAGCGCCGGCCCGACGGCAGCCTGATCGCGGCGTTCGACCAGGACGAGACCACCGCGATGGTGCGCGAGATCCAGCGCCTCGGCCGCAAGGTGGTCGTCCACGCGGTCGGCCGCGAGGCGACGCTCTACTCGGCGCGCGCCGGCGTCGACCTGATCTTCCACGCCTATGACCTCGACGACGAATGCATCGACGCGATGCTGAAGAGCGGCAGCGCGATCGGCCCCACCATGACGTTGCGGCGCAACATGATCGACTTCACCCAGCCGCACGAGCCGGCGGCCACCAAGGGCCGCGTCGACGCCGGACGGCGCGACTACGAGACCGCCTGCGCCAACCTGCGCAAGGCGCACAAGGCCGGCGTGCCGATGATGACCGGCACCGACTCGGGCTTCGCGGTGACGCCCTACGGCGAGTGGCACGCGCGCGAGCTCGAGATCTTCGTCGACGATCTCGGCTTCTCGCCCGCCGAAGCGCTGCGCGCCGCGACCCAGGTGAACGCGCGCTTCATCGCCGACGGCGACCAGGTCGGCGTGCTCGAGGCCGGCCGCGCCGCCGACTTCATCGCGCTCGACGGCTCGCCGCTCGAGAACGTCTCGATCCTGCTCGACAAGACCAAGATCCGCGCCGTGCATCTCGCCGGCAAGCAGATGGCGATCCCCGACCGCGCCTACGATCCGCGCCAGGTCACCGACGCCGCGCTCGCCAACTGGACCGACCTCTACACCCAGGCGCGGGTCGCCGAGCTCGCCCGCGCCAAGCCGCGGCGCCGCGCCGCGGAGTAGCCCCGCTCACGCGTTCGGGTCGCCGGCGTTCGGGAAGAAGAGCTGCTGGCCGTTGATCTTGTACGCCGCGATGGCGCGTTGGCCTTCGGGCGAGATCAGCCAGTCGACGAACTGCTGGCCGAGCGCCACCTTCACGGTCGGGTGCTTCGCGGGGTTCACCAGCATCACGCCGTACTGGTTGAACAGGCGCTGGTCGCCCTCGACCGCGATCACGAGATCGCGCTTGTTCTTGAACGCGAGCCAGGTGCCGCGGTCCGACAGCACGTAGGCGTCGATCGCCGCCGCGGTGTTGAGCGCCGCGCCCATGCCCTGGCCGATCTCCTTGTACCAGGGCCCCTTGTCGGCGGCGATGTCGATACCGGCGGCCTGCCACAGCTTGAGCTCGGCGATGTGCGTACCCGAGCGGTCGCCGCGCGAGACGAAGGGCAGAGTTTTGGCCTCGAGGGTGCGCAGCGCGGCGACGATGTCGTGGGTGCCCTTGATGCCGGCGGGATCGCGCGCCGGCCCGATCAGCACGAAGTCGTTGTACATCACCGGGAAGCGCTTCACGCCCCAGCCCTCGGCGAGGAACTTCTCCTCGGCGGAGCGGGCGTGCACGAACACGACGTCGGCGTCGCCGCGGCGCGCGGTGTCGAGCGCCTGGCCGGTACCCTGCGCCACCACCTTCACGTCGATGCCGGTCTTGGCCTTGAACAGCGGCAGGATGTGGCCGAACAGGCCGGAATCCTGGGTCGAGGTGGTCGACGCCACCACGATCGACTTGTCCGCCGCGTGCGCGGCCGCGCCGAGCAGCAAAGCGAAGCCAATCGCGACCAAGCCGCGGCGTGCGAGCATCTCTCCCTCCCTCGTGGCGCGACTAAACTAGCAGCTCGCCGGCGAGGAAGCGGCGCGCCGTCGCGGTCTCGGGTGCGGCGAAGAAGCGCGCCGCCGGACCGGTCTCGATGACGCGGCCGCGATGCAGCAGGACGATGTCGCCGGCGAGCCGCCGCGCCGCGCCGAGATCGTGGGTCGCCATCACGACCTTGATGCCGCGCGCGATCACGGCGCCGATCACGTCCTCGAACGCCTTGGTGGCGGCCGGATCGAGGCTGGCGCTCGGCTCGTCGAGGAACAGCACGGTCGGGTCGCGCGCCAGCGCGCGCGCGAGCGCGAGGCGCTGCTGCTCGCCGCCCGACAGGCGGCGCGCCGGCCGGTCCCCCAGGCCCGCGAGCCCGACCAGCTCGAGCAGTTCGGCGAGCCGCGTCGGACGGGCGGCGCGCGGGATGCGCGCGGCGGCGAGCGCGTAGCGCAGGTTGGCGGCGGCGCTGCGGCGCAGCATGGTCGGGCGCTGGAACACGATGGCGCGACGCTGCGGCAGGCCGGCGGCTTGGCCGCCCCAGCTGACGCGGCCGCGCGACGGCACGTCGAGGCCGCAGGCGATGCGCAGCACGGTCGTCTTGCCCGAGCCGTTGGGGCCGATCAGCACGGTCGGCGCGCCCGCGTCGATCGACAGGCTGACGCGCTCGAGCACGGTGACGGCGCCCGCCACGACGCTGACGTCGTCGAATGCGATCGGCAGGTTGGTGAGCGGCGCGTGCATGGGCGTCAGCCCGCGACGCGCTCGCCGGCGCGCCGCGCCAGCCAGGCGCCGGCGTTGACCAGCACGACCAGCGCGATCAGCACGAAGCCGAGCCCGATCGCCAGCGCGAGGTTGCCCTTCGAGGTCTCGAGCGCGATCGCCGTCGTCATCATGCGCGTGAACCCGTTGATGTTGCCGCCGACGATGATCACCGCGCCGACCTCGGCGGCGGCGCGCCCGAACCCGGCGAGCAAGGCGGTCACCAGGCTGAAACGCGCGTCCCAGACCAAGGTGGCGATGCGCCGGATCGGGCCGACATGCATCGCGGCCAGCTCGTCGCGATACTCGAGCCACAGATCCTCGACGGTCTGGCGCGTCAGCGCCGCGATGATCGGCAGCACGAGCACGCTCTGCGCCGCGATCATGGCGGCCGGCGTGAACAACAGGCCCCAGGCGCCGAGCGGCCCCGAGCGCGACAGCGCGAGATAGAGCGCGAGGCCGACCACGACCGGCGGCAGCCCCATCATGGCGTTGAGCGCCACGATGACGACCTCGCGGCCGGCGAAGCGCACGAGCGCCAGCCACGCGCCGAGCGGGATGCCGACCAGCGCCGCGGCCAGCACGGCGCTCAGGCTGACGAGCAGCGACAGCCGCACGATGGCGAGCAACGCCGGATCGGCCGACAACACGAGCTGCAGCGCGGACGCGTCGGTTCCCATCGATCTCCCGCTCGAAACGCGCTCCACCTTCGAGCAATCCGGACCGCGACGCCAGCCCGACGCACCGTCGTCCACACTCGTCCGGCGCGCGCTCGCTTGCCGCGCGCCCGGCATACTAGGATGTCGGGCGTCCATGCGGGAGGAGTCGCGGCGGATGGCAGATCGCAGCCCGCGCACCGTGGCGCCGGAGACGACGCCGTCGCCGCTCGACTGGATACCGGCGGCGCTCCGCCGGGCGGCGTCCGCGCGATCCCTCGACGCCGGCGCGACGCTGTTCCGGCAAGGCGACCGCGTCGCGGCCATCTTCGGCCTCGAGGCGGGGCGCGTCCGCATGGTGCGCCACACCATCGACGATCACCGCGTGACCTTGCACACGGCGCGGGCGGGCGAGCTGTTCGCCGAGGCGGCGCTGTTCTCCGACGTCTACCATTGCGACGCGGTCGCCGACGTGCCGTCGCGCGTGCGCATCCTGCCCAAGGCGACCCTGCTCGCCGCGTTCGCCGACGATCCCGAGCTGGCGCGGCGCTTCATGGCGATCCTGGCGCGCCAGGTCATGACCCTGCGCACGCGGCTCGAGCATCGCAACATCCGGCCGGCGCGCGAACGGATCCTGCAGCATCTGGCGCTCGCGGCGGGCGACGGCCGCACCGTGCGGCTCGACGGCACCTTGCTCGACCTCGCCGCCGAGATCGGCCTGACCCACGAGGTGCTCTACCGGAACCTGGCGAGCCTCGAGCGCGACGGGGTCATCGAGCGGGACAAGGACGCCATCACGCTGGTCGGGCGCCGCGAACCCGTATGATCGCGGTCATATCGCGGACACCGCGCTCGGCCTAGGGTCCGGGACATCCGCCCAAAGCGAGGAGTCCACCATGAAACCCCGTCCGATCGTTCTCGGCGTCGTCGGCGCCGCCGCGCTTCTGCTGTCGACGGTCGCGTTCGCCCAAACCACGCCGGGCGGCGCCGGGCCGGGCGATCATGCCGGGATGCCCGGAATGCCGGGCATGATGCAGCAGCACGGTGCCATGACGGGCATGCATCACCCGATGGGCATGGCGGGCGAGCCGACCATGCCGGGCCAGGCGGCGTTCGGCGCGGTCCAGGAGATCGTCCGCATCCTGGAGGCCGATCCCAACACCGACTGGTCCAAGGTCAATCTCGGCGCGCTGCGCGAGCACCTGATCGACATGAACGAGGTGACCTTGCGGGCAGCCGCCGCCGAGACGCCGATCGACGGCGGCCTCGACATCGCGGTGACGGGCAGCGGGCGCACGCTGGCCGCGATCCAGCGCATGATCCCGGCGCACGCCGCGGCGCTCAACGGCGTCCACGGCTGGACCGTCGCGTCGTCGCCGCTGCCCGACGGCGTCCGCCTGATCGTGACCGCCGCCGACGCGAAGGAGGTCGCGCACATCCGCGGCCTCGGGTTCATCGGCTTGCTGGCGAGCGGCCCGCACCATCAGGCGCACCATCTCGCGATGGCGAAGGGCGAGCTGCCGGTCCACTGACCCGGCGACGGGGCGGCGGGTCGGCGCCCCCTACTCCAGCACGGCCTCGCACACGCCGACGAACGGATTGACCCCGGTCAGGCGTGGAAAGTCGAGCTGGCGCGGGGCGACCTGGAAGATCTGGCAGGTGAACAGCATGTCGACCGCCGCGCCGTCGCTCGACAGCGGGCACATCAGCCGTTGCGCCGCGTGATAGCCGCCGTCCGGGTCGTCCGGGCGCGGATAGCGGCTCATCGAGAACACCGGCCGGCGCGCGTCGATCACCCGCCGGTAGAGCGCCGTGATGTAGTCGCAGTAGGGCTTGCTCTGGTTGATCTCGTCGACATAGCCGCCGGTCGGGTCCCAGCCCAGCGTGTTGACGAGCTCGGTGCCGACCAGCCGATAGCGAAAGCGCGCGCCGCCCTCGACCACGTCGGCCAGGAACAGATTGGGCAACAGGCGCGGCGGCATGTCGACCGGATCGATGTCGGCACGCCGCGGCATCGGCCGATCGGCGCAGCGGCCGCGCCAGTAGCGATAGAACTCGTTCAGGCGCGCATCCGGGTCGACCGGCGAGCCGGACACCAGGCGCATCCGATAGTCGCATTCCGCGGTCATCGGTCGGTCGCCGCCGCGGCTGACGCCGCCGTCACGCCGGCGCCATCTCCTGGTCCTTCTTCGGGATCAGGTCGTAGGGCAGCGCGAAGCCGGGCATCGCCTTCAGGCGCTTGGACCACGCCTCGAGGCGCGGCCAGCGCGCGATGTCGATGCCGCCTTCGGCCATGAAGACCATGCGGCCCCAGCAGCCGATGTCGGCGATCGAGCAGGCGTCGCCGACCAGCCAGTCGCGACCGGCGAGCGACTGGTCGACGAAGCCGAGCGCGGCCTCGGCGAGCGGCCGGAAATAGTCCATCACCGCGGGATCGACGGTGCGGAAGCGGCTGTAGTGGCGCACCTTGGCGACGTTGGTGATCGCGTCGGCCTCCCACGACAGCCACTCGCGCGCCTGCAGACGATCCTGCTCGCTCGCCGGCTCGAACCGGCCGGTGGTGCGCGCGAGATAGTCGAGGATGATGTTCGACTGCACGATCGTGAGGCCGCGATGACGCAGCGCCGGCACCTGGCCGTAGCGGTTGATCGCGAGATACTCGGGCTCCTTCTGACGGCCGAACTTGAGATTCACGGTCTTGAAGCTGAACGGCAGACGCGCCAGCGCGAGATAGAGCATCGGCTTGTAGGTCGAGCTCGACGTGAAGCTGCCGTAGAGCGTGAAGTGGTCGTCCATTGCGGTGGGCCCGTTAAACCTGAGAGAACCAAACGTCATCGATGACAATGCGCTCAACCAATTCGGTATTGACCCCCAACTTCAGCGTCTTCAGGAGTTCACAGAGCTGATCTCCATCAATGAGATCGATCGCCGGGGCACCGTCTCGCGTCGCTTCACGCTTCGCGTCGTTGCTGAATGTGCCCGTCGTGATGATCAGCCCTTTGTCGCTTCGCCCCACCATAGCGCCTCTAAAATCTCGGACGGCGCCGGAACCAACCGTGCCCTGATATCTTTTGCACTGAAAGAACGTATTGAAGGACAGCAGGTTAACGCGCAGAACGCCGACGCCATCTATACCACCGTCTCCGCTCCGACCCGTGACTTCCACTTTCGTAAAACCTGCTTCTCGCAAGAGCCGTTGCGCCAGCCTCTCAAAGGCGGAGGGTGACATCGCTTGCATCGTTGCCAAAAGCCGATCTTTCCAGCCCTCCTCCGGAGGTGGTGCATCACGCGCCACGGCCTCTTCGCTCGTGGGCCCGGCGATCGTCTCCTGCCGCTTACGCTCATAATCCTCGCGGCGGACGCGGCCGGGCACATCTCTTACGGCGGCCTCCGTCATCCGCTCGCCCTGATCGGTGACTGCCCATACGCCACGGGCGCTGTTCTCAAGCGCGCCGACCCGCTTCAGATAGGTCTTAGCCCAGGCGAGATTGTAGTTCAGCTTGGTCTGGCGTTTGTCCTTGTGAAGCACCGCCGCGACGTCGTCTGATATCCGCTCGATTTCGATGACCTTGCTGAGAAGCTCCTCATTCGAGGCTGAGCCGCCCATAGCCTTGAGGGCCTTCAGGGTCGGCCACATCAGCTCATCGTAGCTGGGGACGAGATCAGACGGTTGTTCTGTCATTGAGCTCGTCCAGCAGGTGTTTCTGCGTGTCCGTCAGACGGGCCAGCCGAGCCAGGCGCAGATCGCCTTGCCCATCACCTGCTCGAGGTCGGCGCCGGCGAGCCAGGGCAGCTCCTCGGTGAACA
>DATJNS010000377.1:0-5282 GCA_035507915.1 Candidatus Sulfotelmatobacter sp.
ATGTTGAGGGAATTCCATCTGTCGGTGTGGGACCACGTGGCCCGCTACCGCAACTTGGCCTACGCTGGCAAGGCCATGTCGCCAGCGGTCTTCGAAGGGCACCACCAGCTCATGGAGGCGGTCCTGGCGCGCGACGAGGAACTGGCGAGCGTGCTGCTGCGCCGCCATATCACGTTCGCGACGTCGCACATCATGGAAGGACTGTTTCCGGAAACGGTTCGCACCCAGCCAAGCGTGGCGTCGCCCGACCGCCCGACTCAGATCGCGATCGCGGCCGGCTCAATGTCTCGGGCAGTCGTGCCCTTACAGGACATGCCGCCGCCGCGACCGGACGATGCCTCTGACCCCGGTTGACAGACCTGGGCCTCCACTAAGTCCCGGGTACTGCCTTGTCTCTGGATGATAGTCGGCGAAACAGGAACGGCTTCAACTCACCTCTCAAACACACTCGACGGCGCAGACGATCCTGATGCCAACCTTGCATGGCGCGTGGCATGGTCATAGGCGGCTGTGCGTGAGCGGGTGGCGGACGCGAACCTTACCGCCCTCAATTAGCTCCCGGATGAACCGACCGCGCCTCCCGCGTCCCCGCGAACGTGACCTGAGCCTATCGAGAGGTAAACGGAAGGGTAACACGAGCCTAACACGAAGCGCCGATTCGTTCTCGGTCGGTTCACCCCTGTTTGAGAACGAGAGGCCCAGGAAATCTGCCGCTTTCTGCGCTTCCAGTTACCTTCACACCGGAAAGGTCAGTGGTTCAATCCCACTAGCGCCCACCACGATTTCAATCAGTTACCCGTTGCCCGCTCTCGTATTGCCACGCAAATGCAACGCAAGTTGCCGCGCGCATGAGATTGAGGGGCTCAGATCACGCCCCTCTCCATGCTTCGAACCCGCCGCGGTTCCATGCTTCGAACCCGCCGCGGTCGACATCATCTGGCGCGAACCGATCCCCGCCGACACCTCGATACGTGGGATCTGACGCTCTACTCGCTGTTGAGCGGTCGGTACCGGCGGCCCGAGACGGTGTCGCGCACGTGCCGGGCGCCCGCTTCCGCTTCCGCGTAGAGCCGCTCGAGATCGATCGTCGTCGGCGCACCGTTCTCGAGCAGCGGCCGACCATCGACCAGCACATGCTTGACCTCGGCGCGCGAGGCGAAGCGGACGAGCTCGATCTCGAGGTCCTGCATCGCCATCAGGTGCGGCGCGGCACCGTCGAGTACCGTAATGTCGGCCGCCTTGTTGGGCTCGAGCGAGCCGATACGGTCGTCGCAGTGCAGCACGCGGGCGGATTCACAGGTCGCCATCGCGAGCAGTTCGGTGGCCGATAGCGCCTCGGGATCGTAGCGCGGCAAGCCCCACAGCGCATTGTGGAGAAGCCAGGCCGCGCGCATGGTGACGAACAGGTCGTTGGCCTGCACATCGCAGCCGAGCGCGACCGGAATGCCCGCGCGACGGAACTGCGGGATGTTCGGCACCGCATTGAGGTTGGCGACACATTCGATTGGCGCGTGCGCCACGCCGGCACCCGACTGGGCGAGCAGGCGAATCTCCGCCTCGGACGCAAGCACCGCGTGGATCGCCACGAGCCGCTCGTTAAGCACGCCCAGATCGGCCAGCCGCTCGATCGGCCTGCGACCCCACACGGCGAGCGCGAGTTCGACTTCTTCGCGGTCGCGCCCGATATGCACGTGCAGGGTCGTGCTATGAGCTTCGGCAAGCGCTGCGGCGCCACGAAAATAGCTTTCCGAGAACCCGGGCAGGCCCGACGCGTTCACCGCCGCGCGGATCAGGCCGCGGCCGCGATTGGGATAGCGGCGCAGCAGCTCCTCGGTGCGCGCAAGATCGGCCTCGGCCTCGCCCTCGCGCGCTTTGACCCACGACCGGTCGGTAATCTGCGAATAGAGCGCGGCGTGATGCGCCTCCTGGTCCGGCATACCGCGCGCAATCACGCAGCGGATGCCGATCGTCTCGAGGGCCTCCAGAATGGCGTCTTCGTGGCCGCGGTTGAGCGTTCCCTCGCACAACGTGGTCACGCCCGAGCGCAGGAGCTGCGCCGCGATCAGCCGCACGGTCGCGCCAGCTTCGGCGGGAGTGAGCGCGCGCTGCGCTGGATTGTAGATGCGCGGGATCATCGGCAGCTCGCCCGCGACGAGCGCGCGCACGAAGCACTGCGTGCAATGCGTGTGCGCGTCGATGAGGCCCGGCATCACGATGGCGCGCGCGTCGCCCAGCACGCGGCGCGGCACGTGGCGCGCCAACAGCGGTTCGCGCGGCCCAACTGCGACGATGTCGCCGCCGGCGATGATCACGGCTCCGTCCGCGACGATCTCGCGCGCCGCGTTCATCGTGAGGAGACGCCCAACCACTGCAAGATCGGCAGGCTGCTCCAGCCGCTCCGCACTCACTCCCTGTCTCCTCGCTTCACCGTACGGCGAATGCTAAAGTCGCCGCGCCTGGGAGTGTGGCAGGGGGATCGGGCGAATGAAAGCTTCGGCAGGTTGGCTTGGCGCGGCACTGACGTCCGTCGCGCTGTTGGCCGCGGGCGTTGGTGCGCGTGCGGAATCTCTTACGGTTGCGTCAAACGGCGGCGCCCTGAGCGCCGCCGAGAAGGCGGCGTTCTACGACCCGTTCGGCAAGGCGCACAACCTCGAGGTAGTCGGAGACAGCTTCAACCAAGAGCTCGCGAAACTCCGAACCCAAGTCGACACCGGCAACCTGCAGTGGGACGTCGTCAGCCTGACGGCGATCAACGAGGCGACCGCATGCGAAGAGGGTCTGATCGAAAAAATAGACTGGGCGAAGCAGGTCGACGCCAAGGACTTCGAAGGGGTCGGCGGCTTCGGCAAGTGCGGCATCCCGTACAACTTCATCTCGGGCGGCCTGGTCTACGACGCCGACAAGATCAAGGACGGGCCGAAGAGCTGGGCGGATTTCTGGAACGTCCAGAAGTGGCCGGGCAAGCGCGGATTGCTCTACCGCGCCGAGCAGACATTCGAGGTCGCCCTGATGGCCGACGGCGTGGCGCCGCGCGACGCAACCAAGGTGCTGTCTGGTCCCGGCGGGGTCGATCGCGCACTCAAGAAGCTGGGCGAACTCAAGCCTTCGATCCACTGGTGGAAGGCCGGCGACGAGTCGATGCAGATCCTACTGACCGGCGAGGTCGCGATGTCGTACGGCTGGAACGGCCGCGTCGCCGCCGCCAACAAGGCCAACCACCGCAACCTCAAGATCGAGTTCGGCGCCGGCCACGTCTCCGGCAGCCAGTACTTCTGCATCATGAAGGGCACGAAGCGGAAGGACACTGCGCTCGCCTTCATCCGATACGCCGTCTCGCCCGAGCCGGAGGCGGCGTTCTCGCGCGAGATCGCCTATGCGCCCGCCAACGAGAAGGCTTACGCGCTGCTGAGCGCCGACGTGAAGGCGACCCTGCCGGCCGGCCATCTCGATCGGGGTTCGCTGCAGGGCGGCAAGCTCTACGACGACTTCTGGCTGTCCAAGGGCGACTCGCTGTTGCAGCAATTCGTCAAATTCGCGGCACAGTGACGCCGGACGCATGACCGCGGTGGAGGCGCTCGACGTCGCGGTGCGTCGCGCGCGCCGGCCGCAGCAACGCGCCATGCTCGCTCTGATGGCACCGGCGCTCCTGTTCCTAGGCGCCTTTTTCGTGCTGCCGATCGGCGAGTTCCTGACCCGCGGCGTCGCCAACCCGGAGATCCCGGGTGCGCTGCCGAGCACGATCGCCGCGCTGGCAGCGTGGGATGGCGGCGGCGCTCCCGACGAGCCGGCCTACGCGGCGCTGGTCGCCGACCTCGGCGCGCTCGGTGACCGGCCCGAGCTGATCGCGCTGGCCCGGCGGCTGAACGACGAGGTGCCGGGCTATCGCAGCCTGGTGCTGCGCACGGCACGCTGGGCAGCCGAGCATCCCGCCGCGCCTTACAAGGCGGCGGTGATTGCACTCGACGCGCGCTGGGGCGGGCGGGCGATCTGGTCGACCATCCGGCGCGAGCGCCTGCCGGTGACCGCCTTCTATTTGCTGAGCGCGCTCGACCTGCGCCTCTCCGCCCGCGGCGTTGAGCGTACACCGGCGGAGAGCGCCGCGTTCGTCGAGGTTCTCGGCCGCACGCTCGTCATCGCCGGCAGCGTCACGATGCTGTGCCTCGCGATCGGATTCCCGGTCGCCGCCGTGATAGCTGGCGCCCGCCCTGCGGTCGCCAACCTGCTCTTCATGGTCGTGCTGCTGCCATTCTGGTCATCGCTGCTCGTACGTGCGATCGCGTGGATCGTGTTGCTGCAAAATCAGGGCGTGGTCAATCACGCGCTGATCGACCTCGGCCTCATCGACGCGCCGGTGACGCTGATCTTCAACCGGTTCGGCCTGCTGGTGGCGATGACGCACGTGCTGTTACCATTCATGATCCTGCCGCTGCACGCGGTTCTGAAGACGATCCCGCGCGAGCACATGCGTGCTGCGGCGGCGCTGGGCGCGGGACCGATCACCGCCTTCCGCCGCGTCTATCTGCCCCAGGCGCTGCCCGGCATCGCGGCCGGATCAGCCCTCGTGTTCGTCATCTCGCTCGGCTACTACATCGTCCCGGCGCTCGTCGGCGGCCCGCGCGAGCAGATGATCGGCTACTTCATCGCCTACTTCACGTCGAGCGCAGTCGACTGGGGCATGGCTTCGGCGCTCGGCATCATGCTGCTCGCCACCACCGCGCTGATCTACGCCGGCCTCGTCAAGGCGATCGGGATCGAGCGGTTGCGAGTGCGCTGATGGCCATCGCGACCAACGCGAGCCCGGTCGAGCGCGTTGCCCGCTGGGCGGCGCGCTTCGTCACCGGCGCGGCGCTCGCCTATCTGGTGCTGCCGCTCGCCGCCATCGTACCGCTGTCGTTCAGCGCCGGCACCATCCTGGTGTTCCCCCTGCCCGGCTTGTCGCTGCGCTGGTATGCCGACTTCTTCGACAATCCCCTGTGGTCGTCGGCGCTCGCGCGCAGCGTCATGATTGCGCTCCTCACCATGGCGCTGGCGACCACGCTGGGTACCACGGCGGCGCTCGGGCTGCATGGCGCCCGCTTCCGCGGCAAGACCGTGATCATCGGGCTTCTGGTCGCGCCGATGGCGGTGCCGGTGATCATCACCGCGGTTGCGCTGTTCTACTGGCTGAGCGCGCTCGGGCTGGTCGGCACCTATGCGGGCCTGGTATGCGGCCACACGGTGATCGCGCTCCCCTACGCCGTCGTCACGGTGCTGGCGGCGCTGCAAGGCCTCGACCCGAGCCT
>DATJNS010000378.1:0-3172 GCA_035507915.1 Candidatus Sulfotelmatobacter sp.
GTCGCGCAACCCCATGATTTCGCGCCACTGCTCATGAGGATGCATGGCTTCGGGCACCATGCCGCCGAGCCGCTCGGCCCACGGCCGGTTGGTCTTCGAGTCGGCGCCGGTGTGGAACAGGACGACACGGCGGTGGGTGAACGCCGGCTCACCCGCCATCGCGACGACGATCGCGGTATTGGCGAAGCGTTCGATCGCGTCGCGCAAGCTGACGGCCCGAAGCTCGAGCGATGTGTGCGCGCCGGGTCGCGTCGGTTGCATCCGGTGAACCGTGTAGTGATCGAACAGGAGCGCGTCGCCGGCGCGGCAGGCCGGCGAATGGAACGCGGCGGAGGGCGGCAGGACGTCGGCATAGAGCGCGACGAAGGCCGAGCGGTCCGGGACCGTCTTGCCGCGCGACGGAAGCCAACGGCCGGCTGACGGATTGAGCAGCTCGAGGCCGGGAAGTTCCGGGCTGCCGTCCTGCAACGGCACCCAGCACTTGATCGACAGATAGCCGTCGCCCATGAAGGCTGCGTCTTGCTGGAATGCGACGGGGACTTGGCGCTCGCCGGTCACGCGCCGGAACAGGCAGCTTCGGAGCGGAAAACAGACAACGGAGCCGAGCGTCGTGGCGAGCGCTGTCATGACCGGCGAGCGCGTGAGCGCGTCGAAGATCGGCTGCGCCAATTCCGTCATGAGCCCGTCGAGAGACGCGCACGCCGTATCGGGATGCTCGGCGAAATGGCGCGCGGCCCATTCATCGAGGTGCGCCACCATCTTGCGGGGGAAGGCTTGCGGCACGTGGCGGAAAGAATCGCCGGTCATGCGTGAGGGGGTCTCGCGGCGACGCCGGAAAATCTCGGCAATCCCGCCAGCGAAGGCGCGCAGGTCTCGATTGGACACGCCATGCGCGCGAGGCGCCGGTTGATGAGACTGCGACGCAACGTGGCGAGCAGATCGTCGGGAAGCGTGTCGGGCGCGGCGTTCGACGTGCTGAAATAGAGATGGAGGAAGTAGACCGCCATGGCGTCGTCGGACTGTGCGACGACGGTCGGCACGAGCGGATCGAGGGAGGCGCCGCCCGGGTCTCTCGGCAGCAGCTCGTCGTGATCGAAGTTCGGTTCGATGAACTCCGGGGTGTGTCGGTGCGAGTAGCTCATCACCCGATCGTACTCGTTCATCGCTTCGGCGAGGCGACCCGAGCGCTCAAGATAGTCAGGGAAATGACGATGATCGACCCCAAAATTGTCGAGGCCGGACATCGCCTTGCGGAACAGCCGGCCGGCCCGCCCGGACCGCTGCGTCCGTTGCGCGATCTTGGCGCTTTCCCAGGCCGCGTTTGCATGCAGATGTGCGTGTGGCCGAGCCGCCGCGTGCGGGGGATGCGCCAGCGCCGACAGATAGCGTTGCATGGCATCCCGCAGGCGGCCGGCGCGCCGGTGGAGCGAAGCCCGGTTGTAATGGGCCTCCGCGAAATGAGGCGCAAACGCGAGCGCGATGTCGTAATGGAGCGCCGCCCGATCGGCGTAGTCCGGGCAAGGCAGCAGCGCGAGAACCGCATTGTCCGGATCGCCGGCGGACTTCGGCGCCTCGAACGCCGACACGACCTCGCGCAGGATCAGGCTCCGATGGCAGCGAACGCCCGCCTGATAGAAGGCCGACGCGGCGGCATTCCGCAGGCGTCGGAGCTCCGCCCTTTGCAGTGCAGTCTGCCACCGCCGCAGCGCGCGGCTGTGAAGCTCGAGGACGGCGCCCGGCGACGCCCAGGGAGCAAGCATCTCTTGCGTCATCGGCGGCGCGGGCTTCCGGCGTGCACGAACCCGTCCACGATGCAGATGCGATGGCGGCCTGCGACGAAGTCTTCGAGCACCGCGACGTCGTCGCCGATGGTGCGGCGGCCGTTCGCCTCGCGGACGGTGAGCGTGGTGCCGGCGGCGGTGGGCAGCTGGCGCATCCCGCCGGTCGGCAGATCGGTGCCCAGGACGACATGCTCGAGCATGGCTCGAACGAGGCCTTTGCGCGACCGACGGCGAAGCTGCCGGTCGATCTCGGTGCCTGCGGCTGTGGCGAAGGCACGATCGCACGGCAACAGGACGGTGTAGCGAGCGCCACGCGGCGGCCGACGGGCGATCGGCGTCGTGTGCAGCGCAAGGCTCATGACCTGGGCTGCGCGCAAGCAGCCATGTTCCCGGGCGATCCGCCAGATGGCGAGATAGGCGCGGAGCGCAACGACGCTGCGAAACACGCGGTCTGCCTGCCGCTCGGCCTCGGACCACAGGGCGGCCGTCATCGGTCCGTAGTGCAGCTTGGCGTGGAACCGTTCATAGGCCTCGTAGGACGGTGATCCGGCGAGCATCGGATGGTTGGTCATCCGCGCGATATCCATCACGTCGTTGGGGTGCTCGGGGATGAACGTGTCGAGATCCTTCCAGAGCGGCGCGAGGCTGAGAAAGAACATGTCGTCCGAGTCGGACGCGACATGGATCAAGCGGTCGAGCTCGCCTGCGTCTGCGACGATGTCGCCGTCTGGGGTGAAGCGAATCAACGCGGGATCGATGAACAACCACGTGGTGGCGCCGAGCGCGATGAGGCCCTCGCCGGGAACCCGGAAAATCATCGACATTCCGGGCTTGCCGTGGGGGGCGTGTGCCAACGTCGTCGCGGAAAGCGGGTGCAGATGCCGGACTGCCAGCCGCACGACGTCCCCGGCGGACAACGCCAGCGCTTGTCCGTGCGATACGGGGCGCGACAACAGATCCGGCGCGCAAGTCTCGCTGACGACCCGCAAGGTCGGCAGGACGGCACCCGCCTTGCCTAGATCGATCGCGTCCGCAGCGTGGCCGAGACTGCTTTCCGTGAAGGCCACGTCTGGCCACAGGCACAGATAGATGGCGTCGTGCTCGAGCGCGTATCGGTTCTCGTCGTAGTACCAGCGCATGTGGAGCGCGGTATCGGGCGAGTCCCCCAGGAGGTCCGTGACGAATTCGACGCGCACCAGATCGGCGATCGCGGCGAAACTGGGCATGGCCTCGAGCCGCGCCCGATCCGCGGTGGTGGTGCAGAGGCGATAGGTGAGGCGATGGCGGCGCGCCAGCTCGGGCAGGTTGCCTGGCGCAAGGATGCTCGGCCACATGATGCGGCCGAGCATCTCGATGTGCCAAGCGCCCCAGGCGCAGGTCGACAAATGAAC
>DATJNS010000379.1:0-42182 GCA_035507915.1 Candidatus Sulfotelmatobacter sp.
TCGCCGCGCACCGCGGTGCTGAGCGCCAGCGCACGCTCCGCGGTCGCGACGGCCTCGGGGAATTGCGACGCCTGGAACTGCTCGCTGCCGAGCGCCGCCAGCGCGTCGATCGTACGTTCGTCACGCTCGCCGCGCTTTTCGGTCTGCAGCGCCACGATGCGCGCGCGCGCAGGCACCGCCTCGGCGGGGCGATGCAGCCGGTCGAGCGTGTTGGCGACGTCGATCAGCGTATCGATCGCCTCTGGGCTGCTCTCGCCCTGCGCGCGCGCGTAGATGTCGTGCGCCTGCTGGTAGAGCGGCAAGGCGCCCGCGTAATCCTTGTTGCGGAACAGCTCGCCCGCGCGATAGCGCTGGGTGCGCGCCCACGACGTGTCCTCCTGGGCCGCGGCGGGCAGCGTGCAACCGGCCAGCAGCAGGGCAGCCGCGAGCCAGGCGACAGGACGCCTCATGCCTCTCCTCCGGGTTGTCGGATCCGGTGCAACTCTGCCATGCTTCGGCGGCCCAACGGAACGACAACAACCGCAAGGGGGGAATCATGACGGGTCGCCCGTACCGCAACCTCGGGATCGGCGTCGCGCTCGCGCTCTGGCCGATCGCCGCGTCGGCGCAGTTCCTGATCGTCGGCACCGACGAGAAGCTGAGCTGGGACGACAAGGGTGCCGCCGTGATCGGCGCGCCCGGCAAGGACACGGTGACGATCGTCGACATCAAGAACCCGGGCGCGCCCCGCATCGTGGCGAGCCTGACGCTCGAGAACTCGGTGATCGGGCCGCCCGTCAACCTGGCGGTCACACCCGACAATTCCTTGGCGCTGGTCGCCAACTCGATCCACGTCGTGCAGGACGGCGGCGCTTGGAAGAACACGCCCGACACCAAGGTCTACGTGATCGACCTCAAGGCCAATCCGCCCGCCCAGATCGCCACCGTCGAGGTCGGCAAGCAGCCGTCCGGCATGGCGATCAACCGTGCCGGCGACCTCGCCCTGGTCACCAACCGCGCCGGCAACTCGATCAGCGTGCTGTCGATCAAGGGCAAGGAGGTCAAGGTCACCGACACGGTCGACGTCGGCGACTCGGTGACCTCGGTCGCCATCACGCCCGACGGCAAGCGCGCGTTCGCGACCAAGGCGCTCGCCAACAAGGTCGCGATCCTCGCGATCGACGGCGGCAAGGTCACCTACGGCAAGCAGGACATCGGCGTCGGGGTGTTCCCCTACAACATCGCGATCGCCGGCCACGGCAAGGTCGCGCTGACCTCCGACAACGGCAACGCCGGCTCGTCGGACGGCAGCGTCGACACCGTCACGGTGATCGACCTCACCGCCAAGGTGCCGCACGGCATCGACAAGATCGTGGTCGATGAGGCGCCCGAGGGCATCGCGGCCAGCCCGAAGGGCGATCTCGCCGTGTCGATCCTGCTCAACGGCAGCGCCGGCGTCGCCAAGGACGCCTGGTTCGCCCATCCCAAGGGCCGCTTCGCCGTGCTGAAGGTTGCCGGCACCAAGGTCACGCGCCTCGGCTACGTCGATGCCGGCAAGCTGCCCGAGGGCGCGGCTTTCAGCCCCGACGGCAACTGGCTCTATGTCGGCAACTACGTCGACAAGGACCTCTCGATCTACAAGGTGAGCGGCACCAAGGTGACGCCGGCCGGCACCCTCAAGCTGCCCGGCTCGCCCGCCTCGCTGCGCACCAGCGCCGAATAGGCGAGAGGACGCCGTCCATGCCGTCATCCTCGGGCTTGTCCCGAGGATCCACGTCTTCCCGCCTCGCGCGCGGGACCCAAGATGTGGATGGTCGGGACAAGCCCGACCAGGACGGCGAGGGTGGTGGAGAAAGCATGTTCGCCATCCGGGTACTCGCAGCAGCGGTGGCGGTGCTGTGCGGTCTCGCGACGGGCGCGCGCGCGGCCGACGTCGAGTTTCCGATCCTGGTGCCGCTGACCGGCGTGCTGTCGATCGAGGGCACCAGCCAGCGCAACGGCGCGTTGCTCGCGGTCGAGCACGCGCCGGCCGGGCTGACGATCGATGCGCCGGTCGCCGACACCGGCCAGTCGCCCGAGATCGCGGTCAACGCCTTCGAGCAGGCGGTCGGCGCCGGTCCGGTGACGGCGATCGGCGCCACGATGTTCGGCCCGCAGATCCTGGCGCTGGTGCCGCTCGGCGCCGAGCGCAAGGTGCCGCTCGTCACCGTGTCGGGCACCGCGAAGGTGACCGAGCTCGGCAGCGCCTACGTGTTCCGCTTCTTCCCGGCCGACCCGGTCGCCACCCTGGCGCACGCGCGCTACGCCGTCCAGGCGCTCGGCAAGAAGCGCGTCGCCCTGATCGTGCAGACCACCGCCTACGGTCTCAGCGGCCGGCCGCTGCTCGAGAAATACGTCGAGCAGCTCGGCGGCGCGATCGTGTTCGACGAGGCGATCGACGTCACGGTCAAGGACATGCTGCCGCTGCTCGGCAAGGCGCGCCAAGCCAACCCGGACGTGCTGGTGCTGCACCTGCACGCGCCGTCGACCGCGCTCCTCATCAAGCAGGCGGTGGCGATGAAGCTCGGCGTGCCGATCGTCGCCGGCTCGGCGATGCACCAGCCGGTCACCGCCGCGCTGCTCGAGCCCGCCGAGCTCGAGGGCGTGTGCGCCGAGAGCGCGTCGTCGCCGGTCTCCGGCGGCAGCCCCGCGCTCGACGCCTTCGACGCCGACTACCGCAAGGCGTTCGGCATCGAGCCCGACGGCTACGCGCTCGCCCAGTACGACGGCACCATGATGGTGCTCGACGCCGTCGCCAAGGGCGCCAAGACCGCCGAGGCCGTGGCGCAGGCGCTCGCGCACACGACCTATCAGGGCCTGGCGATGACCTACAAGTCCGACGGCAAGGGCAACATGGCGCACTCGGAGGTGATCGTCTGCTACGACGGCACCAGCCGCGTGCCCAAGATCGTCAAGCGCTACGACAATCTCGACGGCGCGCTCTGACGCAGGGAGAGCCGCCCGTGACGAGCTTCACCGATGACGCGCTGCATACCGGGCCGGTCACCTTCATGGGGGCGCCCTATTCGCTCGACCTCGCGGGCGCCAAGGCCGCGGTGCTCGGCATCCCGTTCGATTGCGGCATCCATCAATTCCGCGTCGGCTCGCGCGAGGGGCCGCGCTCGATCCGCGAGCAGTCGATGCTGGTGCGGCCGTTCAACTCCGAGCTCGCCGACTTCAATCCGCTGGCCCGGCTCGGCCTGGTCGACCGCGGCAACGTCAAGCTGACGCCGAGCAAGATGGTCGACGCCTTCGAGCGCATCGAGGCGGCCTGCAAGCTGATCCACGACGCCGGCGCGATTCCGGTCACCATGGGGGGCGACGGCAGCGTGTCGCTGCCCCAGCTGCGCGCCGCCGGGCGGCGCTACCCCGGGCTGGTCGCGCTGCACATCGATGCGCACACCGACAGCTACGGCTACGTCGAGCCCGACAAGTACAACGCCGCGACGCAGTTCACCCACGCCGCCGAGGAGCAGCTGCTGCTCGCCTCGCGCTCCTATCACGTCGGCGTGCGCGGCACGACCTACACGCCGGGCGCCTACACGTTCACCCGGTCGCTCGGCTACAACATCATCACGATGCGCGAGCTGTTCCAGCGCGGCTTCGACGACGTGATCGCCGAGCTCGGCGCCGCGCTCGCCGGCCGCCCGGTCTATCTGTGCTTCGACATGGACGTGTTCGATCCGTCCTGCGCGCCCGGCGTGTGCTCGCCGACCTGGGGCGGCTTCACGGCGCGCGAGGGCATCGACTTCCTGCGCGCCATCGCCGCGCTCAAGCTCGACATCGTCGCGGTCGACGTCAACACGGTGAGCCCGGCGCACGACGTCAACGGCATGGCGGCCTTCCTGGCCGCCCACGTGATGTACGAGGGGCTCGTCATGCTGTGCCGCAAGCTCGGCCTCGACGCGCCCGAGGCGGCGTAGGCTTTTTTCATCCGAAGGCGCTAAGCTCGCGCGATCGAGGGAAAGGAGGCCGACATGCCGAAGGTGCTGGTGATCCACGGGGCGGGCATGAACATGCGCGGCAAGGTGCAGGTCGAGATCTTCGGCCCCATGACGCTGCCCGAATACGACGCCAAGATCCGCGGCTTCGCCGCCGAGCTCGGGCTCGAGGTCGAGATCTTCCACTCCAACGTGGAAGGCGAGGTGATCAACAAGCTCTACGCGGCCAACGACCAGGGCGTCGACGCGGCGATCTTCAATCCGGCGGGCTTCTCGGTCGGCTATCCGGCGCTGGTCGCCGCGATCTCGCAGGTCAAGTTCCCGACCATCGAGGTCCACATCTCGAACCCGGTGCGCCGCGGCATGGTCTCCGACACCGGCAAGGCGGTCCAGGGCATGGTGACGGGCTTCGGCGTCGCCGGCTACGAGGCCGCGCTGCGCGGCATCAAGAGCCTGCTCGCGGCGAAGAAGTAGGGCACCGTCACGCGCGCCAGAACGGCCGGTCCGACAGCGCCATCGCCTCGGATCGCGTCAGGCCGGCGTCGCGCAGCTCGCGGTCGGTCATCGCCGCGAGATGGGCGCGCTCGCGGCTGCGGCGCTGCCAGGTTGCGACCAGCGCGGCGACGCGCGCCACCAGGATGAAGAATGCGTCGGCGCGGCACGACGAGACGATCGAGCGGTCCGTGAGGCTTGGCATGGCGATCTCCGATTCTTTGGCGTTGCCGTCGGAGGCAAGCTAGGCGCGCCGCGCCCCGTCGGCGCGTCCGATCGCTTCGATTCCGACCGAAGCGATTGCGCAGAGTGCCCTGGTCCAGTGACATGAGCCGGGCCTTCTCATGTCATGCGCGATCTGCGATCTCAGAACCGTGGGCAGAGGTAGGACCGTGGCATGGTGCGCGCGTTCGAACGGCGGAGCGTTGACGTGACCGAGGCTTCTGGCGGGGCCGGGCGGGGGAGAGGGCCTGCATCGGGCCTGCTGGAGCAGGGCTGCCGCGGCGTCGCGGGGGTCGTGGCGCGGCGACGGCGAGGGGGGATGGCGTGTCGGCCCTGCAGCTCCTGACCAACACGGTCGCGCTGGGCGCCGCCTACGCGCTGGTCGCGCTCGGCTTCGTCTGGGTGCTGAACGCGACCAACGCGGTCAATTTCAGCCACGGCGACCTCGTGATGGCCGGCGGCTTCGCGTCGGTGGCGTTGGCCGGGCTGTTGCCGGTTCCCGGCATCGTGCTGCTGCCACTGGTCGTCGTCCTGATGGCGGGCTTCGGTGTGCTCGTGTCGCTGCTGGCGTTCTTCCCGCTGCGCAACCGGCCGCCGGTTGCGGTGTTCATCAGCACGATCGCGCTCGGCCTGATGATCTCGAACGGCACCACCGCGCTGTTCGGCGCTGCGCCCCGCGCGGCGCCGCCGCTGCTCGCGGGCGGTCCGCTCGAGCTCGGCGGCGTCGTGCTCGGCCGCCAGGCGCTCGCCGTCATCGTGGTCGCCGCGCTGCTGATCGGCGGACAACATCTCCTGTTCGCGCACACCCAATTCGGCCGCCGGCTGCGCGCGACCGCGCAGGATCCCGCCATGGCGGCGGCGCTCGGCGTGCCGGTCAACCGGATGATCGCGCTGACCTTCGCGCTCGCGACCGGGCTTGCCGGCGTGGCCGGCGCGCTGCTCGCCAACAGCTTCTTCGTCGCGCCGTCGGACGGTCTCAACTACATGCTGAAGGCCTACATCGCGGTCACCATCGGGGGCTGGGGCAGCCTCCTGGGCGCGGTCGCGGGCGCGTTCCTGATCGCGTCGTTCGACGTGCTGCTGCCCGGTCTGCCGGCGCTCGTGCCGACGCTCGACGCGTTGCCGGGCGCCGACTGGCTGTTCAGCCAGACGGTCGCCACGATCATGCTCTACCTGCTGCTGCTCGCGATCCTGCGCTGGCGGCCCCAGGGTCTGTTCGGCGGCGTCGTGCAGCGTCGCGCATGAGTCGGTTCGCCGCGCTCGCGTCGCCAACCCTGCTCGCGCGGCAGGCGCGCGCCTGGGCCTCTCGGGGCATCCGGCTGCCGCTCGCCGTCGGCACGGCGTTGCTGGTCGCCTATCCGCTGGCAGCGGGCTCGCCCTATCACCTGCGCCTGCTCACGGTCGCGGGCATCTACGCCCTGATGGTGCTCGGCTATCAGGTCATCTTCGGGCAGGCCGGCGCGCTGGCGCTGACCCAGGGCGCGTTCTTCGGGCTCGGCGCCTACGCGACCGCCATCCTGGGCGGCCGGCTCGGCTGGGAGTTCCTCGCGACCTTCCCGCTGTCGATGGCGGTGCCCGTGCTGGTCGCCGCGCTGATCGCGCTGCCGGTGCTGCGTCTGGAGTCGCACTATTTCGCGCTCGCCACCCTCGGCGTCAGCCAGGTGCTGCTGCTGGTCGCCATCAAGTGGGACGCGCTGACCGGCGGCCCCAACGGGCTGACCGGCGTGCCGCCCGTCGTCCTGTTCGGCGCCGCGCTGCCGGCGGGCTGGCCCAGCCTCCTGTTCGTGTGGGGCGTGGTCGCGCTCGGCGCGGCGCTCGCCTGGCAGATCACGCGCGGCCTTTACGGGCGCGCGTTCCACCTCATGCGCGACAACCCGCTCGCCGCCCAGTCGGTCGGGCTCGACATCGGCCGGCTGCGGCTGGCCGCGCTCCTGCTGTCCGCGGCCTACGCCGGCGCCGCGGGCGCGCTCTACGCCCACACCTTGCGCGTCGTGTCGACCGAGGTGCTCGAGTTTCCGGTGATGGTCGCCTGCCTGACCATGACGGTGGTCGGCGGCGCGACGCGCGTCGCCGGCGCCATCCTGGGCGCCGTGCTGCTCGTCCATCTGCCCGAGTGGCTGCGCGCGCTCGATCGCCTGTATCTGATCGCCTACGGCGCGCTGCTGCTCGGCATGATCGTCGCGGCGCCGTACGGGCTGATCGGCACGCTCGAGCGCTGGCGCGCGCGTCTTGTCCCCGAGCCGCCGCTCGCGCCGCCGGCGCCGATCACGCTGCGACGCCCGGCGTTGCGCGTCGCCGACCGCGGCGGGCCGCTGCTCGAGGCGCGCGGCATCTCGCTTCGCTTCGGCGGCGTGCGCGCGCTGGCGCGGGTCGATCTCGCCGTCGATGCGGGCGCCATCGTCGGGCTGATCGGTCCGAACGGCTCGGGCAAGACCAGCCTCCTCAACGTGATGACCGGCCTTTATCGACCCGACGAGGGCGCGGTCGCGCTCGCGGGCGAGGACATCACGGCCCGTCCGATCCATGCCATCGCGCGCGCCGGCGTTGCCCGGACGTTTCAGAGCCTGGCCCTGGTCGACGACATGACGGCGGTCGACGCGGTCGCGGTGGCGCGGCTGTGGCGCGTGCCGGATGGCTGGCGGGCGGCGCGTCTCGGCGCGGCGCGGGCTCACGCGATGGCGCTGCTCGACGAGCTCGGCATCGGCGACGTCGCGATGCTGCCGTGCGGCGACCTCGCCCACGGGCTCAGGCGCCGCATCGAGATCGCGCGGGCGCTCGCGCTCGAGCCGCGCGTTCTGCTGCTCGACGAGCCGGCCGCCGGGCTCGACCCGGCCGAGCAGCGCGACCTCGCCGCCCGTCTGACCCGCTTGGCGAACGATGGCCTCAGCCTGCTCGTGATCGAGCACAACATGGGGTTTCTGATGCCGCTCGCGACGCGCCTCGTCTGCCTCGATCACGGCGAGGTGATCGCGGCCGGCGCGCCGGCCGCGATCCAGCACGATCCGCGCGTGATCGAGGCTTATCTCGGAACGGCGGAGACCGCGGCGTGAGCACGCTGCTCGAGATCGAAGGCCTGAGCGTGCGCTACGGCCCGGTCGTCGCGCTCGACGGCGTCGCGCTCGCGGTCGAGCCCGGCGAGGCGGTCGCGCTGATCGGCGCCAACGGCGCCGGCAAGTCGACCCTGCTCAAGGCGGTGATCGGCCTGGCGCATCCGCAAGCCGGCGCGATCCGGCTCGACGGTGTGGCGCTCGGCGGTTCCGGCACGCACCGGCGGGCCGCGCGCGGGCTCGGCTACTGCCCCGAAGGCCGGCGCGTGTTTCCCGGCATGACGGTGCGCGACAATCTCGCCGTGGCGAGTCGCGCGCCCGCACGCCGGCGCAACGGGTTGATCGAGCGCATGTTCGCGCTGTTCCCGGCGCTCGCCGACAAGGCCGGGACGCGCGCCTGGCAGCTCTCCGGCGGGCAGCAGCAGATGCTCGCGATCGCGCGCGCCCTGATGACCGAGCCGCGCCTGCTGCTGCTCGACGAGCCCTCGCTCGGGCTGGCGCCGCAGCTCGTGCGCGAGATGTTCGCGCACGTGCGCGCGATCGCCGCATCGGGCACCGCGGTGCTGCTCGCCGAGCAGAACGTCGCCCAGGCGCTCGCGGTCACCGCGCGCGCCTACGTGCTGCAGCTCGGCCGCGTGGTCGGCGCGGGGGCGTCGGCTGCGCTGCGCGACGATCCGGCGATCCGGGCGGCGTTCCTCGGCGGATGAGGCGGAGCGCCTCAGTAGACCACGACGCTGCGGATCGACTTGCCGGCGTGCATCAGGTCGAACGCCTCGTTGATGCGCTCGAGCGGCATCGTGTGGGTGATCAGATCGTCGATGTTGATCTTCTTCTCCATGTACCAGTCGACGATCTTGGGCACGTCGGTGCGGCCGCGCGCGCCACCGAACGCGGTGCCCTTCCAGACGCGGCCGGTGACCAGCTGGAACGGCCGCGTCGCGATCTCCTTGCCGGCGCCGGCGACGCCGATGATCACGCTGACGCCCCAGCCCTTGTGGCAGCACTCGAGCGCCTGGCGCATCACGTCGGTGTTGCCGATGCACTCGAAGCTGTAGTCGGCGCCGCCCTTGGTCAGGTCGACCAGATGGGCGACGAGATCTTTCCCCGCGTCCCGCGGGTTCACGAAGTGCGTCATGCCGAACTTTTCGGCGAGCGCGCGGCGCGCCGGGTTGAGGTCGACGCCGACGATCATGTTGGCGCCGGCCATGCGCGCACCCTGCACGACGTTGAGCCCGATGCCGCCGAGCCCGAACACGACGACGTTGGCGCCCGGCTCGACCTTGGCCGTGTTGATCACTGCGCCGATCCCCGTCGTCACGCCGCAGCCGATGTAGCAGACCTTGTCGAACGGCGCGTCCTGGCGGATCTTGGCGACCGCGATCTCGGGCAGCACCGTGGCGTTGGCAAAGGTCGACGTGCCCATGTAGTGGTAGAGCTTCTTGCCGCCGAGCGAGAAGCGGCTCGATCCGTCGGGCATCACGCCCTGGCCCTGCGTGACCCGGATCGCCTGGCACAGGTTGGTCTTGCGGCTGAGGCAGTATTCGCACTGTCGGCATTCCGGCGTGTAGAGCGGAATGACGTGATCGCCCGGCTTGACGCTGGTGACGCCGGCGCCGACCTCGACGACGACGCCGGCGCCCTCGTGGCCGAGGATGGTCGGGAACAGGCCTTCGGGATCGGCGCCCGACAAGGTGAACTCGTCGGTGTGGCACACGCCGGTCGCCTTGATCTCGACCAGCACCTCGCCGGCGCGCGGGCCCTCGAGCCGCACCGTTTCGATGGTGAGGGGCGCGCCTGCCTTGTGCGCGACCGCAGCGCGGACATCCATGAACTGCCTCCCTGACGTGATCGCGGTCGCGCCGCGACCCACCGTCAACCGTAGCCGCCGGGGCGCGGCTCGGCTAGCGCAGACCGGACTGGGCGCGCTGCGCGGCGACGGGGGCGGCTCGGCCCTGCGCCAGCCGATCGACCATGCGGCGCAGCTCCGTGGGCGCCACGGGCTTCAAGAGCAGGCCGTCGGCGTCGGCGAGCCGCTCGGCGGTCGGCGCGTCCGATTGCGCGGTCAGGAACAGGATCGGCGCGGCATGCTCAACGCGCAGCGCCGCCGCGGTCGCGATGCCGTCCAGGCGCCCATCGAGCGTGACATCCATCAAGACGAGATCGGGCGGGCCGAGGGCCGCCAGCGCGAGCGCCTTCTCGCCGCTGGCCGCGACGCCGGTCACCACGTAGCCCCAATCGTCGAGCAGCAGCCGCAGCCCGAGCGCGATCGCCGGGTCATCCTCGACCACCAGGACGCGCGCAGCACGGGAGCGAAGCGGCATGACGTTGGCCTGACGGTTCCCCAATCGCCCAGGTCAGGGTAACGGCCAGTCTTGGGTCGTCCATAAGCAAGATTCGTTATGGAATAAGATAAGAATGATGCTGATTTGGAGCAAAAATCGCTCGATTGCCGGTCAATTCCTCAACGGTTTGGCGAGGAAGACGTCGCGTTGCCACCAATCGCGGGTGACGGCAGGCGCTGCGAAGCCGGCGCGCTCGAAGGCCGCGCACCACCGGGCGCGCGGAAACAGCCCGAAAACGTGGTGATCGTGCACCGCCTCGACCGTGCCGTCGGCCATCCGGAGCAGGATCGCGAGGTCGACGGCGTGCGTCGTCGCGCCCGGCACGGGCGGCTGGATCCACGAGATGTAGCGGATGCCGCTGCCGTCCTCGGCATCCTGGCCGCCGGTCTCGACGTGCGGCTTGAAGGTCTCGGCAACGTAGTCGGGCAACGCGATCAGGACGCCGTCCGCTTCGAGATGGGCGCGCGCGGTGGCGAGCGCGGCGACCAGGTCCGCCTCGGTCGTCATGTACATGATCGCATCGTGGATCATCACGGCGTCGAAGCGCGCACCCAGGCGCGCCGTGCGCATGTCGCCCTCGACGTGCGTCGCTGCTGGGTTGAGGCGCCGGCTCACGTCGAGCATCGCGGGCGAGGGATCGACCAATGTCATCGCGGCGCGGTTGGCCAGATGCGACGCCGTGTTGCCGCCGCCCGAGCCCAGCTCGAGGATGCGCGCCGGCGCGCGGCCCAGGGCCTCGCTCAGCTGCTCGAAGATCCACGCCGCCTCCTCGGCATGCAGCGCGGGCGGCGAGAACAGCGGCCACCAGGATGCGAGGTCGGTGTAGAGACGCGGCAGCGTCACGCGCCGATCGCGCTAAGCCGGCTGGCCGCCGCGCTCGACATGCTCGAGCAGCGCGAGCAGCCCGGACAGGAGCTGGGTCGGTGTTGGCGGGCAGCCGCCGATATGCAGGTCGACCGGCACCACCGCGTCGACACCGCCGACCACCGCGTAGCTGCCCGCGAAGATGCCGCCGTCGCGCGCGCAGTCGCCGGTCGCGACCACCCATTTCGGGTCGGGCGTCGCGTCGTAGGTGCGCTTCAGCGCTTCGGCCATGTTGGCGGTGACCGGGCCGGTGACCAGCAGGACGTCGGCATGGCGCGGCGAGGCGACGAAGCGGATGCCGAAGCGCTCGATGTCGTAGAACGGATTGTTGAGCGCATGGATCTCGAGCTCGCAGCCGTTGCAGCTGCCGGCGTCGACCTGGCGGATGCTCAGGCTGCGTCCGAGCCGCGCGTGCGCCGCCTTGTCGACCTTGGCGGCGAGCTCGGCGAGCGCGTCCTGGCTGACCGGCGGCGCGCGCTCGGTCACCGGCCGCGTCAGCACGTTGCGGGCGATCAGCTTCCACATGGCGGCCGCGCGTGCCTCACAGGTCGTGTCCGGAGTAGGAGCCGTTGACGCTCTTGTTGCACAGCGGGAAGTCCGCGACGATGTTGCCCTCGATCGCGGCTTCCAGCAACGGCCATTGGAACCACGAGGGGTCGCGCAGATGCGCGCGGACGACGCGTCCGTCGCCGCCGAGGCGCACCCATGCGAGAATGTCGCCGCGGAACCCTTCGACCAGCGCCAGGCCTTCGCCGCCGCCGGTCGGCAGCGTGGCACGCAGCTCCGACCCGCTGGCCGCCTTCGTGAGCCGATCGAGCAGCTGACGCACCAGCCCGAGGCTCTGCGCCAGCTCGTCGATCCGGACGGTGACCCGGCTGTGGACGTCGCCGTAGCGCCGCACCGGCACGTCGAACGTCAAGCCGTCGTAAGGCGGATAGCCGGGCGACCTGCGCGCGTCGAACGTGCGCGAGGACGCGCGCCCGACATAGCCGCCGGCCGCGAACCGCTGCACCAGCTCGGGCGAGATGATGCCGGTGTTCATCGTGCGGTCGAGCAGCGACGGCTTGTCGCCGTAGATCTCGACGGCGTGGCGCAAGAGCGGCTCCAGCTGGGTCAGCATGGCAGCGAGCTTCTCGCCGCCGGCCTGGAGATCGGTCGCGACGCCGCCGGGCACGATGGCGTCCATCATGAGCCGATGACCGAAACAGGCGGCCGAGGCGCGCAGGGTCAGCTCGCGCAGCCGCGAGCACTCGGCCTGCAGCAGCGCGAAGGCGGCGTCGTTGGCGATCGCGCCGACGTCGCCCAGATGGTTGGCGATGCGCTCGATCTCGGCCATCAGCGCGCGCAGCTCGATTGCGCGCGGCGGCACCGTGGCGCCGGTCGCGGCCTCGACGGCGCGCGAGAAGGCGAGCGCGTAGGCGACCGTGCTGTCGCCCGAGATCCGGCCGGCGAGCTTGACGGCGTCGAACGGCGGCTTGCCGGCCATCAGGCTCTCGACGCCCTTGTGCACGTAGCCGAGCCGGGCCTCCAGGCGGACCACCGTCTCGCCGTTGCAGTGGAAGCGGAAGTGGCCGGGCTCGATGATGCCGGCGTGCACCGGCCCGACCGGAATCTGGTGCACGCCCGCGCCCTCGACCGGCAGAAACGCGTAGGGTGCGGCGGCGAACAGGCGCGAGCGCTCCCAGCGCCCGTGATCGAGCCAAGGTCGGCGATCCGGACCGTCGGTCGAGATCAGCGCGTGGAGATCGGCGGCGGCGCGCTCGAGGCGGATCGCGCCGGGCCGCACGTGACCGAGCGAGAGAAAGGTCTTGTCGGGGCAGTGGCGGCTGAGCACCGCCATGGTCCCGGGTTCCGGGTCGCGCAGCGCGACGTGGACCGTGTCGGTGTCGCCCCACAGGCCGAGCAGCTCCCAGTCGGTCGTCGCCAGGGTCGCGATCAGGTCGGCCCACGTCTCGCCGTCGAGCGCGTGGCGCGGCACCGGGTGGTGCGAGGCGATCGCCGGCCAGGCGCCCGCGGTCTTGGCGATCCAGTCGAGCAGGGCGGGAGCGCTCATCAGGTCACCCGAGCAGCCGCGCGACCGCGCCGAACCAGGCGGCGAGGGTCGCAGGCAGCCACAGGCCGGCGATCAGCGCCAGGCCGACATGGATGTAAAGCGGCACCACGGCGGTGGCATGGGCGCGCGGGCTGGTCGACGGCGTGGTCGCGCCGAAGGCGATGTTCTGCAGTCGCAGCATCAGCGCGGCGAAGGCGATCAGGAGCCCGAGCGCGAACGGCACGCCGAGCGCCGGCGCGCGCGGGAACGCCGAGGTGACCATCAGGAACTCGGACGTGAAGATGCCGAACGGCGGCGCGCCCGCGATCGCGACCACGGCGAGCACGAGACCCCAGCCGAGCACCGGATGGCTCACCGTGATGCCGGACAGGGCGGCGATCCGGCGCGTCCCCTTGAGCTGGGCGATGCCGCCGACCGCGAAAAAGATCGCCGACTTGACGAGGCTGTGCGCCGCCATGTGGAGCAGCCCGGCGAAATTCGCCAGCACGCCGCCGAGCCCGAAGGCGAACGTCATGATGCCCATGTGCTCGATCGACGAATAGGCGAAGAAGCGCTTGAGGTCGCGGCGCCGATAGAGCATCAGGCCGGCGAACAGGAGCGAGCCGAGACCCAGCGCGATCATCAGCGGCCCGGGGGTCGCCGCCGCGCCGCTCGCCGCGAGCACCATCTTGAAGCGCAAGAGCGCGTAGAGCGCGGTGTTGAGCAGCAGCCCCGACAGCACCGCGGAGACCGGGGTCGGGCCCTCGGCGTGGGCGTCGGGCAGCCAGGCGTGCACCGGCGCGAGCCCGACCTTGGTGCCGTAGCCGACCAGGAGGAACACGAAGGCGAGATTGAGCACGGCCGGCGAGAAGCCCTGCGCGCGGGCCTGGAGCGCGGTCCACGCCATCGCTTCGAGGCCGCCGCCGATCACCGGCTGCGCCGCCAAATAGACGAGCACCGTGCCGAACAGCGCCAGCGCGATGCCGACGGAGCCGAGGATGAAGTACTTCCACGCCGCCTCGATCGACTCGCGGGTGCGCGACAGGCTCACCATCACGACCGTGATCAAGGTCGCCGCCTCGATCGCGACCCAGAGCAGGCCGATGTTGTTCGCCACCATGGCGAGCAGCATCGCGCCGTTGAGCGCCTGATAGAGCGCGTGGTAGACGCGCAGGGCGCCGCGCGGCAAATGACCCGCGGCGACCTCGCGGGTCATGTAGCCGGCCGAGAACACCGCGGTCGTCGTCATCACGAAGGTGGTGAGGACGATCAGGTAGGCGTTGAAGTCGTCGACCAGCCACAGCTCGGTGACCGGCGGCCGGTCGAGCAGCAGCGCGCAGCTGATCGCGAACGTGCCGGCGCAGGCCGCGACGTTGAGCAGCGCGGCGAGCGCGTCCCCGCGCACGAAGGCGAGCAGAAACGCCGCTCCGGTGGGCACGAGGAGCAGCAGGGCGAGCACCGTCATCGATCCTCGCCCCGGAAGCTCTCGATGAAGTGCAGATCGAGCGTGTCGAAGCGCTCGCGGATGTGGAAGAAGAAGATGCCGAACAGGATGCAGGCGACCATCACGGAGAACGCGATGCTCATCTCGACCACGAAGGGCATGCCCTTGACGCCGACCACCGCCAGGGTGACGCCGTTCTCGATGCACATGAATCCGATCACCTGGCTGACCGCATGGCGCCGCGTGATCATGATCAGGAGCCCGAGCAGGATCACGGAGAGCGCGAGCGCGAGCTCCTCGCGCGTCAGCGCCGAGCGCGCCGCGCCGATCGGCGTCACCATCAGGACGGCGAGCGCGATCAGGCCGACGCCCGCCAGCATGGTGGGCCCGATGCCGAGCACGGTCTCGACCGCCCGGGTGCTGTGCAGCCGGCGCAGCAGCCAGTGCAGTCCGACGGGCACCGCGCCGGCCTTGAGGGTCCACACGATCGCGGCGGTCGCGTAGAGCTGGGTGGCGTCCTGCATCCAGGCCTGCCAGGCCGCCGCCGTGCCGAGCGCCGCCGATTGCAGCGCGAACAGGTTGATCATGCCGGGCAGCCGGCGCTGGTAGAGCAGGCCGAACGCCGCCAGCAGCACCAGCGCGCTCGCCAGATGGGCGACGTCGTAGTCGAACGCGGCGAGGCTGAGCTGATCCGTCATCAGATCGTCTCCGCGATCAGCCGGAAGATCGTCGCCAGCAGGGCGAGCAGCAGCGCACCACCGAGGAACTCGGTGGCGCGGAACACGCGCATCTTGGCGATCGTGACCTCGAACAGGCCGAGCCCCGCGGCGCCGACCGCGAGCTTCACGAGATAGAGGACCAGGCCGGCCATCAGGCCGTCGGGCGTGTCGGTCCGGGCGATGCCCCACGGCGCGAAGATCGCGCCGACCAGCGACAGATAGAGGAGCAGCTTCAGCATCTGCGCGGCTTCGACGAGCGCCAGATGTCGACCCGAATACTCGAGAACCATGGCCTCGTGCACCATGGTGAGCTCGAGATGGGTGGCGGGATTGTCGATCGGGATGCGGCCGTTCTCGGCGATCGCGATCATGAGCAGCGCGATCAAAGCGAGCGACAGCGAGATTTCGATCCCGACGCCGCCGCCGAGGATGAAGCCGATGATCCGGATCAGCCCGGTCGAGCCCGCGACCAGCGACAAGGTGAAGATCACCATCAGGATGGCAGGCTCGGCGAGCGCCGCGATCATCATGTCGCGGCTGGCGCCGATGCCGCCGAAGGCGGTGCCGACGTCCAGCCCGCCGAGCGCGGTGGCGAAGCGCGCCAGCGCGAGCAGGGCGACCAGCGCGATCAGATCGGCCGCCGAGGCCAGCGCGAGATCGGTCGTGAAGGTCGGGATCAGGCCGCTGGCGAGCCAGAGCACGACGAAGGCGACCGCCGGACTGGCGAAGAACAGCGGCGATGCGTTTTGGGCGGCCGCCGGCTGCTTGCGCAGCAGCCGCCACAGGTCGCGATAGGGCTGGAGCGGCGAAGGGCCGATGCGGCCGTAGAGCCGCGCCTTGACGCGACGCACCAGCCCGGTGACCAGGGGCGCCAGCGCCGCCGTCAGGGCGAACTGGATGATCTGGAACAGGACGCCGCTCATGGGCCGAACGCCACGACGATCATGAGCAGCACGAGCGCGCCGAAGGTGAGCGAGAGGTAACGTCGAATGGTCAGGAACTGCACGACGTTGACGCGCTCGGCGAGCGCCTCGACGAGGCGGGCGGGCGGGCGATAGAGCGCGCTCCAGATCGGGTCGGCGACCTGCACGGCGAAGCCGGCCGCGCGCGTCTCGAGCGGTTTCGGCATGTCGACGCGCTCGCGCGCCGCGAACGCCGGCCCGAACACCCGGCGCAGCGGCTGGCTGAAGCTGCTCGCGGTGTATTGCGTCGTCGGGCTGGCCTCCGGGAAGCCGCAATCCCAGGCCGCGCCGCGCCGCCCGAGCGTCGGCGAGAAGCGCCGCAGCGCCAGCGTGACGATCAGGCCGAGCACGCCGGCGGCGAGCAGCAGCGCGAGACCGCTATAGACCGCGGCGCGACCGCTGCCGAGGCCGACCGTCAGCGCGAATGCGCCGCCGCCGGGGAAGCTCGGCAGGCCGAGCGTCCGTGCCACCGGATCGATCATGCCGATGCCCAGGCCGGGCAGCACGCCCAGGATCAGGCAGGCGGCACCGAGAACGAGCACCGGCCAGGTCAACGACCGCTCGGGTGCGTGCGCCGCGGCGGCTTCGGGGCTGCGCGGCCGGCCGAGGAATGCGATGCCGAAGGCGCGCACGAAGCACACCGCCGCGAGCGCCGCGGCGAGCGCGAGCAGAACGCCGACCAGCGGAACGGCCAAGCGCAGCATCGGCTCCGGCAGGCGCGGACTCGACAGGATCGCCTGGAAGGTCAGCCACTCGGAGACGAAGCCGTTGAACGGTGGCAGCCCGGCGATCGCGACGCAGCCGGCGAGCATGCCGAGGGCGAGCAACGGCGCGCGCGCGAGCAGACCGCCCAACCGTTCGAGGTCGCGCGTTCCGGTCGCTACGGCAATCGCGCCGGTGCCGCAGAACAACAGGCTCTTGAACAGTGCGTGGTTGATCGCATGCAAGAGGCCGGCGGTCAGCGCGAGCGTCGCGAGCGCCGTCTGGCCGGTCGCGCGGAAGACCAGCGCGAGGCCGATGCCGATCGCGGCGATGCCGAGGTTTTCGACCGTGGAGTAGGCGAGCAGGCGCTTGATGTCGGTCTGGAGCAATGCGTGGAGCAGGCCGAGCACGGCGCTCGCGCCGCCGATCACCGTGAGCGCCGCGCCCCAGCCCCAAGACACCGGCCCTGCGACATCGAACAGCATGCGGATGAGACCGTAGAGCGCGACTTTCGTCATGACGCCGCTCATCAAGGCGGAGACCGGCGTCGGCGCCGCCGAGTGCGCGGGCGGCAGCCAGGCGTGGAGCGGCATCAACCCGGCCTTCGAGCCGGTGCCGAGCAAGACGAGCAGCACGACGGCGGCGCCGGCGAGCGGCGACAGATGCGCGGCGCGCAGGCTCGCGAAATCATAGGCGCCCGCGCCTGCCGCCAACACGCCGAACGCGCCCATCAGGCACACGGTGCCGAGGCCGGCGATGACGAGATAGAGCCAGGCGGCTGGCGCCGTATCGGCCTCGTCGTGATGCGCGAGCACGAGCGCCCAGGAGGCGAGCGACATCAGCTCCCACGCGAGCACGAAGGCGTAGGCGTCGTCCGCGATCAGCACCGCGGTCATTGCCGCGACGAACAGGGGATAGAGCGGCAACACGCGCGCCTGTGCGTGCTCGTGCCGGGCATAACCGGCGGCGAACAGCCCGATCACCGTCGCCGGCGCATGGACGATGACGAGAAACAGCGCCGAGACCGCGTCGAGGCGCAGGTGGAGCCCGAGCCAGGGCAGTCCGATCGGCAGGATCAGGATCTCCGGCGCCGCCTCGACGGGCAGCGCGAGCCGGATCGCGCCGATCAGTGCCAACGCGGCAGAGACGGCGGCGGCGGCGACGTAGATCGATGCCGCGGCGATCGGCGTGCGCGCCGTGCCGATGCCGGCCGCCGCGAGCGCGAACAGGGCTCCCAGCGCGCCGACGATCAGGGCGAGCATCATCGGACGGTCGGCAGCGCGAACCTGCGCGAGAATCGGGTGATTGGCGGACGAATCGCCGCGCGGACCGGGTCGAAGGGCGTTCTTTTGTACACGTTCGCGGCAGTATAGGGCGTCGGGACAATCGGCTCCAGCGATGGCGCCGGGACGCCCGTGGGGCTTGAAATCCGCCGGGGTTCGGCCAAGCTCTAAACAAGAACCGGTGGGATGCGTCCCGACCGGTGGGAACGATTGCGCAACCACGGTCGTTCGGCGGTGACTGGGAGGCAGCATGCAGCACGAGTCCCGCCGCACCACGCGTGCGCCGGCCACCCCGAGCGACCTCGGGTCGCGCGGCCGGTCCGACATCATCGATCGTTTCGTCGAGGCTCGGCGCGCGACCGATGCGCTTGCCGCGCCCCTGTCGGCCGAGGATCAGCTGATCCAGTCGATGCCCGACGCGAGCCCGACCAAGTGGCATCGCGCACACACCACGTGGTTCTTCGAGACCTTCCTCTTGGTGCCGCACTGTCGCGACTATCGCGTCTTCGATCCGCGCTTCGCCTACCTGTTCAACTCGTATTACGAAGCGGTGGGGCCGCGGCACGCGCGTCCGGCGCGCGGGCTGCTGTCGCGGCCGAGCCTCGACGAGATCGAGCTCTACCGTGCGCACGTCGACCAGGCGACGATCTCGCTGGCCGACGAGCTGACCGAAACGATGTCGACGCTGATCGAGCTCGGCATCAATCACGAGCAGCAGCATCAGGAGCTGATGCTCACCGACATCAAGCACGCATTCTGGAGCAATCCGACGTGGCCGAGCTATCGGGTCGAGGCCGCGCCGGTGGATGCGCCGGCGCCACCGCTCGGCTGGCTCGAGGTGCCCGCCGGCATCCACGAGGTCGGTCGCGGCGGCGCGGGCTTCTGCTTCGATAACGAGCAGCCCGCGCATCGCGTCCTCCTGCCGGCGGGCCGGATCGCGGATCGCCCCGTCTCGGTCGGCGAATACCTGGCCTTCATGGCCGATGGCGGCTACGAGCGCCCCGAGTTCTGGCTGTCGGACGGCTGGGCCACCGTTCAGGCCGAGCGCTGGCGCGCGCCGCTCTACTGGGAGCCGGCGGCTGCCGGGAGCTGGCGGGTCTTCACGCTGGGGGGCGCTCGGGCGCCGGTTCCCGGCGAGCCGATCTGTCACGTCAGCTATTACGAGGCGACGGCCTACGCGGCATGGGCGGGCAAGCGGCTGCCGACCGAGTTCGAGTACGAGGTGGCGCGGCGCCATCACGGCACGACGACGTCGATCGGCCGGGCCGTGCGCGCCCATCCGGCGCCGTTGAGCGCGGCGCCCTTCGAGCAGGACGTGTGGGAATGGACGGCAAGCGCGTACGCGGCCTATCCCGGCTATCGGCCGGCCGCGGGTGCGATCGGCGAATACAACGGCAAGTTCATGAGCGGCCAGATGGTGCTGCGCGGACGCTCGTGCGCGACGCCGCCCGGCCATGATCGGCCGACCTACCGGAACTTCTTCCCGCCGTCGGCGCGTTGGCAATTCAGCGGTTTTCGGCTCGCCGAGGACGCGTGATGGCGCAGATCCATCGCCTCGAGCGCCTGCAGGATCTCAGTCCGACCACGGGACAATTTCGCGCGGCGGTGCTGGACGGGCTGGCGCAGTCCGCCAAGCGCCTGCCGTGCAAGTTCTTCTATGACGCCGAAGGGTCGCGTCTGTTCGACGCGATCTGCGAGCTTCCCGAATATTATCCGACCCGGACCGAGTGCCGCATCCTGGAGGCGCGCGCGGGCGAGCTCGCCGCGCTGCTGGGCCGCAAGGTCCGGCTGATCGAGTTCGGCTCGGGCGCGGGTTACAAGATCCGGCTGCTGCTGCGCGCGCTCGCGGAGCCAGCGGCGTACGTGCCGGTCGACATCTCGCGCGGCCAGCTCCTGACCGCGGCGACGTCGCTGGCCCGCGAATTTGCGGCGCTGCACATCGCACCGGTGTGCGCCGACTACACGCAGCCCTTCAGTTTGCCGGGCTCGACGGCGAAGGGCGCACTGGCGACCGCGGGGTTCTTTCCCGGCTCGACGATCGGCAACTTCACGCCCGATCAGGCGTGGCACTTCCTGGCGCAGTCGCGCCGCCTGCTCGGATCGCGCGCCTGGATGATCGTCGGCGTCGACTTGCACAAGGATGCCGCCGTGCTGGATGCGGCGTACAACGACGCGGCGGGCGTAACGGCGGCGTTCAACCTGAATCTGTTGCGGCGGATCAACCGGGAACTCGACGGAACGTTCGATCTGGCCGCGTTCCGCCATCGCGCGTTCTACAATGAGCCCGAACGTCGCATCGAGATGCACCTCGTGAGCCTGCGCGCCCAGACGGTGGCAGTCGGCGGAGAGCTATTCGCGTTCGCCGAAGGGGAGACGATCCACACCGAGGATTCCTACAAGTACGCGATCGCGGATTTCCAAAGCGTGGCGACGCGCGCCGGCTTCGAGCCGGTCGTCGCGTGGACCGATCCGGACGAGCTGTTCAGCATCCACGTGCTGCGCGCACGGTAGCCCGGGACTTGATGGGAAGCGAAAGGCTCCGCCGCGCGTTGCTCTTGTGCGCGAATGCGACGGAGGACAGTGATGCGTGGCATTTGGCTCGGATTGGGCGCGTGCCTGGCGATCGCGGCGTGCAACCATCCCGTGGAGACCGCGCCCGCCAACGCCGTGACGTCGAGCGGCGCCGCCGGATCGGTGGGCGAGATCGCCTTGCGGGGCCAGGTGATCGTGGCTCATCCACCGGGCACGCAGGACGCGGTCGCGGAGGTCCAACGCGAGGCCAGGGCACGCTGTCCAGGCGGGTTCGCGATCCGCAACCTGCGCACCGCGGATGTGCCGCCGACCAGTGATTTCATCTATCGCCTGCAGAACTACGAGGCGGTCGTCGATTGCAATCCGCCGCCGAGCTACGGCGGCGCGCGCTGACGCGTGACACCGGCTCAACGCGGGTGGCAGTCGCCGTCCGCGTTGGTCGCGATCAGGTAGGCGAAGTGATCGAGGCGGCCCGGACGGCGCAACATCGGCAGCTCGACCACGACGGGCGTGCCCTCCGGCGTGAGCTTGAAGCGTCCGGCGACGAACGCGCCGAGCTGCGGCGGTAGCGCATCGCCCATTATTTGCGCGTGCCATGCCAGCACGCAGCCCTCGCCGCCGCGCGGCGGCGGATCGAGCAGCGAATAGGCGGGCGTCATGACGCGCGACCGGGGAAACGCCAGCCGCAGATTGCCGCCGAGATGCTCGTCGGCCGTCACGATCGTGCCGCGCGTGAAGCCGGCTTGGCGGATCGCCGTCGCGAAAGCGGGCAGCGGCATGTGAAGCCAGCAGCGGCGGCAGGTGTAGGGCTCGAACAGCGCCTGTCCGAGCAGGGCCACCAGCGCCGTGAGCACGACGGCGCCGATGGCGCCGGCGAACCAGCGCAGACGCCGCTCGTCGGGCCGTCGCTGATCGAGCCATAGGAAGCAGAGCAGCGGCACCGTGAGGAGCACGGCGTGCATGCGCCGATCCTTGAAATAGGTGACCTGCGCGACCAGAACGGTCAGCGCGAGCACGCTCAACGCGATCACGAGCGTCCAGGCAAGCACGCGCAGCCAGGGCCGCGCCGGTGCCGCCGGCTGCCCGGCCGCGGGCCTGAGCACCGCCAGCGCGATCAGCCAGAACGGCGCGAGGAACAGCGCGCTCGCCTTGATCAGGCTACCGATGCCGGTCGCGACGTTGGCGAGCCAGCTCGGATGCGCGCCGACGCCGCCCAGCGTGGCCAACGTCGTGCGGTAGTTCGGGCCGACCGCCAGCATCCAGATGCCGTGCGGCAGGAAGATCGCCGCGGCGACGGCGAGCGCGAGAATCATTCGACGATCGAGCACGCCGACACGCGTCGATGGCTCCAGCAGGCAGGCGCCGAGGAGCGGCACGATGAAGATACCGTAGCTGTACTTGGTCAGCAGCCCGAGGCCGATCGCGAACCCGATCACGAGATAATCGAGGGTGCGGCGCCGCTCGACCAGGCGCAGCAGCGCGAGGAGGGTGCCGAAGATGGCAACCGACAGGATCAATGAATGCGTGACGCCGGTATGCACGCCCCAGCCGAAGTCGTAGATCAGCACCAAGGACAGGGTGGCGAGAACCGCCAGCGTCGGCGACGTGATCAGGCGACGCGCGCAGCCATAGGCGAAGCCGTAGGTCAGGCCCAGCGCCACGTACTTCACCACGACGTGGGCCAGAATGCCGGTGCCGAAGAGCGCGTAGGCGCCGAGCAGCAGCCAGGTGAACAGCGGCGGTTGCGTCGGGTTGTAGCCCCACGCCCAGAACTGCGCGAACAGCGCCTGCTCGACGTCGTCGGTGCCGATGTTCGGCGACGCCCACAGGCGCAGCGCGAAGTGGACCGACAGATACGCGGCCAGCAGGACGGCGAATCCGCGGGGTGTCACCGCGAAACGGTAGAGCCGCCCGAGCGCGCGGCCGATCCGGTCGGGCAATGGACGCACGAGCGTCCGAACCGGATGATCTTCCGTCGTCATGGCTGGGGCATCGGGCGGCGCGCGGCCGGTCGCGGGGATTGGAACCGGCGGCACTCTAGGCGATGCGGCGGCGAAAGAGAAACGGCGCTATCCGGCGTGCCTAACCGTCGGCATGCGGATCAGGCGCGCGGTCGTGCCGCGACCGGCGCGAGGTTCGGCTTGTCGGCCGGTCGGGCGCGGTCCTGCAGGTAGAACTTCTCGCTCGGCTTGGCGTACAGATAGCCCTGCCCGTACCGCACGCCGATCTCGCGGAGCAGCACGGCCTGGCTTTCTTCCTCGATCATCTCGGCGACCGACTCGCATTTCAGCTCGCGGCACAGGAACTGGATCGCTTTGACCAGGATGCGGTCGTTGGGATTCTTTTGGATCTCGCGCACGTAGAGGCCGTCGATCTTGATCACGTCGACGTTGAGGTAGCGCAGGTACTGCAGCGCCGCCGACCCGGCGCCGAAATCGTCGATGCAGACGCGGTGACCCGCCTTGCGGAACGATTGAATGACGTTGCCCACCTTTTCGAGATTCTTGATTCGGCTCGACTCGGTGACCTCGATCATGAGGCGATGGCGCAGGCTGGGATGGCGCGCCAGCAGCTCGAGCATGACGGACACGAAGGCCGGGTTCTCGAGGGAGCGGCCGGAGACGTTCATCGCGACGTCGAGCGCGTTGGGCTGTTGATCGAGCAGGACCAGGACGCGCTGCGCTACGCTGTAGTCGAGGTCGCTGATCAGGCCGATCTCCTCTGCGAACGTGACGGTGCCGAACGGCGAGCTGCCGTCGGGCAGCCGGGTGAGCGCCTCCTGATGGTGCGGCGCGCGGTCGTTGAGCGACACGATCGGCTGGAAGTACAGGAGAAAGCCGCCCTCGTCGATGAAGCGACGGAAGTCGGACATCTTGGTCATCGCCGTATCGAGCTCCTTGCTCAACACGTCCTTGAGCGACGCCAGGGTGAACTCGCCGGGATTGGAATCGACGAAGCGGTTCACGGCGTAGAGCAGGGCCTTCACCGTGTCGTTCTGGTTCATGCCGGCCCGATCGAGCTCGAGGCTGCTGAGGACGACGGCGATATCCGGACCGGTTGGCGCGGCGCGCTTGATGACGTCGGCGACGCCGCGCTGGATCTGCGCGGTATCGACCCGCGCATCGTGCACGAGGCCGTATTTGTCGTCGCCCAACGCCGCGGCGCTGTCGTTGGCCACCGAGAACTTCTTGAGCGTATCGCCGAGCTCGCGCTGGACCGCGCGCCGCATCTCGGGCGACAGCTTGCCGATGACCGCGCCGGCGCCTGCCACGTCGACCAAGGTGAGCTTCGGCGGCGGCGTGCCGGGCGGCGCGCCGTCGATCAGCTTTTCGGCCTGGGCGGTCAGGGCGTCGCGCCCGAGCAGGCCGGTCGCCGGGTCGCGCGGCAACTCGATCGGCGGGCGAGCGCCCGCGCCGGTCTGGGCGCTGCGCCCGGGCGCCAGCTGCGCGCTGAACGACAGGTAATAGCCGGATGCCTCGGGAAGCGGGCAGCCGGCTATGTTGCCCGCCACGCGGCGCGAGCCGGCCTGGAGCACGATGTCGACGACGACCCGGCTGCCCGTCTTGGCGGCGTCGAGCACGGCGCGGAGGGCCGGACCCGAGTCGGTGGAGACCAGGCTGCCCAAGCTCTTGCCGATCAGCGCCTCGGCCTCGACGCCGAGCAGGCCGTGCACCGTGCCGGTCGCGAAGGCGATGGCTCCGCCGCGGTCGATCTCGAGGAGGATGTCGCCGCGCGCGAACGCAAAGGCAACGTAGCGGTTCTTCGAGTCCTGGCTCACCTGGTGCCCTGCTTCGCCCCCGCGACTGCCGCCAACATATCACACGGGTTCGACGTTTCGGCGATGCAGCGCCCGAATTGTTGCTATGCAAAAGGTGTTAGGAGCGTAAGGGCGTCTCCAGAAGCCTGCCGGCTCACGCGACCAGGCGTTCGCGGGGCAAGGAGACCGTCACCGTGGTGCCGGCGCCCTCGACGCTCCGAAACGACAAGTCGCCGCCGTGCAGTTCAACCAGGCTGCGCGCGAGCGGCAGGCCGAGGCCAGAGCCGACGTGGCGCCGCGCCAGCGCGCTGTCGATCTGGCCGAACGGCTCGAAGATCTTGGGAACGTCGCCCGGTTTGACGCCGATGCCGGTGTCGGCGACGGCGACCTCGACCGCGTCGCCCTTGGACTTGACGGACACGACGACGTGCCCGCCTTCCGGGGTGAACTTGACGGCGTTCGAGATGAGGTTGAGGAAGCATTGCTTGAGGCGTCGCGGATCGCCCGCGACGGTGATCGGTCCGTCGGGAGCGTCGAGGCGCAGGGTCACGCCGCCGGTCGCCGCGGTCTCCCGCACCATCAGGAGCGTCGCGCCCAGCAGCGATTTCAGGTCGACCGTCTGCGGACGCAGATCGATCTTGCCGGCCTCGATCCGAGCGAGGTCGAGCAGATCGTTGATCAGGGCGAGCAGGTGCTCGCCGCTGCTGATGATGTGATCGGCGTATTCGCTGTACCGGTCGAGCGCATCGGGTCCGAAGCGCCGTTCGCGAATCACCTGCGCGAACCCCAGGATGGCGTTCAGTGGCGTACGCAGCTCGTGGTTCATCCCAGCGATGAAGCTCGATTTCGTACGGCTCGCCGTCTCGGCCTCGATGCGCGCGGCCTCCGCGGACTGGCGCGCCATCTCGAGATCCTCGGCGAGCTGCGCCAAGGTCGCCGCCTGTTTCTGCAGGCGCGCCTGGTTCTCCTCGCTTTCGAGCTCGCGGCGCTTGCGCCGCGCGATGTCGCGGTAGATCGCGACGCTGCCGAGGCCGCGCACCCCGGTGACGCGCCGCTCGATCCAGCGGCCGGTCGACAGGGCGACCTCCTGGACGCTCGTGCCGGCGGGGGCGGCCGCCACGCCGCGGACGCCCAGCGCACCGTCGCCGCGGGCATCCAGGGCTCGGCAGAACGCTTCGGCCGGATCGCTCGCCACCGTGATGGCGCCGCGATCCAGCTCGAGCAGCTCGAACAGGAGTTCGTTCCACAGCAGCATGCGGCCATCCCGGTCGAGCAGGACGATGCCGTCGGGCATCGCCTTCAGCACGGCCTCGAGCAACGCCTTGTCGTGGGCGAACCGGTTGGCCGCGCTGCGTGCTTCGCCTTCGGCGATGATGCGTTTGCGAAATTCGCGATCGAGCAGCCAGCCGAGGCACAGCACGGTGAGAGCCAGAACCGAGGCGACCGAGAGGTCGATGATCGCGCGTTTGCGCCATGCGGCGAGCACGTCGTCCACGGCGAGCCCGGCGACGATCACGAACGGGTAGGTCCCGAGCTGCCGGAACGTGCTGATCCGCTTGATGCCGTCGATCGAGGCGACCGACTCGAACGTGCCCGACGGGTAGCGCAGCAGGTGGTTTTGGAATTGCGGCTGGTCGAGCACGTTGCGGCCGATGGTGGCTGCATCATAGGGCTTGCGGAAGTACAGCGTTCCGTCGAGCCCGAACACCGCGATGCCGCCGTGCGGTCCGACCTCGACGCCGTCGTAGAACGACTGGAAATAGCGCGGGTCGAGCGCCGCGACCACGACGCCGGCGAACGTGCCGTCAGGCTGGTTGATGCGGCGGCTCAGCGCGACGATCCACGCGCCGTCGGCCGGATTTCTGACCGGCAAGCCGATGTAGAGGCCGTGGTCGGGGCGTTCGCGTTGCGCCGTGAAGGCGGCGGGGTCGGGCGGCACGACGGCGGTCTCGGTCGGTCTGCCGCGGCTGGCGACCACCGCGCCCGCGGCGTCGAGCATCGCGATGCCGCGGATCTCACCGAGACCGTCGACCTGGCGCCTCAAGATGTCGTCGACGGTCGTGGGATCGGCGGTGCCCAGGCGATCGGCGAGGCCGCGCAGCACCAGATCGACCGCCTGAAACGCCTGAAGGGTGTGCTGCTGCAGCGTCTGAGCGAGATTGCGACTGCTCACCGCGGCCTGCTGCAGCGCAGTGCCACGCGCCTGGAACACCGTCCAGACGGTCAGTCCCAGCAACGCGATCGCGAGCGCGCCTGCGCAGCCGAGAATGCGCCGAGAAGTGGCCGGAGATCCCATGGGGTCGTGGACGGGGCGGGACGTTTTGGGAAGCTGTCAGATGGGATGCCCGCGGCGCTTAAAGGGGGGTTAATTCCGGCGCGGCCGCCTCGGTTGCAGTAAGGTTTCATTCACCATACAAACGATGCTCAGCGGGGAGGGACGAGGGCCATGAGCGACCTCAAGGTGATCACGACCGGGCTGCGCTTTCCGGAAGGCCCGGTCGTCATGAAGGATGGTTCGGTCGCGCTGGTCGAGATCGAGCGCGGAACCGTGAGCCGCGTGCGGCCCAACGGCGCGATCGAGGTGGTCGCGCACACCGGCGGCGGACCGAACGGCCTGGCAGTCGGGCCCGATGGCGCGTTCTACGTCTGCAACAACGGCGGGTTCACGTGGCGCGAGGAGGCGGGCATCCGACGGCCGGTCGGCCCCGCGCCCGACTACACCGGCGGGCGCATCGAGCGCGTCGACCCGCGCACCGGCGCGGTGACGGTGCTGTACGATCGCTGCGGCGCCCATAAGCTGCTCGGCCCCAATGACATCGTGTTCGACACGCACGGCGGTTTCTACTTCACCGACCTCGGCAAGGCGCGGGCGCGCGACCGCGACTGGGGCGGCGTCTATTACGCGCTGCCCGACGGTTCGCGCATCGTCGAGATCGTCCACCCGATCCTGACCCCCAACGGCATCGGTCTGTCGCCCGACGAGCGCACGCTCTACGTCGCCGAGACCGAGACCGCGCGTCTGTGGGCGTTCGACATCACGGCGCCCGGCGAGCTCCGCAAGGCGCCGTTCCCGTCGCCCCACGGCGGTCGCCTGGTCGCCGGGCTGGGCGGCTTCCAACGCTTCGACAGCATGGCGGTCGAGGCGAGCGGCAACGTCTGCGTCGCCACCCTGGTCAACGGCAGCGTCAGCGTGATCGCGCCCGACGGCCGCTTGGTGCGCCAGCCGGCGATGCCGGACCTCTATTGCACCAACATCTGCTTCGGCGGGGCCGATCTGCGCACGGCCTTCATCACCCTGTCGGGGACCGGTCGGCTGGTCGCCGTGCCGTGGCCCGAGCCCGGGCTCAAGCTCGCCTTCGAGGCGTGACGCGTCGCGGCGTCAGGCCGCGAGGAATTCGCTGAGCTGGGGATAGCGGGCGGTCACCTCGCGGAACGCGCGCTCGACTTCGGCGCCAGTGCCGGTCAGCTCGGCGGGCGGCAAGGCCTCGATGCGCTCGAACACGCGATGCTTGACGAAGAAGCGCCACTCGACCGGCAGCTTCCAGAGCAGCGCGATCAGGCGCGCATAGTTGGCGCGCGTCCAGATCCGCTCGTAGTCGATGCGCGCCGCGTTGAAGCCGAAGCCTTCGTTGCGCCGCTGCCCGGCGCGTTCGTCGCGCAGCGTGGCGGTGGCCACCGCGTCGATCTTGCCGTCGGCGATCACGACGCCGTAGTCCGCCCGTGCGCCGCCGAGCGAGACGAAGCCGCGCCGCACGTCCTCCAGAACGCGTTCGGGCGGCCGATCGAGCGGATCGCCGCGGCCGCCGGCGCCGGCCGACGTGATGCGCACGACGTCGCCCGGCTGCACGGTCACGACGTCGGTATTGCCGAGATTGACCTCGCGTTCGGTCCCCGGGTTGAGCAGAAAGGCCGACGGCTTCCCCGGGCCGCCGCCCGCGAGGCCCCACGGCGTGAACCGGCTGCGGTCGCGGTTGCGCGCGGTCACCACCGAGTCGGGCGAGGAGATCTCGAACTCGAGCGTGGTGCCGCCGCCGCCGCGATGGCGACCCGGGCCTCCCGAATCCGGCGCCAAGCCGTAGCGCACGATCTTGACCGGCACCTCGGCCTCGTTGATCTCGACCGGCGTGTTCTTGAAGAAGCCGAAGTTCATGCCGGCGCCCTCGACGCCGTCGCGCTCGGGCAGCCCGCCGCCGCCGCCGGTGATCGGATCGAGATTGGCCATGACGCGCCGGCCGGTGCGCGTGTCCATGGTGCGGATGTTGATCAGCGGCCCGCCGTCGCCGCACGCCGCCGGCACGATGTCGGGCAAAGCCTGCGCGAAGGCGCCGAACACCGTCGATTGCTGGCGGATGCAGCACAGGGTCCGCATGCCGACCGCCGCCGGAAACCGCGGGTTGACGATCGAGCCCTCGGGCAGGATGCAGCGCACCGGCCTGGTGAGCCCGCAATTGAGCAGGATCGTGGGGTCCATCGTGTGGAACACGTAGATCACCGGGATCATCAGCAGCGCGTGACGCGGATCGCCGCCGGTCGGCATGTTGAACGACGCGGTGAGCTGGGGGTCGCTCTCGGAATAGTCGAGCACCAGCTCGTCGCTTTTGACGATCAGGTTGACGGCGATGCGTGCGGGATAGCCGCCGATCGAATCCTCGTCGATGTAGTCGGCGAAGAAGTACTCGCCGTCGGGGATCTTGCGGATCAGCGCGCGCGCCTGTTGCTCGGCGTAGTCGAGCAGTCCGTGCATGCCCTCGCGGAACACCTCGGCGCCGAAGCGCCGGATCATCTCGTGGACCTTGCGCTCGCCGGTGTGCATGGCGGCGATCTCGGCCTTGAGGTCGCCCCAGTTCTGCTCGCGCATGCGCACGTTGAGCAGCATGATGTCGAGCACCTCGCGATTGAGCTCGCCCTTCTTGTAGAGCTTCACCGGCGGAATCCGGATGCCCTCCTGGTGCACCTCGACGTTGGCGCGCGACAAGCTCGCCGGCACGGCGCCGCCGACGTCGGTGTTGTGGATGTGGCCGACCGCGAAGCACATCAGCTCGCCGCCGTGGAAGATCGGCTTCCACATGTGGACGTCGGGCGAGTGGGTGCACACGAACCCGCTGTACGGGTCGTTGGTCATGCACAGGTCGCCGTCCTCGTAGCGGTCGATCAGCTTGAGCGCCCGGCCGTAGTCGAGCCCGACGAACCAGGTGGCGCCCAGGTCATACGGCGCGGCGAACGTCTTGCCGTCCGGTGTCGCGAGCCCGGTGGTGAAATCCTCGGTCTCCTTGACGAAGGTCGAATGGGCGGTGCGGTACAGGGTCTGCGCCATGCTCTCGGTCGCCGCGCCGCAATGGTTGGCGAGGATCTGCAGGGTCACGCGATCGATCGGCATGGCGGAGGGCTCCTCACTCGGTCGGGGCGGCGAGCGTCAGGATCAGATTGCCGTGGGCGTCGACGCGGCCGCTGAAGCCGCGGGGGATGCAGGTCGTGCAGTCGCTCTGGGTCACGATCGCGGGTGCCTCGAAGAATTGTCCGGGCGACAGCGCGGCGCGCGCATAGACGGGCACGTCGCACTCGCCGCCATCGAGGTAGACCCGCCGGGTCTCCTCGGGCTCGGCACGCCGGCGGCGCTCGTCGGCGGCTCGAAACGTCGGCTTGGCGCTCTGGCCGATGATCACCAGACGCAGATTGATGATCTGCACCGGCGCCTCGGGATCCGCGTGGTCGTAGACCTGGCGGTGGCGCTCGTGAAACGTGCGGGCGATCGCGGCGAGGTCGCCGCGGCGCACCGCGTCGGCGTCGAGCGTCGTCTCGATCTCGTGGGACTGGCCGAGATAGCGCATGTCCGCCGAATAGACGAAGCGATGCTCGCCGCGGTAGTCCTGCTCCTCGCGCAGCCAGCGCAGCGCGTCGCGCTCGAGCGCCGCGAAGCCGTCACGGATCGCCGGCAACGCGGCCGGCTCGAGCCCGACGAACACGGTCGCGATGAAGTCGCACTTGATGTCGGCGATCAGGCCGCCGAGCGCGCTCAGCACGCCGGGCGTGGTCGGCACGACGACGTGACGCATGCCGAGGTCGCGCGCCAGGAAGCAGGCCATCATCGGGCCGGCGCCGCCGAAAGCCTGGAGCGCGTACTCGCGCGGATCGACGCCGTAGCGCGACACCAGCTTGCTGACCTCCATGTACATGCCCGACACCGCGATGCGGAGGATCGCCTCGGCGGCGGCGACCGGCGTCAGGCCCGTCCGCTCGGCGATCGCGTCGACTGCCGCGCGCGCCTTCTCGACGTCGACCCGGATCGCGCTGTAGCCGAGCTCGCCGCTGCCGAGATAGCCGAGCACGGCGAACGCGTCCGTGATGGTGGCGCGGGTGCCGCCGCGGCCATAGCAGGCCGGTCCCGGATTGGAGCCGGCGCTCTCGGGTCCGACCTTGAGGACGCCGTGCGCGTCGACCCAGGCGACCGATCCGCCGCCGGCGCCGATCGAGGTCACCGCGACGGTCGGGATGTAGATCGGGAACTCGCCGATCATCTCGCCGACGCCGTACTGCGGCGTGCCGTCCTCGATGAACGCAACGTCGGCGCTGGTGCCGCCGACGTCGAGGCTCATCGTCTTGGGGAAGCCCGACAGGCCGGCGACGTATGCGGCGCCGATCACGCCGGCTGCGGTCCCCGACAGGATCATCTGGGCACACGCCGTCTTGCCGAGCTCGGCGCTCATCACGCCGCCGTTCGACTTGGTCACCATCGCGGGAGCAGGAACGCCGGCGTCGCGCAGCGCCGCCTGCAGCGAGCCCAGATAGCGTGCGACGCGCGGCTGCACGTAACCGTGGATCACCGCCGTCGTGGTGCGCTCGTACTCGCGGATCACCGACCAGACGTCGGTCGAGCAGAACACCGGCAGGTCGGGCGCGGCGCGGCCGATGATCGTCTTGGTCTGATGCTCGTGGGCCGGATTGCGATAGGCGTTGATCAGCGCGATGACGATGCCCTCGGCGCCGAGCGCACGCGCGCGGTCGAGCGCCGCCCGCACGCTCGCCTCGTCGAGCGGCGTGTCGATCGAGCCGTCGGCGCGAATGCGCTCGCGGACCGGCAGCACGCGGTCCTTGGGGATCAACGGCGCGGGCGGGTACGAGCGCAGGTCGTACGGGTCCGGCATCTTGAGCCGCGCGACCTCGAGGACGTCGACGAAATTCTCGGTGACGAGCAGGCAGAGCTTGATGCCCTTGCGCTGGATCACCGTGTTGACGCCGACCGTGGTGCCGTGGGTGAAGTAGGTGATGCGGCTTGGCGCCACGCCGTAGCGGCGTTCGAGCTGGCGCAGCCCTTCCATGACCTCGGTGCCGGGTTGGTCCGGCGTCGAGAGCACCTTCAAGGTGAAGAGGTCGTTGGTGGCTTCATCGAACGCGCAGAGATCGGTGAACGTCCCGCCGATGTCGACCCCGACGCGATAAGCCATCGATGCGCGTTCCCTGGCTGCTTGCCTGTAGGCTAGGCCAGGTCCGGATCGCAGCGCCAGCGTGTCGAGCGCCACGCGTCCGGCGCGCCGCTACATGCCTTCCTTGTCGACGTAGAAGCCGTTGGCCGGCGGGTAGGTGGCGGCGAGCCAGGCGGGTCCACCGTGCGCGACCCACGCGCCGGATGCGATGCGGGCGCAGGCGACCAGGACGGCGAGATCCTCGTCGCGCATCGTGTGGCGGGCCTGCGCGGCCATGATCATCTGGCCGAGGAATTCGCCCTTCCAGAAGATCGGCGCAAAGATCGTCGAGCCCATGCGCGACGTCTTGAGGTACTGGCGAAACTCACCGTGCTCGTCGGTGTTCTTGAGGATCAGGGTCGAGCGGTTGGCGTAGACCCAGCCCGGATGGCCGCCATCGATCGGCACCAGGAGGCGTTCCTGGTCGGGCGGAAAGTTCACGCTGCCGACGAGCATGTGGTAACGCGCGTCGGGCGTGACGAAGAATCCGCCGGCGACGAAGTACTGGCGCTCGCCGGGCTTCAGCGCGCCTGGCTTGAGATGCGCCTCGCGATCGCCCAACAGACCGCAATAGGCGCTCGCCAGCGCCCGGATCGCGGCTTCCGGGCCGTCGGCATTTACGGCCGCCAGCCCGGCACGCTCGATCATCGCCAGCGCAGGCCGCAGATCACGCACGTCCATCGCGACACCCGACGTCGGGAGAGAGGTCAACCGCCGGCCTGCATCTTCTCCTTGAGCGCCTCGATCTTCTTGACCAGCCCGCGCCCATCGGTGCCGGCGCGCTCGTTGAGCGCATACCAGCTCTCGAACACGGCATCGACGTTGGCCTTGTCGAAGACCTTGGCCTGTTCCTCGGGCGGCGCGACGTAGACCTCCATGCCGTTCTTCTTGAAATTCTCGATGGCCTCGCGGTTGAACGAGGCGTGCCGCGCGAAGTGCTCGTCCTCGATCTTGCGCAGCTCGGCCTGTACGACGGGTTTCAGATCGTCGGGCAGCTTGGCCCAGCTCTGCTGGTTGACCACGAACGACCACGGCACGATGGTGCCGATCTTCCACAATCCAACGTGCTTGGCGACGGTGTGGAAGCCGAACCCGTTGGCGGTGCCGACCGACGTCATCACGATGTCGACGATGCCGCGCTGCAGGGCGGGCACGAGCTCGCCGAACGGCACCGGTGTCGGCGCCGCGCCCAGCTTGCTCATGAGCGTGGCGGCCTCGGTGTTGTGGACGCGTACCTTCTTTCCGGCGAAATCCTTCACGTCGTGGATCTGATCGCGCGAGATGACGCACTGCTCCTCGAACACGCCGGTCATCAGCTGCACCGCGTTGTATTTCGAGGTCCAGATCTTCGCCATTTCGCCGCGTAGCAGCGGATCGAGCATCTTGTGGTAGACCGCGACGTCGGTCAGCAGGCCGGGCAGGTTGCCGAAGTCCATGTACGGTGCTTCGGCGCTGAGCCACGGCGTCACCGCGAACGAGCTGTCGAGGCGGCCGTCGCGCACCGCGGCGGGCTGCTCGGGGCCGGCGACCAGCGTGTCGTAGAGCTCGAGCTTGAGGCGCCCCTTGGTCGCGGCGTCGAGCCGCGCCGGGACCGTCTTGAGCGTCTCGACATAGCTGCTGCCGACCGCGTTGACGAAGCCGGCGGTCCAGGTGATCTGTTGCGCCGACGCCGCGACGGACAGCAGGCCCGCAACACCGACGCCGAGCGCGAATGTGCCGAGGCGCATCGAGGTTTCCTTGATATTGTCCGGACAAATAATCATCCTGCCCGTCCGGTTGCATGTCAAGCAGCCCCGATGACGCGAACGCTTCGTCCATGAGCGAATTCCAGCACACGGCAGGTGCGGACGGGCTCGACCTAGCCGACGACACACTACCCGGACGCGTGGTCAGCGGGCTCGCCACGCTCTTTGCGTGGTTGGCGGCGCTCGGCATCCTCTTCATGGCGCTGGCGACGGACTACGACGTCTTCGTGCGCTACGTCCTCAACAGCCCGACCATCTGGGCGACCGAGACCAGCACCTACGCGCTGGTCGTCACCATCTTCTGCGGGGCCGCCTACACGCATCTCTCCGACGGCAACGTCCGGATCCGGATCGTGATGGACCGGCTCGGCGCAACCGGCGCGCGCGACCTTGCGCTCGCCACGGCGTGGCTCGGCCTGGTCTACGTCGCCATCGCGGGCTGGCAGGCCGTGCTGCTCGTGCTCTCCGACTACGAGCATGGCGCGCGCATCTTCAGCCTGCTGCTGACGCCGTCCTGGATGCCCAAGACCGCGATCGCTGCCGGCTTGTGCCTGTTGGCGTCGGCGGTGATCGTCGAGATCGACCGGCTATCGCGCCACCGCGGCCGCGGGCTCCGCTTGGTCCCGTATGCGCTGTTCGTGGCGGTCGGCCTGGCATTGTTCGCGCTCGGCCGCACGCCGCCAATGCTTCCGGGCACGCATTACGACCTCGGCAGCGCGCTCGTGCTGCTGGCGGTGCTGGGCGGCGCGTTCGTCACCGGCGGTGTGCGGGTGGGCGCTCTGGTGCTCGCCATCGCCGCGGTGTCGGTCGCGCTGTTCGTCGGCGGCGCGGCGCTCGGCACAGGCGTCCTTGCCGTGTTGCTGTTCGTCGCGATCGTGTTCTTTCTCGCGATCGGGGTGCGCGTCGCCTTCGCGCTCGCCGTGGTCGGTCTGCTGTCGATCTACCTGCTGACTCCCGTGCCGTTCCCCGTCACGCTCGCGGACCGTGCCTGGTCGGGAATCAACAGCTTCTCGCTGACCGCGGTGCCGCTCAAGGTCCTGATGGCCACCATCCTGGTGCGCAGCGGCATGACGACCGAGCTTTTCTCCTTGATGGCGCGTTGGCTGAGACCCTTGCCGGGCGGCCTTGCGCATGCCGCGACCGCGGGTTGCGCCGTCTTCGCGGCGGTGTCCGGCTCGAGCGTCGCGACCGCCGCCACGATCGGCACCGTGGCGTGCCCCGAGATGACGCGACGCGGCTACAGCGAGAAGCTGATCTACGGCACGGTTGCCGCCGGCGGCACGCTCGGCATCCTGGTGCCGCCGAGCATCGCGATGATCATCTACTCGACGACGGTCGGCGTGCCGGCCACCAAGTTGTTCATCGCCGGCATTCTGCCGGCCGCGTTGATGACCGCGCTGTTCATGGCGGTCGTGCTCGGCTGGGCGCTGATCTACCCGAGCGCGGCCCCGCGCGTCGCAGCCACCGGCGGCGTCCGGTTGACGCGCGCCAGCGCGATCGACTCGGGTCTGGTTCTGGCCCTGATCGGCGTGATCGTGGTGTCGCTCTACGCCGGCATCGCGACCGCGACCGAGACCGGCGCGGTCGGCGTGGTATCGGCCTTCGTGATCTGCGGGCTGCGCCGGCGCCTCACCGCGCGCATGGTCGCCGAATGCCTCAAGGTCGCGGTGGTCGTCACCTCGTTCATCTTCCTGATCGTGGTGGGCGCCACCATCGTGAGCTTCGGCTTCGACTACCTGAAGATCTCGCAGAAGATCATGACCGCGGCGACCGAGACGCATGTCGATCGTTGGCTCGTGTTCGCCATCATCGTGCTGATCTATGTCGTCCTCGGCGCGTTCCTCGATTCGATCTCGATGCTCGTCCTGACCCTGCCGGTGGTGTTTCCGGTGATGACCGCGCTCGGTTTCGATCCGTTGTGGTTCGGCGTCGTGTTGATGATCATGGCCGAGATCGGGCTTATTCATCCGCCGATGGGCATGAACCTGTTCGTGCTGCAGGGGATCAGCCGGACCGTCGCGATGCGCACGATCGCGCTGGGCGCGCTGCCCTTCCTGGGCGCCATGTTCCTGACCGTGCTGGTGCTGTGCCTGTTCCCGGAGATCGCGCTGTTCCTGACGCACCACCTCGACTGAGTCAGGGTTCTCCGCGCCGGTCGATCAGGCGGACCGGCTTCTGACGCGTCTCGACGCCGGTGAGCGATGCCAGCGCACCTTGGGTCTCGAGCGCGACGCGCACCTCGACGCCGAGGCGGGCGCGCAGCAACGCCTCGTAGTCGCGCCGCAGCATCTCGTCGGGGGCGCCACGGATCTCGACGCGCACCAGCATGTCGTCGCGACCGTCGCGGCGCTCGACCTCGCAGATGAACTCGCCGGTGAAATCCGGGCGCTCGGCCGCGAGCAAGGCGCCGATGCCGGTCGGGTAGACGTTGATGCCGCGCAGCTTGACCATGTTGTCGCTGCGGCCGCGGAAGCCGAGGATGCGCCGGAAGGGCAAGCCGACCGGCGACTCGCCGTGGATCTCTTCGGTGATGTCGTGCGTGTTGAAGCGGATGATCGGGAAGATGTCGTCCTTGAAAAGGCAGGTCACCACCATGTTGCCGGTGGCGTCCGGCGCGGTCGGCTTGCCGGTATCGGGATCGAGCAGCTCGAGATATTGCGCGTCCTCGTGCACGTACATGCCGCTCTGGTCCGGTCCTTCGCCAGCGATGATCCCGGTGTCGCCGACGCCGTACCAGTCGTAGACCGCGCAGCCGCCCCACGCCTCGCTCATCGGCTCGCGGCCCTCGGGTCCGAGATGTCCGGTGATCATGCGGAGCCGGATGTCGCGGCCCGGCTCGATGCCGTTCTCGCGCGCGATGTCGGCCAGCCGCCATACGAAATCGCCGAAGCCGGCCAGAACCGTCGCGCCGAGGTCGCGCATCAGCGCGACCTGCTGGGCCGAGCGCGTCTCCGCGCCGGTGCCGGCGCTCAAGAGCTGTGCCCCGATCCAATGCGTGATCGTCTCGCGGATGTAGTGTCCGCCGTTCACCATGCCGAAGCCGTAGACCGAGTGCACGACGTCGTCGCGCCGCATGCCTTGCAGCAGATAGGTGCGCGCGAGCAGCAGGTTCTGGATCTCGCGGCTCTTGGGGCCGTAGAGCAGCGGCTGCGGCCGGCCGGTCGTGCCGCTGGTGGTCTGGAGGATGATCTGGGGCCTCAGGTCGATCGGGTACGCCTCCAGGCCGTGGAAGTCGCCGAGCGGCGGGTTGCGCTCGACCGACGCCATCAGGTCGGCTTTCGAATAGGTCGGCAGCTTCGATATGTCGGCGAGGCCGCCGACGTCGCCCGGCTCGAGGCCCGCGGCGCGCCACAGGCGCTGGTAGAACGGCACTTGCCAGGCGAACGCCATGACGCGTGCGAAGCGCTGCTCCTGGACCGCGCGCAGCGCGTCGCGGCTCATGCCGCGGAAGCGCTGCAGGAAATCCGCGCCGATCGGATAGTCGCGTTGGATCGTCGCGAGCTCGGCGGCGTCGAAATAAGTGGGCGGCACCATGGCGCGGGTCAGCGCACCAGCCGCATCAGGCCGTCGACCGTGCCGCCCGACGACAGCGCGAGCGCCGCCGCGATCACGGCCTCGGCGGCATCGGGCGAATAGCCGCCGGCGTTGAGCAACGCGCGCGCCTTGTCGCACAGCATGGCATCCGGCAGCGGGTTCTCGGGGTCACCCAGCGCGTCGGGGATGTCGCGCGTGATCGTCCGGCCGTCGGCGAGCTCGACGTGAAGGCTTGCGGCGAAATGCGCCGGATAGGCGACGGTGTAGGGCGCGCGCTCGCGCAACTCGACCTTGCTCCTGAGCGCGGCGATCTCGGGATCTCGGGTCGCCGGAACGTCGAAGTCGGCGAGCGTGGGCGTACCGCGCAGCAGCACCACCGCGCTCGCGTGCTGCAGGCTGAACTTGGCCTCGACCGCGGTCATCGGACTTGGGTTGTCGCACACCGCGAGCGCATCGCGGTAGGTCTCGACCACGATGCGGCGGATGGCGGCGAAGTCCACCGTGGCGCGCGCAGCGAGCGCGGCGTCGATCGTCGGATGGGTGTGTCGGCAGGCGGGCCACGGCTTGAAGCTGGTGCCGTGGATCAGCCAGGGCGCCTCAGGCTCGGCGAGCAGGCGGTCGGGCCAGCCGTCCGGGCACATCGCGTTGTAGAAGCCGAGCGGCCCGTCGAGGATCAGCTTCGGTCCCGTGAAGCCGTGCACCGCGAGCTGGGCGGCGAGCAGCCCGGACTGCGCGGCGCGGCCGTTGTGCAGCTGCTTCGTCATGCTGTCTTCGAGCCGGCACTGCCACAGGCCCGAGGCTTGCGTTCCGGCATTGCCCAACCCGTCGACCAGCCGCTCGTCGGCGAGCCGGTAAAGCGCGCCGGCGGCAGCGGCGGCGCCGAACACGCCGCAGGTCGCGGTATTGTGGAAGAACTTGTAGTGCGTCGGCCCGACGCTGCGGCCGATCCGAATCATCGCCTCGAAGCCGCGCACGATCGCGTCGAGCAGCGCGTCGGGCCCGGCGTCCGTCTCCTCGGCGGCCGCGAGCGCCGTCGGCACCACGATGGGCCCCGGGTGGACCAGGGCCGTACGATAGAAGTCGTCCATCTCGAGCACGTTGCCGACCGAACCGTTGAGGAACGCGGCGTCGCGGCCGCTCAGGCGCAGACCGCCCACCGTGTGGCACCGGCCGGTCGGCAAGGTGCGGGCCCAGGCGAGCGCCGTGACGCCGGGCGGCGTCGTCAGTCCGGCCGCCGCGCAGCCCAGCCAGTCGAGCACGTGCAGCGCGGCGCGCGCCCGGTCGCGCGCGTCGATCGGCCGCTTCAGGAGGCGCACCAGGCCGCTTGTCAGTCCCTGCGATGGTGGCGCGTTCACGTGCCCTCCTTAACCCGATTTCGCGATCGTCATCGCGTAGCTGAAGCGGTCGCCCGGATGGATGTTGTCGGACGCCTCGATCAGGCGGTCGTCACGATCGTAGTAGAGCCGCACGGTGCGCAACGCGGGGCTGAGCGGTTTGGCCTTGAGGCGGGCGGCATCCTCGCGCGACAGCGAGATCGCGACGATGCGCTGGGCGACCCGCGCAACGGTCACGCCGTAATGGCGCTCGATCAGCTTGTAGATCGTGTCGGTACGCTCCCTGAGCCGGCGCGCCATGCCGATGAAGCGCGGATTGACGTAGACGCGCGTGAGGCAGACCGGCAAGTCGTCGTCTCTGCGATAACGGACGCCGATGCCGAACAGCCAGGTCTCGCCGAGGGTGATCGGGATGTCGCGCGCGAGCAGCGCGTCGACCTGGACGCTGCCCGTATGAACCAGGCGCATCTCGGTGTCGCCCGCGTACTGCAGCAGGTCGTCGAGCGAGCCCAGCGTCTGCGCGTAGGGTGCGGGGCGTCGCGTGGCGATCACCAAGGTGCCGGCGCGCGGCTTGCGCGAGACCAGTCCGCCGTCGCGCAGCTGGCGCAGCGCCTCGCGCACCGTGAATCGACTGACGCCGAATGTCGCGCACAGCGCATGCTCGGTCGGCAGGGTCGAGCCGACCGGATAGCGCCCGCTGGCGATCGCCCGCGTCAGCGTGTCGGCGACGGTCGCATAGCGTGGCGCGCCGTTGGGCCGCGCGCGCGGACGAGCCGGCTTGCGCGGTGCGGGCCGGGCGCGCGCCATCGCTGCGTCTAGAGCGGATTGAGCGCCGCGAAGCGGCGTGCGATCGCGAGGCGCGTCGCCACCCAGACGTCGCCATGAGACGCGACGTGCTGCATGAACGATGCCAGCGCGCCGATGCGTCCGGGTCGGCCGATGATCCTGAGATGCACGCCGAGCGACATGATCTTGGGCTGCGTCGCACCTTCGTCGTAGAGCTGGTCGAAGGTCGCGACGGCGTAGTCGAGCCACTGGCGCGGCGTGTAGCCGGGCGCCACCCAGAACTTCATGTCGTTGGTGTCGATCGCGTAGGGCACGATAACGATGCCGCGCTGCTGGCCGTCGATCTCGACGAACTCCCAGCGCGGCACGTCGTCCGCCAGGTCGTCCATGTGATAGACGTAGCCCTCCTCGACCAGCAGGCGCCGCGTGTTGTCGGTCGTGAGATAGCGCGACAGCCAGCCGTACGGCCGCTCGCCGGTGGTGGCGCGGATGCTCTCGGTCGCTTTGCGGATGAACTCGCGCTCGCGATCCTCCTTGAAGGAGAACTGGTGGATCCAGCGATGACCGTGGCTGCAGACCTCGTGGCGGGCAGCGACCAGCGCGCGCGCCAGGGTCGGCGCCTTCTCGAGCGCCACCGCGGCGGCAGTCACCGTGCAGGTGAAGCGGTGACGCTCGAGCAGGCCGAGCACCCGGGGGGCGCCGGCGCGGATACCGTAGAGGTAGTTGCTTTCGTTGGCGTGATTGCGGATCGGGATCTTCAGCGCGACGCCGAGCTCGTCGACCGGTTCGGGACCCTTGTCGCCCGCGGCGATGCTTTGCTCGGCGCCTTCCTCGACATTGACCACGAAGGACATCGCCAGGCGCTGGTCCTGCGGCAGCGTGAAGCGGTACGGCATGATGCCCCGGAGATTGTCCGGACAAATACTCCCGGAAACTGCACGGCGCGTCAATCGACCGGCGGTCCGATCGGCGCGCGCTTGTCGCCGCTCGAGGCCGGCGCGCACAATGCACGACGATCCGGGACTGACAGGGAGGGACCGTGACGAGCGTGACCGGCAATGGCGTGGTCGTCGTCACCGGCGGGCTGAGCGGCATCGGCGCGGCCGCGGCCGCGGCGTGCCGCGACAAGGGCTGGCGGGTCGTCGTGATCGACCGGGCAGCGCGCACCGACACTGGCGCGCCGCCCGGCATCGCGTTGTTCCCCGACTCGATCGACGTGACCGACGAGGCGGCGATCGCGCGCGTTGCCGATGCGATCGAGACGAACCACGGGCCGGTCGCCGGCCTGGTGAACGCCGCCGGGGTTCTGGGCAAGATGCATCCGCCGCAGAAGCTCGCGATGGCGGACTGGGACCGTGACATCAAGGTCGACTTGCGCGGCACCTTCGTGCCGTGCCGCGAGTTCGGCGCCCGCATGGCCGGGCGGCGCGCCGGCGCGATCGTGAACATCGCCTCGGTGGTCGGCGTCAGCCCGGCGCCGGTGCACGGCTACGCACCCGCCAAGGCCGCGGTCATCAGCCTGACCATGACGCTGGCGGCCGAGTGGGGGCCGAGCGGCGTGCGCGTCAACGCGGTGTCGCCCGGCTTCACGGACACGCCGGCGCTGCAGAAGGGCATGCAGGCGGGCGCGCTCGATCCCGCGCGCATGGCCGCCGCCGCCGCGCTCGGGCGCCTGGTGCGGCCGCAGGAGGTGGCGGCGGCGATCACATGGCTGCTGTCCGACCAGGCGTCGGCGATCACCGGCGTCAATCTGCCGGTCGACGCCGGGTTTCTCGCCGCGGTCGGCTGGCAGGTCTATGGCGGGCTGCGCGGCCCCGACGCGTGATGCGTCGCGGCGGCCGCGCGCTCAGGCGACCTTCTTGCGGTTCAGCTCCAGGCGCGCGTCGACCAGCGTGACGATCTCGTCGAGCGCGGCCAGGCGCTTGCCGCGCTGCGCCGCGATCGCCTGCACCAGGCGGTCGACCCGCTCGATGTTGGGCGCACCGGCGAACAGCGCGCGCGCCGCCGAGGAGGGGCGCACCAGCCCATTGGCGGCCGCGGCGTATTTCTCGAACGGCACCAGGTCGTCAGGCTTGGCGCCCAGCTCGATGCACAGGTCGCGCACCCAGTTGTAGACCGTACGCGACGCCTCGAGGTCGCGATGCACCGCTTCCTTGATCATGATCGCGGCGTCCTTGGTGACGCAGCGGTAGTTGCCCGTGATCAGCATGGCCCACTTGGCGAGCGGCACGAACAGCGAGTCGTGGACCTTGAGCTTGACGGGCAGCTCGATCTTGCCCTCGGGCGCATCGAAGCGCACCGCCTCGATGCCGGCCTGCAGGTCGCGCAGGATCTGGGTGTGCTTGTCGGAGGCGAACGGTGCGACCTTGAAGTTGGTCGGCAGGGTGACGAGCAGGACGTTGACCTTCTCGTCGGGCGGACGGATCGCCTGTGGGTCCGGGCTGCATAGGGTCAGGCAGCCCGGATCGAAATTCTGCCACACCGTCGGATCGGTGAAGGCGGCGAGCAGGCCGTCGGTGTTGAGGCTGGAGATGCGCTTCAAGTAGGGCAGGGGGGGCATGTTCATGATCGACATGCACGGCACCTTCGACTTCGCGATCGCGTCGAGCAGCTCGCGCACGCCGGGCGAACGATATTGCGGCTCCGTCATCGCGAGCCCGATCAGGTCGTAGTCGCTCGGCTTGACCGCTCCCGGCGCCGCCGCCGACAGCTTGCCGGGCAGCTTGCGCGTGTCGATCTCGACCGGGTCCTTACGACCCTTGACCGGCATGCGGATGCGCGCGCCCTCCTGGTTGATCAGCTCCATCTCGGCGGGCAGGCAGATCAGCGTGACGTGATGCCCGGCCATCGCGAGCTTGGCGCCGAGCAGCGAGCCGTAGGACGCGCCGAGAATCAGAATCTTGTAGCTGGCAGGCACGCGGGGATCCTCCCTGTTGGGCGCGGCGAGGTCGGGGCGATCGGGGCTC
>DATJNS010000380.1:0-4183 GCA_035507915.1 Candidatus Sulfotelmatobacter sp.
TGTGCGGATGTAGCCAGCGTTGACCGGTGTTCGCCCCTGCAAACGATAGGACATCACCGCCGATACGATCGAAGATGGCGACGCTCCAGCCGCTGATCGCTGCCGCGGCCGCCGCGGTCACCCCGGCTGCGCCAGCGCCTATCACCGCCAGCGAGGGCTTTTCGGGCAGCCCTGTCTTGCTTAGCGCATAGATCAAGTTAAGAGCCCTGACCTGCTGCATAAAGAGCGTGGCTGGGCGCTCGAAGCAGCCAAGGATCAGGAGGTGCTCGTGGCCCGGCACCCGCATCCGCTGCAGGACCATTGCCGCTGCTGTGGACGTATCGTCCACGAATGCCCTCATCGTTGCGCGATCCGACGGTGCCAGGGACGGGCACCGGTGTCTACCACAGGTCGCACACCGGGCTCTGTATCTTCCCTTTGGTCGTTGCTACGGTGGGGCGAACTTCGGAGATCAAACGACATGTCCGGCAATCATCCTCTGTCGCCGATCCACCTGCAGATCATGTGGGACCGCCTGATCGCGGTCGTCGAGGAGCAGGCGACCACGCTCGTGCGCACCGGCTTCTCGACGTCGACCCGCGAGGCCGGCGACCTGTCGGCGGGCGTGTTCGACCAGGCGGGCAACATGCTGGCCCAGGCGGTCACCGGCACGCCCGGCCACATCAATTCGATGGCGCGCTCGGTCAACCACTTCCTCGAGAAGTTCCCGATCGCCACCATGCGCGAGGGCGACGTCTTCATCACCAACGACCCGTGGAAGGGCACCGGGCACCTGCACGACTTCACCGTCGTGACGCCGACCTTCCGGCGCGGCCGGCTGGTCGCGCTGTTCGCCTGCACGAGCCACGTCGTCGACATCGGCGGCCGCGGCATGGTGCCCGACGCGCGCAACGTGTTCGAGGAGGGGCTCTACGTGCCGCTGATGCGCTTCGCGTCGGCCGGCACGGTCAACGACAGCCTGATCGAGATCGTCGAGGGCAACGTGCGCGAGCCGGTCCAGGTGGTCGGCGACCTCTACTCGCTGGCGGCGTGCAACGACGTCGGCAGCCGCCGCCTGGTCGCCATGATGGACGAGTTCGACATCGACACGCTCGACCGGCTGGGCGACCACGTGCTCGCCAAGTCGCGCGCCGCCAGCCTCGAGCTGATCGGCAAGCTGAAGCCGGGCACCTACCGCAACGCCATGCGGGTCGACGGCTACGACAAGCCGATCGACCTGGTCGCCACCATGACGATCTCGGCCGACGGCATCGACGTCGACTACACGGGCACGTCGGGCGTGTCGACCTTCGGCATCAACGTGCCGATCTGCTACACCGAGGCCTACACGGCGTTCGGCGTGAAGTGCATCGTCGCGCCGAAGGTGCCGAACAACGCCGGCTCGCTCTCGGTGATCCGCGTCACCGCGCCCGAGGGCGCCATCCTCAACGCGAAGCATCCGGCGCCGGTGGCGGCGCGCCACGTCACCGGCCAGATGCTGCCCGACGTCGTGTTCGGCTGCCTGCACCAGGCGCTCGGCGGCGGCGTGCCGGCCGAGGGCACGTCGTGCCTGTGGAACCTGATGGCGATGGGCGGGCCGAGCGCGGTCGACGCCGATCCCGCCGAGGTCGCGCACGCCGAGCGCTTCAACATCATGAGCTTCCATTCCGGCGGCACCGGCGCGCGGCCGGGCAAGGACGGCCTGTCGGCGACCGCATTCCCGAGCGGCGTGCGCAACGTGCCGGTCGAGGTCACCGAGTCGATCTCGCCGCTGCTGATCCGCCGCAAGGAATATCGCACCGACTCGGGCGGTCCGGGCGTGAGCCGCGGCGGCCTCGGCCAGGTCATGGTGGTCGAGAGCCTCGACCCCGCGCCGTTCGCGTTCAACGCCAACTACGACCGCGTCGGGCATCCGCCGCGCGGCCGCGAGGGCGGCGGCGACGGCAAGGCCGGCAGGGTCCATCTCGGCTCGGGCGCGGCGCTGCGCGGCAAGGGCTCGCAGACGGTGCCCAAGGGCGACACGGTCGTGATCGAGATGCCGGGCGGCGGCGGGCTCGGCGACCCCAGGCTGCGGCCGGTCGCGCGCGTGCTCGCCGACGTGCGCGCCGGGCTGGTGTCGCACGCGGCCGCGGCGCGCGACTACGGCGTCGTGGTCGGCGCCGACGGCGCGCTCGACGAGGCGGCGACCGCCGCGCGCCGCAGCGCCGCCGCCGACTGAGCGCGCGCCATGCTGGTCAGCGCCGGCCTGCCCACCGGGATGGAGGGCTTGACCTACCCGATCCCGTTCTCCGAGCCCGAGGCGGTGATCCGCATCGCCCAGCACGCCGAGACGCTCGGCTACCACTCGGTGTGGGGCAACGACCACATGACGACCCAGCACTACGTGCGCAGCGAGTTCCCGGTGCCGCCGCGCTTCTGGGAACCGCTGATGACCTACGCGTTCGTCGCGGCCGCGACCAAGACCTTGCGCTTCGGTACCGGGCTCCTGGTGCTGCCGATGCGGCGCGACATCGTCGTGACGGCCAAGCAGATCGCGACGCTCGATCACTTCAGCGGCGGCCGGCTCGAGATCGGCATCGGCATCGGCGCCTACCGCGAGGAATTCGAGGCACTCAACCCGGACGAGCCGATGCAGCGCGGCGCCATCGTCGACGAAGGCCTGCAGGCGCTCAATCTCTTGTTCTCGCAGCGCGTCGCGTCGTTCGAGGGCAAGTACTACAAGTTCCGCGACGTCGAGCTCGCGCCCAAGCCCAAGCAGAAGCGCCTGCCGATCTATGTCGGCGGCAACAACGTCAACAACATCAAGCGCGCGATCCGATACGGCGCCGACGGCTGGCTGCCCGCCGCCGTGCCGCTCGAGCGCATGCGCCAGGACGTCAAGCTCTTGCACGAGCTCGCCGAGCAGGCCGGGCGCGACCCGAAGACCGTCGCGGTCGCGCCGCAATATGTCGTGCATGTCGGCAAGACCCAGGAGGCCGCGCTCGCGCGCTTCCGCCAGAGCCAGATGAACAAGCACCTGGCGTCGCTGCGCAAGTCGACCCTCAAGGAGCAGAGCGCGAGCCACGAGGACATCAACCTGATCGGCACGCCGGACGTCATCGTCGAGCGCGCGCTCGCCCTCAAGGCCGCCGGCGTCACCCATCTGCTCGGCCTCTACTTCGCCGCCAACAGCGTGTCCGAGCTGATGGACCAGATGCAGATGTTCGCCGAAGAGGTCACGCCGAAGATCGTGTAGCGGCTATTCCGCCGCCGCGCGGATCGCGAACGGTCCGGCGGCGGCGCCGAGCGCGTCGAGCGCGGCGCGATACTCGGCCTCGATGCGGTCGACGCAGGCGGCGACCGGCAGGATCGCGTCGATCGAGCCGACGCCCTGGCCGGCGCCCCAGATGTCGCGCCACGCCGCCGGGCGCGACCGGCGGTTGGTCTTGTAGTCGGCCTTGGTCTTGTCGGGCACCGGCAGATTGTCGGGATCGAGCCCGGCCGCCGCGATGCTCGGCTTCAGGTAGTTGCCGTGCACGCCCGAGAACATCGGCGTGTAGACGATGTCCTTGGCGGTCGTGTCGACGACCATCTGCTTGTAGCGCGGGTCGGCGCGCGACTCCTCGGTCGCGATGAAGCGCGTCCCCATGTAGGCGAGATCGGCGCCGAGCGCGGTCGCCGCCAGCACCGCGCGACCGGTCGTGATCGCGCCCGACAGAATCACGGTGCCGTCGAAGATGCGGCGTACCTCGGGCAGCAGCGCGAACGGGCTGAGCGGCCCGGCGTGGCCGCCCGCGCCGGCGCATACCAGGATCAGACCGTCGACGCCGCCTTCGAGCGCCTTCTCGGCATGGCGCAGGCTGATCACGTCGTGGAACACCAGCCCGCCGTAGGAATGCGCCACGGCCACCACGTCGGGGTTCGGCGGCCTGAGGCTCGTGATGATGATCGGCACGCGGTGCTTCAGGCACACCGCCATGTCGTGCTCGAGCCGCTCGTTCGAGCCGTGCACGATCTGGTTGACCGCGAACGGCGCGGCCGGTCGCTCGGGATGCGCGGCGTCGTGCTGCACGAGCGCGTCCTCGATCTGGACCAGCCATGCCTCGAGCTGCTCCTGTGGCCGCGCGTTGAGCGCCGGGAAGCTGCCGACGATGCCGGCGCGGCATTGTGCGATCACGAGCTCGGGGCCCGAGACCAGGAACATCGGCGCGCCGATCACCGGCAG
>DATJNS010000381.1:0-2372 GCA_035507915.1 Candidatus Sulfotelmatobacter sp.
GGAGCTGCGCCGCTTCGTGCTCGCCCAGCCGGTGCTCGATTACAGCGCGCTGTCGCCCGGCGCGGCGGCGCAGGCCGCGGTGCGCGCGGCGGTGCAGGAGCTCGGCCTGACGCCCGATCACGGCGTGCGCGTGCGCCAGACTGGCGACGTCGCGCTCGACGACGAGGAGTTCGCCTCGGTCGCGCAAGGTGCGGGCGTCGCGACCGTCGCCACGCTCGCCCTGGTCTGCGTGATCCTGTTTCTCGCCTTGCGCTCGTTGCGCCTGATCGTCGCCATCATCGTAACCTTGCTGATCGGGCTGGCGGTGACCGGCGGCTTCGCAGCGATCACCGTCGGCACCCTCAACCTGATCTCGATCGGCTTCGCCGTGCTGTTCGTCGGCATCGCAGTCGACTTCAGCATCCAGTTCAGCGTGCGCTTTCGCGACGCCCGCTTCCATGCCGGCGACCTCGCCGCAGCGATGCGCCGGACCGCGCGCCGCGTCGGCGCCGCGCTCACCCTCGCCGCGACGACGACAGCGCTCGGTTTCTTCTCCTTCCTGCCGACCGCCTTTCGCGGCGTCTCGGAGCTCGGCCTGATCGCCGGCGCCGGCATGCTGATCGCGCTGGTCGCCAACCTGACGGTGCTGCCCGCCCTGCTCGCCCTGGTGCGGCCGCCCGGCGAGAAGGCGCCCGTCGGCTTCGCCTGGGCCGCGCCGGCCGACGCCTGGCTGATCCGCAACCGCCGTGCCGTCATGGGCGTCAGCGCCGCGCTCGCCGTGACCGGCATCGCGCTCGCGCCGCGCCTCGACTTCGATTTCAACCCGCTCGATCTCAAGGACCCGAAGACCGAGTCGATGTCGACCCTGCTCGATCTGATGTCGGATCCGAACACGACCTTCTACACGGTCGACGTGCTGACGCCGTCGGTCGAGGCGGCCACGGCCTTGGTCGCCAAGCTCGACGAGGTGCCCGAGGTCGAGCATGCGGTCGCGATCACGAGCTACGTGCCGAAGGACCAGGACCAGAAGCTCGCCGTGATCCAGGATGCCGCGATGCTGCTCGGACCGACCTTGAGCCCGCCCGACATCGCGCCGCCGCCGGACGCCGCCCAGAACGCCAAGGCGCTCGCCGCCTTCCTTGCCAAGCTCGAGCCGATCGCCGGGAGCGCGCCGCCGGATGCGCCGGCCCGCCGGCTCGCCCGCGCGCTCGGCGCCGTCGCGGCGCAGAGCAATCCGCGCGCGCTCGCCACCCTGTCCGACATGCTGACCGGCGGCCTGAAACAGCGCCTCGCCGACCTGAGCCTGACCCTGGAGGCCGGTCCCGTCACGCTCGGCACGCTGCCGCCCGATCTCAAGCGCGCGTGGGTCGCGCCCGATGGTCAAGCCCGCGTCGAGGTGTTTCCCAAGGGCGACACCCGCCACAACGACGTGATCGAGCGCTTCGTCGCGGCGGTGCGCGCGGTCGCTCCCGATGCGACCGGCGCCCCGGTCTCGATTCAGGAGTCGGCGCGCACCATCGAGCACGCCTTCGCGGTCGCGGGGGTCACCGCCATCGTCGTGATCGCCGCGCTGCTCCTCATTTCGCTGCGCCGCCTGCTCGACGTCGCCCTCGTGCTGGCGCCGTTGCTGCTCGCCGCGCTGCTCAATCTGATCACCTGCGTGGTGCTGCCGCTGCCGCTCAATTTCGCCAACGTCATCGCGTTGCCGCTTTTGCTCGGGATCGGCGTCGCGTTCGACATCTATTTCGTGATGAACTGGCGCGCCGGGCTCGGCGGGCCCCTGCAGTCGAGCACCGCGCGCGCCGTGCTGTTCAGCGCGCTCACCACGACGACGGCGTTCGGCTCGCTCGCGCTGTCGCGCCACCCCGGCACCGCCAGCATGGGCGAGCTCCTGACCCTGGGGCTGTTCTACACCGTCGTCTGCACCCTGTTCGTGCTGCCGGCGCTGCTCGGGCCGGTCCGGACGGGACCAGCGACGCGGCCCTAGCCGCGGCGGCGGATGGCCGCCCGCTGCGCGTTCACTATAATGTCGCGCGCCGCTGCGACGATGGGCGCCGCAGGCCCGCCACAGGATCCCGGATCCGGGAGGACCGCCGATGACCGTCTCGACCTCCAGCAAGCCGACGACCCGCCGCACGTCGACGAGCGCCGGCGCCGCACCGCTCACGTACCTTTCCGGTTTCGGCAACGAGCACGCGACGGAAGCGGTCGCGGGCGCGCTGCCGGTCGGCCAGAACTCGCCGCAACGGCCGCCGCTCGGCCTCTACGCCGAGCAGATCAGCGGCACCGCCTTCACCCAGCCCCGCGCCGTCAACCGCCGGACCTGGGTGTACCGGATCATGCCCTCGGCCGCGCACGGACCCTTCGGGAGGATCGGGAACGGCGCCCTCAAG
>DATJNS010000382.1:0-13353 GCA_035507915.1 Candidatus Sulfotelmatobacter sp.
TGCGCTTCCACGACGCCTCGGGCGCCGGCTACCGCTTCCTCGCCGACCGCGTGCTCGCGCTCGAGCCGATCAACCCCAAGATCGGCGCGCGCCTGATCGGCCCGCTCGGCCGCTGGCGCCGCTACGACCCGGCGCGCCAGTCGCTGATGCGCGCCCAGCTCGAGCGCGTCGCCACCACCCCCAACCTCTCCCGCGACGTCTACGAAATCGCCTCCAAGAGCCTGGTATAAGCGGGCGCCCGCGTCACCTCCCCTCTGGATTGCTTCGCTTCGCTCGCAATGACGGTGGCAGCGGCTCGACCTGATCGCTTAAGCCGTCATTGCGAGGAGCGCAGCGACGAAGCAATCCAGACCGCGCTTTTGGCTGTTGCGCGGCGGATCACACCAAGTCGTCGTAGAGGTCGCGCCAATCCGGGTTCAGGGCTTCGATCAACGCGAGTTTCCTGCGGCGAGATCCGGCCTTGAGCTGCTTTTCGCGCGCGATCGCCTCGATCATGGCGTCATGCGGCTCGTACCAGACGAGGATCTTGCAGGCATAGCGCGCGCTGAAACCCGGGAGCATGGCGTCGCGATGCTGTTGGACGCGCCGGATGAGATCGGATGTCACGCCGGTGTAGAGCGTGCCGTTGCGTTTATTGGCCATGATGTAGACGGCCGGTCGCCTCATGCGGCGTCATACCCCGCGCGGACGCCGATTCTGGATTGCTTCGCCTGCGGCTCGCAATGACGAACAAATCGAAGCCGGCGAGCCTCCCCTACGCCGCCATGGTCGGGTGGTCGGGCATGCGGAAGCGCCAGCGCAGCGCGAGGCTGGCGAGCAGGAGCGCGCCGGCGGCGAGCAGCGCCGGGTGCACGCCGTGGTCGGCGGCGAGCCGGCCCCACAGCCAGCTGCCGAGCGCCAGGTTGCCGAACATCGCCATGAAGAAGATCGCGACCACGCGCGCCTTGACCCAGCCGGGCGCCTCGAGCTGCACCGTGGTCGAGAAGGTCGACATGTTGATCATCCAGGCGACGCCGCCGAGCATCAACAGCGGCATCAGGAGCGCGATCCCGTGCACGACCGCGAGCGCCGCCGTGGCGAGCGCGAACAGCACGCTGCCGAGCTCGATCAGCGCCTCGTCGGAGACGCGCCGGCGCAGCTGCGCGAGCAGCCCGGCGCCGAGCACCGCGCCGAAGCCGAGGCAGCCGAGCAGCACGCCGTAGGTCGACGAGGTGCCGCCGAGATCGTCCTTGGTGACGATCGGCAGCAGCGCCCACAGCGCCGCGGCGAACAGACAGAAGGCCGACGTGCGCGCCATCACGCGGCGCAAGGTGGCGCGCTGGGCGACCTGGATCAGCCCGGCGCTGATCGCACCGAGCACGCTCTCGCGCCGGCTCGGGCTGGGCGCGATCGCGCCGCGCCAGCTCAGCAGCACCGCGATCGTCACGACGTTGCAGCCGGCGTTGATCATGAAGGCGACCGGCGGCCCGAACGCGGCGACGATCAGGCCGCCGATGCCGGGGCCGAGCGCGCGCGCGATGTTGAAGTTGACCGAGTTCAGCGCGACCGCGGCCGGCACCTCCTCGCGCGGCACCAGGTCGCTGACCGAGGCCTGGAACGCCGGCTGGCGGATCGCCGAGCCGACGCCGAGCAGGAACGTCATCGACAGCAACAGCCAGGGCGTCATGCCGCCCAGGTAATCGAGCAGCGCCAGCGCCAGCGCCGCCGTCATCACGACCGCCTGGCCGGCGACCTGGGCGAGCCGGCGATCGACCTTGTCGGCCAACAGCCCGCCGGCCAGCGAGAACAGGAACACGGGCAGGGTCGAGGCCGACTGCACCAGCGCCACCCAGTCGGGCGACGCCGTGATCAAGGTCATGAGCCACGCCGCGCCGACCGACTGGATCCACACGCCCATGTTGGAGGTCAGCGTGCCGAGCCAGATCGCCAGGTAGACGCCGCGCTTGAACGGCGCCAGCGCGCGCCGCGCCGGCGGCGGCGCCGTCATCGTCTCGCTCGATTTCGCGGGTCCGTGCGGCATGGGCTGCGGTTTAGAGCATGCGCGCTTCGTCGCTGTCACCCCCCCAACCCTCCCGGGCCGGTGGCGGGTGGCGCGTCTTCGACGCACGACGCGCTGCGCCGAAAAGGCGCGCGGGGCGTTGCTTGCGGCAGGGGCCGGGCTTGCGCTAAACGCAGGGCTGCCCCACGTAAGGCCGCGTTGCCTGCGCGGTACGCCGGCTCTCTGTCCTTTCCCGGGTCTGCCCTCCCGTCGATCCCCCCGCCTTCAGCGAAAGCTCCCCCGCATGTTCGGCAAGCACATCGATTTCGCGCGCGACGTCTGGGCGCTGGCGCGGCCCTACTGGTTCTCCGAGGAGCGCTGGCCGGCGCGCGGGCTCCTGCTCGCCATCATCGCGCTCAATCTCAGCATCGTGTTCCTGTCGGTGATGTTCAACGACTGGAACCGCCTGATGTACAACGCGCTGCAGCAATACGACGTCGGCCGCTTCCTGCCGCTGATGGGGCGGTTCAGCGTGCTGGCGTTCTTCTGGATCGCCTTCCAGGTCTATCGCCTCTATCTGCGCCAGATGCTCGAGATGCGCTGGCGGCGCTGGATGACCGAGCGCTTCGTCAGCCGCTGGCTCGCCGGGCGCACCTACTACCGCCTGCAGCTCGAAGGCGGCGGCGCCGACAACCCCGACCAGCGCATCACCGAGGACCTGCGCGACTTCACCGCCGGCACATTGTCGCTCGCCATCGGCCTGATGGAGGCGGTCGTCACCCTGGCGTCGTTCGCCGGCATCCTGTGGGCGTTGTCGGGCAGCCTGACGATCCCGATCGACGGCGTCGAGATCACGATCCCGGGCTACCTGTTGTGGGCCGCGTTGCTCTACAGCGCGCTCGGCACCTGGCTCACCCATCTGGTCGGCCGGCCGCTGATCGGGCTCAATTTCCAGCGCCAGCGCGTCGAGGCGGACTACCGCTTCTCGCTGGTGCGCTTCCGCGAGAACGTCGACGGGGTCGCGCTCTACGGCGGCGAGGCGCGCGAGCAGCGCCAGTTCAGCCTCTTGTTCGCCAACGTGCTGACCAACTGGTGGCAGATCATGCGCCAGACCAAGCGGCTGACCTCGTTCACCGCCGGCTTCGGCCAGGCCGCCGTGATCTTCCCGATGGCGCTCGCGGCGCCGCGCTATTTCGCCCACGTGATCGAGCTCGGGCCGCTGATGCAGACGCTCGACGCGTTCGGCCAGGTCCAGAGCTCGATGAGCTGGTTCGTCGACGCCTATTCGGCGATCGCGCCGTGGAAGGCGACGGTCGATCGACTGACCTCGTTCAACGCGGCGATGACGCGCATCGAGGCGACCCTTGAGACCGGGCCGGCGATCCACGTCGTGCCGGCCGCCGAGGGCGCTCACGAGATCCGCACGCGCGACCTCGACCTGGCGGTGCCGGGCGGCCGCGTGCTGCTGCCGCACGCCGAGCTGACCCTGCGCCAGGGCGAGCCGGTGCTGCTCAGCGGTCCGTCGGGCAGCGGCAAGAGCACGCTGTTTCGCGCGCTCGCCGGCATCTGGCCGTACGGCGCCGGCACGGTCGAGCGGCCAAGCGCGCAGCGCTTCCTGTTCCTGCCGCAGCGGCCCTACCTGCCGATCGGCCCGCTGCGCGACGTGCTGACCTACCCGGCGCCGGCCGGCCAACTGGCGGACGCCGAGATCATCGAGGCGTTGCGCGCCTGCGAGCTGGCGCCGCTGGTCGATCGGCTGGACGACGCGCAGCACTGGGCGCAGCTGCTGTCGCCCGGCGAGCAGCAGCGCATCGCGTTCGCGCGCGCGCTGCTCGTCAAGCCCGACTGGCTGTTCCTCGACGAGGCGAGCAGCGCGCTCGACGAGGCGACCGAGATGCGGCTCTACCAGATGCTGCCCAAGCGCCTGCCCGACACCACCGTGGTCAGCATCGGGCACCGGCCGAGCCTGCGCGCCTTCCACCCGCGCCAGATCGAGATCCGCCAGACCGACGGCCTCTGGGGCCTGCACGACACCGCGCTGCGCGCCGCCCAGTAGCCGGGTCGTGCCGGCGCAGTCTCGACATCGAGACAGAACGGACTCGGAGCGACGTCATCCCCGCGAACGCGGGGATCCAGGGTCGGACGGCGGCGTACGTCACTCTGGATGCCCGCTTTCGCGGGCATGACGGTTCAATGGGCTCAGGCGGTTCAGCACGCTCTTGCGCCCGAGTCCGCGGGATCTCGTGCCTTGGTGGCGCCACAATTGCCGCCACACTTCGGCGCGCAACATTTCGAATAGTTAATCTGGCACCAAGCGACCGCCGATCTCCATCGCCTACATCTGGCACACCTCGACACTTGCCCGCGGTCTCGGCCGTTACGGGCAGGCGCCCCCTTTCTTCACGGAGACCGATCCGCCATGACGTCATCCATCACCGTCGCGCTGCGGCCCGCCTGGCGGCGGGGCGCAGTCGCCTTGTGCCTGTCCGGCGCGCTGGTCGCCGGCTCGGCCGCCTTCGCGGTCGCCGCTCCGATGCCCGAAAGCTTCGCCCCGCTGGTCAACAAGGTGAAGCCCGCGGTCGTCAACATCGCGACCACCCAGCTGCAGACCGGCTCGAGCGAGAACGAGCTGCCGCAGATGCCCGACTTCCCGCCCGGCTCGCCGTTCGGCGAGCTGTTCCGCCACCTCCAGCCGTTCGGCCAGAACCGGCCCGAGAAGCTGCGCGCGCTCGGCTCCGGCTTCATCATCGATCCGGCGGGCTACGTGGTGACCAACAACCACGTGATCGGCAACGCGACCGACATCTCGGTCACCCTGCAGGACGGCGAGATCCTCAAGGGCAAGCTGGTCGGCCACGACGACAAGACCGACCTCGCGCTCGTCAAGGTCACCGCCGATCATCCGCTGCCCTACGTGGCGTGGGGCAACTCCGACCAGGCGGAGGTCGGCGACTGGGTGATCGCGGTCGGCAACCCGTTCGGCCTCGGCGGCACGGTGACGGCCGGCATCGTGTCGGCGCGCGGCCGCGACATCCACTCCGGCCCGTATGACGACTACCTGCAGCTCGACGCCTCGATCAACCGCGGCAACTCGGGCGGTCCGACCTTCAACACCGAGGGCCAGGTGATCGGCATCAACACGGCGATCTACTCGCCCAACGGCGGCTCGGTCGGCATCGGCTTCGCGATCCCGTCGAACGCCGCCCAGCCGGTGATCGCCCAGCTGCGCGCGACCGGCCATGTCGAGCGCGGCTGGCTCGGCGTGCAGATCCAGCCCGTCACGCCCGACATGGCGAACGCGCTCGGCCTGAAATCGACCCACGGCGCGCTGGTCGCGGCGGTGCAGCCCGACAGCCCGGCCGCCAAGGCGGGCCTCAAGCAGGGCGACGTGATCGTGCGCTACGGCAGCGAGGACATCAAAGGTCCGCGCGACCTGTCGCGCGCGGTCGCCGACACCAAGGCGGGCGCCAGCCAGGAGGTCGCGGTGTGGCGCGACGGCCAGACCACGACGCTCAACACGACCATCGCCCAGGCGACCGACCAGACGGCCGGGGGCAAGTCGGCGAAGGGCGGCGAGGTCGACCACGCGCAGCTCGGGCTGAAGGTGGCGCCGCTCGACCAGAACACGCGCGAGAGCCTCGACGTGCCGATGACCGTGCACGGCGTCGTCGTGGTCAGCGTCGATCCCAACGGACCGGCCGCCGAGCAGGGCCTGCAGGCCGGCGACATCATCGAGCGGGTCGACAACCACGAGATCAAGAACCCGCACGAGCTCGCCACTGCAGTCCACGCGGTGGAAAAGTCCGGCCGCAAGTCGGTCGCCATGCTGATCAACCGGCAGGGCACCGAGGAGTTCGTCGCCGTCCCCTTGAAGGCGTAGCGGCGCATCGCGACAACCTCACATCGTCATTGCGAGGAGCCCCCGGGTCCGCGCTACGCGCGGCCCGAGGGCAGGCTCCACGACGAAGCAATCCAGGCACCCCTGGATTGCTTCGCTGCGCTCGCAATGACGACCGATTATCGCGCGGCCGCGTCGCCGAGCAGCGCCGCGCGGAAGCGGTGCTTCAGGTAGGCGCCGTCGCGCGGCGGCAGCACGATCGGGTCGGGCTTGGGCGCGACCTTGATGGCGGCGAACAGCGGGCCCGTCTTGGCGCGCAGGCGCGGCAGCAGCGCCGCGAGACCGGCCGCGTCCTCGACGCGAACGCTGTGCGGAAAGCCGACGGCCGCCGCGACGCCGGCGAGATCGACGCCGTCGGCGGTGTGGGTCGTCTGGCTGCCGGTCTCGCCGTAGCGCTCGTTGTCGAGCACCACGATCGCGAGGTTGGCGGGCTTGCGCACGGCGACCGTGGCGAGCGCGCCCAGGCCCATCAGCTGCTCGCCGTCGCCGGTGATCACCAGCACCGGTCGCTGCGGCTGCGCGGTCGCCAGCCCGAGCCCGAGCATGGCGGCGCTGCCCATGGCGCCCCACAGGTAGAAGTTGAGCGCGTGATCGCCGACCGCGGCGCAGTCGTAGGTCGGCGCGCCGAGGCCGCTGACCACCAGAAGGTCGCCGCGATCGGCGAGCAGCGTTGCCACCACGGCGCGGCGCTCGAGGCGGTTCGAGCGGCTCATTTCTGGAAGCTCTTGGTGCCGATCAGGCGCTGGCCGAGCAGCACCGCGACCGCGACCGAGCTGTCGAACGCGAGCTTGGCGGCCGCCGCGACGGTCGGCCCGACCTCGGCCGGCGCGTCGACCGGGTGCACGATCAGGCCGGCGAGCTCGAGCGCCGCGGCCGTGGTCTGGCCCATCGGCACCTGCCACGGGTTGAACTCGCCCCACTGGCCCCGCATGGTCACCAGGGTCAGGAACGGAAAGCCGCACGTCTTCAGCATGCCGAAGGCGTTGATGCAGTTGCCGACGCCGCTCGACTGCATCAGGAGCGCGGCGCGCTCGCCGCCGAGCCAGGCGCCGCACGCGAGCCCGACGCCTTCCTCTTCGGTGGTCAGCACGGTGGCGACCATCCGCGGATCGTCGCGGCACAGCTCGATCAGGCGCGCGTGACCGGCGTCGGGCACGTAGGAGATCTGGCGCACCGCCGCGGCGCCGAGCGCGCGGTGGATGTCGAGCGGCCAGTCGAGAGTATCAGCCATGGGCCGCGAGTGTGGCGGCCCGATCGGCGTCGGGCAAGCGTCAGCGCGCGCCGGCGGCGAGCGACGCCTTGAGGGCCTGCTGCTCGGCGATCAGCTCGGCGGGCAGGCGGCCGGCGAAGCCGCGGAACAGATCCTCGCGCGCCGCGAGCTCCTCGGCCTCGTGCGCCGGATCGATCGCCATCAGCTGCGCGTAGCGCTGCGCCGGATAGTCGAGCCCGCGCCACTCGAGGTCCTCGCGTCGCGGCATCCAGCCGACCGGCGAGCGTTCGGCCTGCGCGGTGCCCTGGACGCGCTCGACGATCCATTTGAGCACGCGCATGTTCTGGCCGAAGCCGGGCCACAGGAACTTGCCGGCGTCGTCGCGCCGGAACCAGTTGACGCGGAAGATCGCCGGCGGGTGCTTCAGCGCGCGTCCGAAGCTCAGCCAGTGCTTGAAGTAGTCGGCCATGTTGTAGCCGCAGAACGGCAGCATCGCCATCGGGTCGCGCCGGATGCCGGTATTCTCGGCCGCCGCGGTCGCCTCCGATCCCATCGTCGAGGCGAGATAGACGCCGTGCTCCCAGCTGTTCGCCTGCACGACCAGCGGCGTGCCGCGGCTCATGCGGCCGCCGAAGATGAAGGCGCTGATCGGCACGCCGGCGGGATCCTCCCACGCCGGATCGATCGTCGGGATCTGGTGCGCGGGCGCGGTGAAGCGCGCGTTCGGGTGGGCGGCGGGCGTGCCCTTGGCCGGTGTCCAGTCCTCGCCGCGCCAGTCGATCAGGTGCGCCGGCGGCGTGTCCGTCATGCCCTCCCACCACACGTCGCCGTCGTCGGTCAGCGCGACGTTGGTGAAGATCACGTTGCGGCCGAGCGCCCGCATCGCGTTCGGGTTGGTCTGGACCGAGGTGCCGGGCGCCACGCCGAAGATGCCGTTCTCGGGGTTGATGGCGCGCAGCCGGCCGTCGGGGCCGGGCTTGATCCAGGCGATGTCCTCGCCGACCGTCTTGATCTTCCAGCCCTCGAAGCCTGAGGGCGGCACCATCATGGCGAAGTTGGTCTTGCCGCAGGCCGAGGGGAACGCGGCGGCGACGTAGCTCGTCTCGCCGCGCGGCGACTCGACGCCGACGATCAGCATGTGCTCGGCGAGCCAGCCCTCGTCGCGCGCCATGATCGAGGCGATGCGCAGCGCGAAGCACTTCTTGCCGAGCAGCGCGTTGCCGCCGTAGCCGCTGCCGTACGACCAGATCGAGCGCTCCTCGGGGAAGTGCGCGATCGTCGTGTTCGCCGGGTCGCACGGCCAGGCGACGTCCCGCTGGCCGGGCGCGAGCGGCGCGCCGACCGAATGCAGGCACGGCACGAAGCCGCCGGTCGGCCCGATCGCGTCGAGCGCCGCGCGACCGATGCGCGTCATGATCCGCATGCTGGCGACGACGTAGGGCGAGTCGGTCAGCTCGACGCCGAGCTGCGCGATCGGCGAGCCGATCGGCCCCATGCTGAACGGGATCACGTACATGGTGCGCCCGCGCATCGCGCCGTCGAACAGCTTGGTGAGCCGCGCCTTCATCTCGGCGGGCGCCACCCAGTTGTTGTTGGGGCCGGCGTCGGCGGCGCTCGGCCAGCACACGAAGGTGCGCTGCTCGACCCGGGCGACGTCGCGCGGATCGGAGCGCGCGAGGAAGCAGTCGGGGCGTTTCGCCGGGTTGAGCGGCATCAGGGTGCCATCCGCCACCATCTGGCGGCACAGCGCCTCGTACTCCTGCTGCGAGCCGTCACACCAATGGATGGTGTCGGGGCGGCAGAGCCGTGCCATTTCCTCGACCCAGTCCAGCAACTTGCGGTTGGTCGTCGCGAGCTCGCGGCGCGCGCTGATGTTCATCCGTTTCCCCCACGGGGCGACAGTCTTGGCGTACGGCGGTGCCTATAACATCCGCCCTAGGAGTCGGCCAGAGCCTTCCCGCGGGAGTAACTTACCGTAGCGGCAAAAGTTCTTCGAATCCGGCAATTCGCGGCATTTCCCCCTCATTCACCGTCGCGACCGAGTCGGCGGGCGAGGTACTGGAAGCACGCCTCGGTCTGGCCGCCGCCGATGATTCGCTTGCCCTTGATTCGCGCCTCCTCGAGCGGGGTGACGAGCTTCGGGCCGCCGCACGATTCCGCGAGCAGCTGGGTGCGGCAGGCGTTCTCGAGGAAGATCGCCTTGAGGATCGCCTCGTCGAGCGTGGCGCCGGCCGTGACGATGCCGTGGTTGCGCAGCAGCAGCGCGTCGTGGCGGTCGAGCTTGCGCGCGACCGAGGCGCCGAGCGCCGAATCCGTGATCAGGTCGGTCGTCTCGTCGTAGACCGGCAAGCCGTCGCAGAACAGCGAGCCGGCATGGCCGACCGGCAGCAGCGGCTTGCCGAGCGAGCTGAAGGCGATCGCGCAGATCGGATGCGTGTGCACCACCGCGGTCACCTCGGGGCGCGCGCGCATGACCTCGGAGTGGATGAACACCTCGATGTGGCGCGGCGCCGCGCCGTCGACCTTCTCGCCGTCGAGATTGACCGTGATGACGTCCTCGGGCCGGATCTCCTCGAGCCCGATGCGCGCCGGCTTCATCAGGAGGTGATCGGGGCGGTCGGGCAGCCGGAGCGTGACGTGGCCCCAGATGTAGTCGCCCTGGCCCTCCATCGCGAGGATCCGGCAGGCCTGCACCAGCCGCTCCTTGAGCGCGTCGACATCGGTCTTGGCCATCTGCCCTCCTCCTCACACCACCGAGCGGTGGCGCTCGATGCACGTGCGCACCACCTCGTCGGGCGGGCGCCGCCACCAGTTGTTCGCCGAGAACACCTCGACCTCGGCGAAGCCGTCGTAGCCCGCGGCTTCCATCCAGCCGCGGATCTTGCGGATGTCGATCACGCCGTCGCCCGGCATGCCGCGGTCGAGCAGCAGGTCGGTCGTCGGCACCAGCCAGTCGCACACATGGAAGGCGAGCAGCCGGCGCTTGCCGGCGCGCGCGATCTCGCGCTCGAGATGCGGGTCCCACCAGACATGATAGACGTCGACCGCGACGCCGACGCCGGGTCCGAGCGCGTCGCACAGGTCGTTGGCGTGGGCGAGCGTGTTCACGCAGGCACGATCGGCCGCGTACATCGGGTGCAGCGGCTCGATCGCCAGCGCGACCTGGGCGTCGCGCGCGTAGGGCAGGAGCTCGGCGAGACCGTCGCGCACCTGGGCGTGCGCGTCGGCGAGATCCTTCGATCCCGTGGGCAAGCCGCCCGCCACCATGATGAGGCAGCGCGCGCCGATCGCCGCGGCCTCGTCGATCGCGCGGCGGTTGTCGTCGCGCGCGGCGCGCCAGCCGGCATTGTCGGGCGGCGGCAGCACGCCGGCGCGGCACAGGCCGGTCACCGTCATGTCGTGCGCCTTCAGCATCGCGGCGGCGCGCGCCTGGCCGAGCTCGGCCAGCTTGTCGCGCCAGACCGCGATGCCGCGCACCCCGTGGCGCGCGTAACCCTCGATCGCCTGCTCGAGCGACCAGCCCTTGGTGGTCGCCTGGTTGATCGCCAGGTGCTGGGGTCCGCGCGCGAAGTCCCTCATGCGACGCCGTGGGTCGCGAGCACGCGGCCCATGCGCGCGACCGCGCGCTCCGGGTCGGCGAGCAGGCCCGCCGCGTCGGCGAGCCGGAACAGCTCGGCGAGATGCACGAGCGAGCGAGCGCTCTGCTGGCCGCCCACCATCGTGAAATGATCCTGCAGGCCGTTGAGGTAGGCCATGAACACGACGCCGGTCTTGTAGAAGCGGGTCGGCGCCTTGAAGATGTGGCGCGACAGCGGCACGGTCGGCGCCAGGATGGCGTGGAACTCGGCGGCCTGATCCGCCGCGAGCGCGCCCAGCGCGGCCGAGGCGGCCGGCGCGATCGCGTCGAAGATGCCGAGCAGCGCGTCGGAGTAGCGCGCGCCGTCGCCGGCGATCAGCTCGGCGTAGTTGAAGTCGTCCCCGGTGTACATGCGCACGCCCTGGGGCAGGCGTGCGCGCAGCGCGAGCTCCTTCTGCTTGTCGAGCAGCGACAGCTTGATGCCGTCGACCTTGGCGCGGTTGGCCGCGATCACCGCGACCGCGACGTCCATCGCCGCGCCGTGGTCGCGGTGGCCCCAGTAGCCGAGCAGCGCGGGATCGAACATCTCGCCGAGCCAGTGGATGATCACGGGCTCGCGCACCTGCGTGAGGATGCGGTCGTAAACCCGGTGGTAGTCCTCCGGCGACTTGGCGCAGGCGGCCAGCGCGCGGCTCGCCATCAGGATGATGCGCCCGCCCAGCGCCTCGATCGCTTCGATCTGCGCCTCGTACGCGCCGATCACGTCGTCGAGCGTGAGGTCGGGCGACGGCGCCAGTTGATCGGTGCCCGCGCCGCACGCGATCAGCGCGCCCGGATGCTCGGCGGCGGCCGCGAGACTGCGGCGGATCAGCTCGAGCGAGGTCGGCCAATCGAGCCCCATGCCGCGTTGCGCGGTGTCCATCGCCTCGGCGACGCCGAGCCCGAGGTCCCACAGGTGGCGGCGGAACGCGATGGTCGTCTCCCAGTCGACCGGCGCGTCGAGCCACGGGTCGCAGTCGGCCAGCGGATCGGCGACGACATGCGCCGCCGCGTAGGCGACGCGGGTGAACGGCCGATTGCGCCGATCGGGGAAGCCGCGCGGCGGTCGGGTCTTGTAGTCGGCGAGCCGGCCGTCGGGGGTCGGCAGTTTGATGCTCGGCATGGCGGTCCTGATCCGGTTAGAAGACGCCGTCGCGCACCTCGTAATGGGTCGGCTTGCCGAGGCTCGCGCCGCCGCGCGTCACCCAGTCGGCGACCCAGTCGATCATGCGCTCGAGCGGAACGCGCGGATAGCCCATCAGGCGCACGAACTGCTCGGTGTTGACCACCCAGCCGGTCGGCGCCTCGACGCCCTCGAAGCGCGGCGTGCGGCCGAGCCGCGCGCCGAAGGATTCGGCCAGGGTCCGGATCGCGACGATCTCGGGCCCGCTGACGTTGAGGGGCGCGGGCGGCCGCGTGCAGTGGCCGAGCGCGCGCAACGCCGCCTCGTTGGCGTCGCCTTGCCAGATGACGTTGACGTGCCCGGTCGTCAGGTCGATCGGCGCGCCCTGCAGCACCTTGGTCGCGACGTCGTGCAGCACGCCGTAACGCATGTCGATCGCATAGTTGAGCCGGATGATGCGTCCGACCGTGCCGTAGCGCGCGGCGCCGTACTCGAACAGCCGCTCGCGGGCGACGCAGGAGTTGGCGTACTCGCCGGGCGGCGGGTTCGGCGTCGTCGCCTCGGTCGCGCCGCCGCCGGATACCGGCACGAACGGATAGACGCAGCCGGTCGAGAACGCGACGATGCGCGCTTCGCGGCACGCCTCGGCGACCAGCGCCGGCACGAGGGCGTTCATCGCCCAGGTGAGATGCTCGGCGCCCTGCGAGCCGAACTTGCGTCCGGCCATGAAGACGACGTTGGCGACGCGCGGCAGGCCGAACACGAGATCGCGGTCGAGCAGATCGCCCGCGATCGTCTCGACGCCGTGGCCGTCGAGCTGCTCGCGCAAGCCCGGTTCGGAGAAGCGCGCGACGCCGATCACCCGCTTGGCTGGCGCTGCGCGCTTGGCGAGCCGCGCCAGGGTTGGCCCCATCTTGCCGCCGACGCCGAGCACCATGATGTCGCCGTCGAGCGCGCCCAGCGCGGCCCCGAGCACGGACGACGGCCGCGTCATGAATTCCTCGAGCGCCTCGACGCTGTCGAAGCGCTCGGGCAGCGCGTCGCGCGCGCCCCGACCCGTCACGACAGCCAGCGCTCGAGGTTTGCGCGCACGAACGCGTCGTCATTGAGCGCGGGGTAGTCGCGCAGCACGCGGTCGATCTCGGCCGCCTGGCCGGGCCCCAGCCCCTCGTTCGGATCGAGGCACCATGTGCCGGCGAGCAGGCCCTGCCGGCGCAACACCTCGTGGCAGCCGGCGATGCAGCCATGGAAATCGTTGGCGACATCGAACATCGCGCCGTTGGCGTCCGTGGTCGCGGCGTCGAGCGCGAGCAGATCGGGTGGCAGGTTAGCGGTCACCACGGCGTGTCGCGTGCGCTCGAGCAGCTCGACCGCCTTCGCCGTCCAGAACGACCAGTGGCCGAGCAGGCCGCCCTTGATCCGGACCGTGACGTCTTCGCCGTCGCGGCGCACGCGATAAGGCGTCAGCAGGTCCGCGACGATGTGATCGTCGTTGCCGGTATAGAGCGTGACGCGGCGCTCGGCGCGC
>DATJNS010000383.1:0-42475 GCA_035507915.1 Candidatus Sulfotelmatobacter sp.
GCTTTCGCTTCCGCGAAAAGCTCCAGGGAGCGGCGCGTTTTTCCGTCTTGTCCGTAGGCGATCGCTGGAGTGGTTAAAGCCGTAGCAGCTTCATAGCCCTTGGCGGCGGTCGATACGGTGCCGATCACGGTCGCGCCGAGATGGGCGGCCCACTGGCAGAGGATCGTGCCGACGCCGCCGGCCGCGGCATGCACCAGAAGCACGTCGCCCGGCTTCACGGCGTAGGTCGTGAAGATCAGGTAGTGCGCGGTCAGCCCCTTGGTCATGATGCCCGCTGCGATCTCGTCAGAGATCGATGCCGGCAGTTTCACGAGGTGATCGGCCGGCATGCAGCGCCGGTCGCAATAGGCACCGATCGGCGGCGCCGAGTAGGCGACGCGATCGCCGGGCGCGAATTCGCGCACGTCGGTCCCGACCGCATCGATTACGCCGGCGGCCTCGAGGCCGATCGGCGACGGATAGCGCGGCAACGGATAGCGGCCGGTCCGATGATGCAGGTCGATGTAGTTGAGGCCGATCGCGCCGTGGCGCAGCAACACCTCGCGCGGGCCGGGTACGCCCGGATCGTAGGTCTCGTGGCGCAGCACCTCGGGACCGCCCGGCGCGGCGATCATCACGCGGCGCGCCATCACGACGAGCCTTGCGACACGGCCGGCAGCGGCGCCAACGCGTAAGCCGCTTCGAGCAGCCGCATGGTCGCGGCCATGTCGTCGAGATCGGCGGCCGGCGGCCGGCCGGCGGCCGCACGCGCCAGCACGTCACGCACGAAGCCCGGATAGTAGGGCACGTTGGTGGTCGGGATCGCCCGCACGTCGCGCTGCTGCGCGAGGTCGACGATCTCGAGATGGTCGGCGTCGCGCACGATGAAATAATGGCGCTCGGTCCGGATGCTGAAATGCTGATCGAAGCGCGTATGCGCGGCCGGGAAGCTGTAGCCGGTCTCGACCGAGCAGACGCCCGCGCCCGCGCGCAGCAGCACGAGCCCGTGGTCCTCGACGTCCAGCCCGTCGAGCGCGTTGGACATCGCGGCGCCGACGACGACGGGCGCGACCGGAGCGAACAGCATCCGGGCGAGATCGAGGAAATGCACGCCCAGGTTCAGCATCGCGCCGCCGCCGGCCTTCGCGCGCTCGAGCATCCAGGGACAACCGGCGGCGCGATAACGGTCGTTGCTGCCGGCGATGAACTTGAAGGCCAGGTACTGGAACGCCTCGCCGGCGGCGATTTCGCGGATCGTGTCGAACAACCGGCTCTGGCGGAACACGAACGGGATCGCGGCGAATGCGCCGGCGCGGCGCGCGCGGGCCGCGAGGTCCTCGACCTCCGCCGCCGTGACCCCGGCCGGCTTCTCGATGGCGAATGGAATCGCGCGCGCGATCAGCTCGCGCGCGGTTTCGGCCATGTCGCAATGGCGGCCGAGCACGAAGACGAACTCCGGACGCGTGCGATCGAGCAGCGCGCGCTGGTCGGTGAAGGCGGCACCGCCGGCGCGCGCCGCCACTGCCTCGGCCGCGGCGGCCGACGGATCGCTGACGCCGACGATCTCGACGCCGTCGATCGTCAGCGCCGGTTCGAGATAGAGCGGCAGATGCCAGTGCGATACGCCGATCAGCGCGACGCGCATGGGGAGCCTCCAGAACCGGACCTTAGCGCACCGGCCGGGAGGCTCGAAAGGACTCGTCGTCCCCGAAGACGCGGGGACGACGAGTCAGATGGGGCTAATGCGCGTTGGTCGGCCGGATCAGCGCGACCACGGTCATGGCGAGGATCTTGAGGTCCAACAGCACCGACCAGCGCTCGATGTAATCGAGGTCGTGCTCGATGCGGCGGCGGATCTTGTCCTCGGTGTCGGTGACGCCGCGCCAGCCGTTGACCTGCGCCCAGCCCGTGATGCCGGGCTTCACGCGGTGCCGCGCGGCGTACTCCTCGACGACGTCCTCGTAGAGGCGGTCGGCGGCCTTGGCGCGCAGCGCGTGCGGGCGCGGGCCGACCAACGACATGTCGCCGCGGATCACGTTGAGGAGCTGGGGCAGCTCGTCGAGGCTGGTCCGGCGCAGCCAACTGCCGAGCCTGGTGACGCGCGGATCGTCCGGGCGGACCAGGCGCTCGGCGTTATGGTCGGTGCATTCGTGCCGCATGGTGCGGAACTTGAACACCTCGATCAGCGCGTTGTTGTAGCCGTAGCGCTTCTGGCGGAACAGGATCGGGCCCGGGCTGTCCCAGCGCACGGCCGCCGCGATGATCACCATCAGGGGCAGGAACGCGACGAGCAGCGCAGTGCCGAGCAGCAGATCCTCCAGGCGCTTCACCAGGCGCTTCCAGCCCGAGAGCGGTGCGCTGAAAACGTCGAGCATCGTGATGCCCGACAGGCTCGAATAGCGCGCGCGGCCGAACGGGAAGGCGAGCTGGGCTGGCGCCAGCCGGATGTCGACCGGGAACGCGCGCAGCCGTGCGAGCAGGCCGAGGATGCGGTCCTCCTCGATCCACGGCACCGCGATGACGACGGTCTCGACCCGGCCCGCGCGGATCAGGGCCTCGAGCTCGGCGAGCCCCGGCGTGCCGGCGCGCTCGCCGTTCGCATCGTCGAAGATGCCGGCGATCTGGTACAGGCGGCCGTCCGCGGTCGCGATCAGGTGGGCGAGATCGCCGACGATGCGGCCGGCGCCGATCACCGCGACATTGATGGTGAGGCGGCCGGCGGCGATCCAGTGTTGGATCACGAGCCAGGCGCCGAGGCGCGACAGCACCAGACCGATGGACACGGTGAGGCCCCAGCCCACGAACCAGACGCGCGAGTAGTCCTGGGCGGTCTTGAACATCACCGCCGTGGTCAACATGCCGAACCACACGACGCCCCAGGCGGCGAGCAGACGGAACGGCGCCATGCGGCCGGCGGTGAGCTGGCGCCCGTCATAGCATTCGGCGAGCGCGAACAGGTTCGAGGCCGCCACGGTGGCGAGCACCATCGCGAGCTGGTAGGCGGCCCACGCGCCGTCGCCCCAGGCGTCATCGGGCGCCGGCAGCGGATGGAGCTGATAGATCGCCACACCGCTCAGATAGACGAGCGCGGCGTCGGCGAAGCGCAGGGCGTGGGCGAACAGGCCGACCGGGATCTTCGCGGTCGGGACCTGGGCCCGCGTGCCGGCGCGCGGCAGCGTCGCGAGATCGGACAGCTCGGCGCCCGGAGAGGCGAGCAGCTGGGGGTCGGCCACGGCGTACTCCTCGGAAGCTTCACCCGGCTCGAGGCGATCGGGCCTGACCGACCGCCGCCGTGCGCGCGCCCGAGCGTTAAATGCCCTGTATCTCCGCGTCGCGATTAAATTTTAAATGTGAGGCGGGTCGAGTCAAGAATTTAATTAATGACCGATGCGTGGCAGGCGCGTCAGACCACGAGCAGCACCGCGACGATGAAGGCCCACACCAGGAGGGCGAGCCCGAGCGCGCTCAAGAGCTTCCAATTGACTGCGAGCGCCCAACGCGGGCCCACGCGGTAGACCCGCCGCGGCGCGTCCACCCGCGGCCCGCCGACCGGCGGCGCCGACGCGGCGACATCGTCTTTGACACCGAGCTTCGGGGCCATGATCGCCCGAGGTACACGCAGCCCGGGCTGGTGCCTAGCACATAATCAACCGGCGCGGTGCAGCCGGCGCGAGCGCGGCGTTAGGGGCGGCGCAGCTTGAGGAGGAGATCGAGCGAGCGCCGCACGGTCTCGACCGGCTGCGCGAGCTCCGGCGCGTGGCGCGCGATGCGCTCGAGCTGGACCTCGAGGTGCTGGCAAAGCACCCGATCGAGCTCGTGGGCGTGCCCGGCGAGCCGCCCGGGCGTTGCAGCGCCGCGCGGGCGGCTGCGGGGTGGCGCACCGGCGCCGGTCGCGGCCGGCGGCCTCCGCAGGTAATCGCCGATCTGGGCAACGATCGCGGGCGGCAACGCACCCTCGGTGCGCGCCTGCGCCGAGCCGTGGCGCGGCACCAAGCCGGGCGACGGCACACGCAGCGGCACCACGACCGGCCCCCCCTGACGCGGCGCGGCGGCGGGCGCGAGCCCTGCCTCCGTCGCCGGAAGGAGCGAGGCTAAGAGCTCATCATGCGACATGAGACTGCGCTCTCTCGCTGTTCGGGGCAGCAGGCATTTAAACCCCGTATGGTTACCGTGGCGTTACCGGGCACAGGCATTTTAATCAACCGTTTAGCATATTCCGCGCCACACGAGCCGACGGCCGGCGCGCCGCGGCGCGATCGGCCGAATCGCAGCGCAATCCTGGCGAAATTCGCGGCGACGCGCCGTGACCGGCGTCACGCCGCGCGCGGATGAAAGACGGAGGGTCGGGCGTCGGTGGCGTCGCCGACAGCGTTCCGGCGTTTAGCGGTGCAGTTTAAGGAGCAGCCGGACGGTCTGCTGGACGTTGGCGACCGGGCGCGCCAAGTCGGGATAGCGCTCGACGATCAGGCCGAGTTCGGTCTCGATGTTCTGCATCAGCACCTGGTCGATCTCGCCCATGCTGAGCGCGCCCGCATCACCTTGCGACGGGGCGCCTTTGCTGCCGCCCCGGGCGCCGGTGCCGCCGCCCGCGGCCCGCTTGCCGAGCGCCGGCGCCTTGCGAGACCCGACGCGGCGGTCCTTGTTGCCCGCGACCCGGACGGCTGGCGGGCTCGCCACGCCGACGCCGAGCTTCTTCAGCTGGCAGCGATAGACGCTGATCGAGCCGACCGAGGCGCCGAACATGGCCGCCAGCTCGCGGTCGGAGCCGTTGCGCCCGGCGCGGAAGAACTCGGCCAGCCGGTCGCGCAGGCTCGGGCCGTGCGCCGTCGGGGCGCCCCGCTTGGGGGCGGCGAGGCCGGCATGCTCGGGATTCGCGCCGGCGGCGGCGAAGCCCTCCTCGACCTTGATGTTGCGAGACGTGTGCGCTTTCGCCATGGCCGGCACCATCGGTTTCACTCCCCACGGGCGTCGCCTGGTCACCCCCGATGCGGGGAGGGACGCTCGATTCAATTCTAGCTATGCTTATGGCAACCTTAAGTCAGGCATCTAAATGCTTTCGGACCCATGGTTAATCCGGTTTAACTACGATCGAGCCGGCGACCCGGTTCCGCCCTTATTAAACTTTCAATCGCGGCGCACGCTACGCCGCTGAATCGCGAAAGTACAGGGCAATTTGACTATAAATTTTATTAATTCGGCCTATGCCGATCATGACAGTCGGCATTAAACGATTTAATTAGAGACCGCCGCCGTGCTAGGCCTACTTCCAGATCTGGCCGCCGCAGGCGCGTATATAAGCCCGCGTGCGCCGGTCGATGGGCTGGCGCCGCGCACGGTTGCGCCACGCCCAGCCGGCGAAGTCGAGGAAGGCGCCCGGCACGTTGACGTGCCCGCGCGTCAACACCGCGACGTAGAGCGCGAACAACGGGATGTTCACGACCAGCGGCGCGAGCGGCATGTGCAGGAAGGAGATCTTGAACTTGTTGGCGAGCCGCATGCGCTGGACGTGGGCCTCGGGCCGCCGCCCGCCCGGGTCGTTGAACTCGACCGCGCGGACCTCGGGCAGATGCAGGATCTCGTAACCCGCCTTGATGACGCGGTACGCGTAGTCGATCTCCTCCAGCCCGTAGAAGAAATCCTCCGCCATCAACCCGACGTCGCGGTAGGTGTCGCGGCGGATCGCGAACGCGTTGGCCTGGAAGCGGAACGTCTTGAAGGTGCGGTCGTGCGGCAGCTGCTTGTTGGTATGGGGGAAGTAGGCGCGCGGCGTCTCGCCGGTGTCCGCCATCACGGTGCGCGCGCACACCAGACCCAGCTTGGGATGCGCATCGAACGCCGCCGCGAAGCGGTCGAGGAAGTCCGCCGGCTCGACGAACACGTCGTCGTCGTTGAACAGCAGGATGTCGCCGCGGGCGTGTCGCGCGCCCTCGTTGCGCGCGCGCACGCCACGGTTCTCGCCGAGCTTCAGATAGCGCACCGCGCCGAGACCGGTGAGCCACGTCGAGCGGTCGATCGCGTCCGGATTGTTGTCGACCAGAATGAACTCGGCGTCGTCGCGCGCCGCCAGCGCCGGACGGAGATGCTCGACCAGGCGGCGCAGCATGGCGTCGCGCGCGTAGGTAATCACCGTAAGGCTGAAGCGGGGCCGGCGCTCCGGCGGATCGGCCGAAGCGGCTCCGACCTGCGGAACGGCGGCATCCATGTCAGTTGCTGAGGCGTCGGAGCAGGCTGCGCACCTCGTCGGCAAGGTCCGGGCGCGACAGCGCGAACGCGAGATTGGCCTCGAGGAATCCGACCTTGTCGCCGCAATCGAAGCGCCGGCCGTCGAAGCGGAAGCCGTGCACCGGGATGCGCCCGATCTGCTTGGCGATCGCGTCGGTGATCTGAATCTCGCCGCCGGCGCCGCGCTGCTGGCGCTCGAGATGATCGAACACCCGCGGATGCAGGATGTAGCGGCCGATCACGGCCAGGCGCGACGGCGCGAGGCCCGTCGTGGGCTTCTCGACCAGGCCCTTGATGTCGATCAGCCGGCCGTCGTCATGGCCGACGTCGAGGATGCCGTAACGGCCGACATGCTCCAGGGCGACATCCATGACCGCGGTCATCACGCCGCCGACGTCGTTGTAGGCCTCGACCATCTGACTGAGGCAGGGGCGGTCGCCGAGGATCAGATCGTCGGCCAAGAGGACGGCAAACGGCTCGTCGCCCACCATGCTGCGTGCGCACCAGATCGCGTGGCCGAGGCCGAGCGGCTCGGGCTGGCGGGTGTAGCTGATGCTGCCGGCGTCGAGCGTGATCACCTCGATCTCGCGCCACAAGTCCTCCTTGCCGCGCGCCAGCAAGGTGCTGCGCAGCTCGGCCGAATAGTCGAAATGGTCCTCGATCGCGGTCTTGCCGCGCCCGGTGACGAAGATGAACTGCTCGATGCCGGCGGCGCGCGCCTCCTCGACCGCATACTGGATCAGCGGCTTGTCGACCACCGGCAGCATCTCCTTGGTCGCCGGCAGAAACCGCGTGCCGAGCCCGCCGACCGGAAACACCGCCTTCTTCACCGCGAACGCCATTGGCCGGGCCTCGTATTAAATTAAATCTCCCGGCACAGTCGACGGGCTTGTTTAATTAAAAGTCAGCCGCGAGCTTTGGCAAGCGGAATTTGCCGCGCGCCGCCGGGCGGCGCCGGCGCCGCGGCGCACTCGGGGGCGAGGCGGTAGCCGGCGGCAAGCACGAAGCAGAGGTAAACATGGACCGGCACCAGAAAGGCGCCGTTGAGGAGGTGGTACTGCACCGCGCCGATCCAAGCCGCGATGAAGAGGCCGGGCGCGCGGAACATCACGTAGGTGAAGAACGCCAGCCAGGCGACGAAGGCGAACAGCCCGTACTCGACGAACACCTTCGAGAAGGCCAGCCACAGCACACCGGTGCGCTTCTCCATGTTGCCGGCGCCGACGCCGAACAGGATGGTCTGCGGATCGTGCTGCTCGAGGGTCTCGAGCACGATCTGGACCGGCTGGATGAAGCGCGCGTTGGCGCTCGAGCCCTGCCTCTCGTACTCGTCCATGCGTTTGCCGACGATCTCGAACCAGCCGCTCGCCGCCGCCACCGCGAGCACGACCGCCATCACCAAGATGCCGGCCGCGATCATCGCCGGGCGCAACCGAGGCAGCAGGAACGGCGACGCCAGCACGACCAGCAGCAACCCCGTGCCGGCGAAGGTCGCGACCAATCCGCAGCCCAGCGCGAGCAGGTAGCGCAGGCGCCGGAACAACGCGATCTCCAGCACCAACGCCATCGCGAGCATCTGCGAGGTGTGCGACGCCTCGAGCATGAAGATCGCATTCGGCTTGAAGTAGGGCGAGCTCCAATAGAGCGGCTGGACGTATACGTACTCGTGATAGACGGTCGCCTCGGGCTGGATGTGCTCGAGCGTCGGCATGCCGAGACCTGCGAGCTGGCAGGCATGTTGGACGAACACGAGGAAGCAGACTGCGAGCGCGACGCGCTGGAAGTTGAGCAGGATGCGCCGGTAGCTCGCGCGCTCGAGCGGCAGCACCGGGATCACGCCGGCGTACGTCACCGCGGCCAGCAGCAACGAGGGTACCGAGAACGGCCGGTCGGGCGCCAGGTTCGCGATCAGCGCCAGCACCATGAAGACGACATAGAGGATCAGCCGTATCGGATCGATCACGGCTCGGCGCGCCAGCAGGAGCACGCCCAATATGGCGTAATGAGTGGGTATGACGGACGAGACCTGGGCGTCGCCGCCCAATGGCAGCGCGAATTTCTCCAGCAGCACGAGCAGGACGAGGTCGAGCGTCACCAGACGAACGACCAGATCGTCGGTCGGAACCGCGACCGGCGCCGCCTGCCGGAGCCGGGTGACAAAGGTCGGCGGCGGCGCGAGGACGCGGGGAACCGCAACGTCGGTGGCGCTCATGCGCGTACCAGCTCGAGCGGCACCGGCGCGGCGCGGCGTGCCGGAACGTCGGCCGCGCGCTCCTGGCGCGCCAAGCGCTTCAAGTTGTCGGCCAGACGGATCGCGAGCGCGACGATCGTGAAAGTCGGATTCGCCTGGCTCGAGGTCGGCAGCACCGCGCCCGATGCGACGAAGCCGTTTGACACGCCGAACAGGCGGCAATCGGGATCGACCACGCCGCGGTCGGGCGCGTCGGCGAGCCGCGCGGTACCAAGGTGATGGCCACCGACCGCCCCGTCGCGGGCGATCGCCGCCGAGATGGTGGCCGGATCGAGCTCGAGCTCGCCCACGCCGTTGGCCGCGAAGGCGCGCTGCAACACGCCGTAGGCGCGCCGAACGCTGTCGATGTCGAGGCTGGCCGCGCGCCAGTCGATCGTCAGCTCCGGCATGCCGAAGCGATCGGCGGCGCTGCCCAGGGTCAGCCGGCTGCCCGGATCCGGCGCCTGCTCGGCGTGGAACTCGATGGCATAGCATCCGATCGACGAATAGAGCGCCACCGAAGGCAGCTGCCTGCTGCGCAGCATGCGCCGGTCGATCCAATCGAGCCCGAAACGCGCCAGCGCGAACGGCCGCGCGGCGACGTTCCGCGCGTGACCGACCAGGTGACGCAGCGACCGGTCCTCCCGCATCTTGCGGCTGTATTCGTAGAGCACGAGGTCCTTCACCAGGTACATCGCCGACAGCACCGGATCGCGATGGACGGGATCGTTGATCGGCGGATGATGCAGCCGGAACATGATGTTCAGCAGTCCGAGCTCGCGCTGGACCGGCGGCGTGATCCAGAAACGCCGTCGGCAATAAACACCCTCCGGCGAGCGTTCGTAGCCGTAGTTGATCGCACGCGGCGGCAGGTGGAAACGGATCACCCCGACCGTGCCGTTGAGATGGCCCATGTAGCCGCAGCCGAGCCATGGCGACGCGACCCCGACCGGCTTCTCGCCGGCAAGGCGCGCCGCCAGCAGCAGCCGTGTGGTCTCGAGGCCGCCGGCGGCCACCACATAGAACCGGGCGCGCACCGAGAAGCGCGCGGGCCGGAAGCTCGCGCACGCGACGCGCTCGATCGCCGCTCCGCCCGCAGCGCCGACCAGGCCGATGCAATGGGCGTCGAGGATGACGCGCACGCTTTCGGCGGCGCGCAGTCGGCGCTCCAGCAGCCGCCCGAAATCGGTCGGCCGGCTGAAGCGCTCGATGCTGGTCGCGGTCACCGCCGGGCTGTTGAAGCCGGGCAGGATCGGTGCCGGACGGTCCGGCAATGCGGTCTCGGCATCGAACAGTGGCGCGCCGATCTCGCAGTAGACGGCGGCGCGCGCATAGTAGGGCTCGAGCGCGGCACGCCCGAAGGGCCAGCCGCTGTGCGGCACGTAGGGGCGCGCCTCGAAATCGATGTCGTCATAGGGCACGCAACGCCCGCCCCAGATCGACGTGGTGCCGCCGAAGCGCCGCTCACGGAACCGATCGGCCCAACTGTGCTGAGTCGGATCGATCACGGTGCCGCGATAGAGCGCTTGATCGCGCCGGCGCGTGCGGCGTCCCCCACCCGCCAGCACGATCACCCGCAATCCGGATCCAGCGAGCTCGTGAGCGAGGGTGAGCCCGGCGGCGCCGGAGCCGATCACGCAGATGTCGGTCTCGAGCGTGGCGCCGTCGTCGATTTGATGCGCGTCGACGAACATGCTCTCAGCCGGCGCGCACCTGGCGAGTCGTCTCGGGCTGCGCCCAGGTCTGGAAGCGTTGTCCGCGCAGCGAGCACACCACGCCGAGCGCGGTCGCCGTCATGGCGAAGACCGCCTCGCGCAGGATCGCCAGCGGCACCAGGCGCCGGTAGGTGCCGCCGACCAACGCGATGCCCGCGGCCAGCGCGACGCCGAGCGCGATCGGCGGCGCCACCGCGCCGGCGAGCGTGCCCAGCGCCAGGCTGAGCCCGGCGAGCGCCAGGCTGCCGCCGCTGAGCCAGCGCAGCAGCTTGTGCGACAGGTATTTGTAGATGTCCCAGGCCGGCAGGCGCGCGATGCGCGGCCACAGCAGGCGATGGCAATTGAAGGCGCGGCAGGCGATCCGGACCTTGCGGCGAAACTCCTCGCGCGAGTAGATCGCCGAGCGCTCGTAGGCGACCAGGTCGGGGCACATCACGACCCGCCAGCCCGCGCACCAGATCGACAGCGAGGTGAAGAAGTCGTCGATGATGTCGTCGGGCACCGGTGTGAACAGCGCGCGCCGGATGACGAACAGGGAGCCGTCGGCGCCGATGCACGAGCCGGTGTCGGATTCCAGGCGCTTCAGCCATTCGTCGAACGACCAGTAGCGCGCGCCCACGCTCGCGGTCGCGCTCTCGCCCGGATTGACGTAGACGAGATGGCTGCACACGCAGCCGACCGACGGATCGGCGAAGGCGCGCCGCGCCGCGGCGACGGCGTGTTCGTCGATGCGGACGTTGGCGTCGGTGAACAGCAGGAGATCGGCGTCGCCGGCCGCGGCGGCGAGCAGGTTCATGCCGTGGCTCTTGCCGAAGCGTCGGTCGCTCGCGATCAGGCGCACCTCGTCGTGCTCGGCGATGATCGCCGCGGTGCGATCGCTGCAGCCATCGGTGTAGAACAGGATCTCGGTCGACGGGTCCTGCGCCTTGAGCCGGAGCGAGTTCGCCAGCTTGTCGCGGATCACCGTCTCCTCGTTGTAGGCGCTGCACAGCACGGCGACGCGCAGCCGGCCCGGATCGGCCGTCGGGTGCGTCGAGCGGCCCCCCGCGATCAGCCGCGCGAGCGCCAGGGTCAGCGGATAGGTGACGAACGGATGGCTCGCCAGCAGCGCGAATCCAGCCACCAGAACCCACCACGCCATCGCGCCGTCCCCCGCAGGACTCGTCGTTAAATTAAATATTATCGCGTTGCCGGCGCCGGCTCAACGTTTTAATATTAAAGCGAGCCCGGCGGGTTGGCGCCGGGCCGAGAGCGCGAGGGAGTCCGCCCGCCGATGATCGACCCCGCCCGTCCCTATTGGCCGGCCGTCGGCCGCCTGCTGCGCCTGCTCGCGCTGGGGCTGCCGGCCGCCTGCGGCCCGGTGCTGCAAAATCCGACGCCGCCGACCGAGGTGGCGAGCGCGCAGGCCGAGTTCATCGCCCAGCCCTATCGGATCCGTCCCGGCGACATGCTGGAGGTCAAGCACCGGCTGGCGACCGAGCTCAACGACGTCGCCGTGGTGCGCCCCGACGGCAAGATCTCGTTGCCCCTGATCCCCTCGACCCGGGCCGCCGGCCTGACCTCGGACGAGCTCGAGGCGAACCTGAAGCAGGCCTACGCGCGCGACCTGCGCGACGTCCAGCTGTCCGTCCTGGTGCGCAGCTTCTCGACCCAGCGGGTGTTCGTCGGCGGCGAGGTCGAGAAACCCGGCGTGCTCGACATGGTCGACGGCGAGACGATCATGCAGGCGCTGTTCGCCGCCGGCGGCATGAAGTCGACGGCGCGCAGCAACGAAGTCGTCGTGGTGCGCCGCGGCGACGCCGACCGGCGCCAGATCTTCGCGGTCAATCTCGACCAGGTGATGAGCGGGGCGGCGCTCGGGCAGGACATGCCGCTCGAGCCGCTCGACACCGTGATCGTGCCGCGCTCCGACATTGCGCAGGTCGACCTGTGGGTCGAGCAGTACATCCGCAACCTGCTGCCGGCGGCGCCGTCGGCCAGCGTGCTCTACACGTTCAACAACACGCCGACGGGTGCCTCGACGGTCAGCCACTAAGCCGCGGACCGTAACCGCTCAGAGCCGGCGGTAGACCCAGCGCGGGATGTAGAACCGGCGCTTGTTGAAGGCGAGGCCCAGCACCTTGCCGCCGAACCGTTCGACCATGTCGATGGTCGTCCGGGCAACCGGGCCGCGCGTCGTCTCGGCCTCGACCACGATCACGACGCCGTCGCAGCTGCGCGACAGCACGACGTTGTCGGGGTTGGTGCTGACGGCGGGGCAGTCCAGCACGGCGAACCGATAGCGCTGGCGCACCCGGTCGAGCAGATCGGCCCACATCGTCGGATTGGTGTGAAGCAGCGAGTTGGGGTGGTCGGCGAGCCGCGCCTCGTGCAGATGGTTCACCGCGCGGTTCGGTTCGACCGCCGCTTCGAAACCGTCACCGGCGCGCACGACGTCGGCAAGGCTCGGCAGCGGCGCGCGGCCGACCGTCGACAGGGGCAAGCGCGACGGCACGCTGCGGCAGCTGCAATCGATCAGCAGCACCGCGCCGGTCTCCTCGCTGGCGGCGAACATCGCGAACTCGCGCGCGATCGCGCTGGTGCCCTCGCCGGGCCGCGACGCCACGAACTGCAGCACGACCGGCGCGTCCGAGGTGCGCAGCGCCGCGATGTTGTAGTAAAGCCCGACCATCTCGGGCCACGCGCCGCGCCGGCGCGCCGCCGCGCGCGGCAGCGGCGTCACCGATGGAGTCGGGGGTGCGGGCGCCGGGTTCGGCCCGGGGCTCAGCCCCTCCGACGTCGGCGCCGGATACGCCGCGGGTTCCGAACTCGCGGGCGGGATCGGCTCGGGCGCCGCCGGCGCCCATCCGCCGGGCGCGAGGCGCACCGTGTGTCCGGCACGTTTCAGAGCGTCATAGATCATGCTTGGGCTCGTCGATCGGGGGCGGCAGAAACGGCGTCACGGCGTCGCGGACGGGGCGGAGACGGCAGGTTCCGGCGCCGCGCCGATCGCAACGACGGGCTCGTGCGCCGACCGCCACGCCGACTGCGCCGTCGGGTCGCCGGACGGCGACGACAGCGCGGCCCAGCCGGCCACCGCCGCGGCGACGGCGAGCGCCGCCGACGTCGGCAACGCGGTGCGCCAGCCGAGGCGCCAACCGCGCCGCCGCGGCCGATCGCCGAGCGTGGCCACGGCGCGCGCGACCGCGCGACGATCGGCCGGACGGCGGCCCGCGGCGAAAGCGGCGAGCAGCACATTGTCGGCGATGATGTTGATGCGGCGCGGAAAGCCGAGCGCGTGGGCGACGATGCGGCGGATGGCGGCGCGCGTCAGCACGCGGCCCGACTGCCCGCCCGCCTGGTGGAGCCGGAAGCGCACATAGGCGGCGCTCTGGCGTCGGGTCAGCGGGCGGATGCGCGCCCACACCGCGATGCGCTGGCGCAGCGCGCGCTGCCCCGCGGCGTCCAGCGTGGCCTCGAGCTCGGGCTGGCCGCTCAGCACGATCTGGATCAGCGGCCGGCCGCCGTCGTTCAGATTGGACAGGATGCGGACGAACTCCAGGCCCGCGGCCGACATGTTCTGCGCCTCGTCGATCACCAGGACGACGCGCCAACCCTCCGCCGCGAACCGGGCGAGCGCAGTGCGCAGGGCCTGCAGATCGCCGTCCTGCGCGGGGTCGACCGGCAGACGCAGCGTGCGATGGATGCGCGTGACCAGCGTCGCCGGGGCGAGCGTCGGATTGGCGATCTCGATCGCGATCAGCTTCGGGTCGAAGCCCGCGATCAGCTGCAGCGCGCGCCGCAGCACGGTCGTCTTGCCGACCCCGACCTCGCCGGTGAGCGCGACGAAGCCCTTGCCCTCGAGCACGCCGTAGACGAGCGCCGCGAGGGCCTCGTTGTGGGTCGGCGTCTCGAACAGATCGTCGGCCTGCGGCGTGATGTCGAAGGGCGCCCGCTCGAGGCCGAAATGGGTCAGGTACATGTCACGCGCCTCGTCCGGCCGGCGGCCGCGCCCACCTCCCGCGGAACCGCAGGGGAACGGCGCTCGAACACCGCACGTTTAAATCATTAAATTCCGCAGTGCAGCAGTTAACGATTCCATCGTTGAATGGAAAACACAAGGGGTTAAACTGCGACCTCATTTAATCCTGACCGTGAGCGAGGCTCCCATGACCCCGACCCGGCGCCAGTTCGGCCTCGGCCTCGCCGCGGCGGCCCTGCTGCCCCGACCGGCCCGCGCGGCGCTCGCCGGCTGGCCGGAGATCGACGGCCCACCCTTGCGTGCGCGCGCCGCCGCCAAGGGACTGCTCTACGGTTGCGCCGTGCAGGAGAATGAGATCACGAACGACGCCGATTTCGCCGACAAGGTGCGCCAAGAGGCCGCGATCGTGACGCCGGAGTTCGAGCTCAAATGGGCGACCGTGCGCCCGACGCCGTCCCACGACCGCTTCGAGGCGCCGGACCGGCTGCTCGGCTGGTGCGCCGACCACGGGCTCGCGATGCGGGGCCACACGCTGGTCTGGCACGAGGCGCTGCCGCCATGGGTGCCGCGCTTCCTGGACAACATCGCGGCGCGGCGCCTGTTGACCGAGCACATCACCAAGCTGGTGCGCCACTATGCCGGGCGACTGCATTCGTGGGACGTCGTCAACGAGGCGATCGAGCCCAAGCATGGCCGCAGCGACGGGCTCCGCGTTTCGGTCTGGGAGGCCGCGCTGGGGCCACAGTTCATCGACCTTGCGTTCCACACCGCCGCGGAGGCCGATCCGTCGGTGCCGCTCTACTACAACGAATACGGCCTCGACTTCGACACGCCGGACGACGAAGCGCGGCGCCGGGCCACCGCGGCGCTGCTCGAGCGTCTGCGCGGCAGCGGCGTGCCGGTCAGCGGGCTGGGCATCCAGGGCCACCTCGCCGGCAGCGGCAAGAAATTCAGCGCGACGCGCTTCAACGCCTTCCTCGACGAGGTCGCCGCGCTCGGCTTGAAGATCATGATCACCGAGCTCGACGTCACCGACCATCTGCTGCCGGCCGACATCCCGACCCGCGACCAGGCCGTGGCCGCGATGACTGCCGACTATCTCGCGGTCGCCTGTTCGCATCCGGCGGTCGCGGGCGTGCTCACCTGGGGCCTGAGCGACCGCCACACCTGGCTCAACGCATCGCCCGACTACAAGCGCGCCGACGACCTGCCGCAGCGGCCGCTGCCGCTCGACGCCGTCTTGCAGCGCAAACCGATGTGGGGGGCGATCGCACGCGCGTACGATCGCGCGCCCGATCACCGCATCGCCGGCCGCTGAGGCTGCACGCCGGGGTCGACCATGCCGCGCGCGGCCCGCACCGAGCCGGCCGGGTTCCACACGACGAAGCGCTCGCCGCGCAGCGACCAGATCACGCCGATGCCGACACCGAGCATCGCCAGCAGAATATCGCATGCCTGACGCACCGGCGCGACGCCGAGGCGGTGCGCGAGCGCCATGGCGACGACGCCGCAGAGCGTGATCAGGCTCGCACTCACGAAATTGGTGAGCACACCGAGGGCGCCGAACGACGCCAGCCCGCAGAGCGCGACGAAGTAGATCGAGAACCAGCGCACGAGGCGGTGCGACACGTACTTGTAGAGCGCGATCGGCGGCAGCCTGCGGAGCTGCGGCCACAGCAACCGATGCACGTTGAAGGCCTGGCAGGCGATGCGGATCTTGCGACGAAACTCGTCGCGCGCGCTGGTCGCGGCGCGCTCGAACGACAGCACGTCGGGCGCGCTGATCACACGGAAGCCCGCGCACATGATCGACAGCGATACGAACATGTCGTCGATGATCGCGTCGGGCACGCTCGGATGCAGCGCGCGCCGGATCGCGAACAGCGAGCCGTCGGCGCCGACCACCGATCCGGTATCGCTCTCCAGGCGCTTGGTGAACTCCTCCAGACGCCAGTAGAGCGCACCGTTGCGGCTGGTCGCGCTTTCATGCGGATTGACGTAGATCAGGTGGCCGCAGACGCAGCCGACCTCCGGATCGTCGAAATACTCGAGCAGGCGCGGAATGCCTTCGGGCGGCACCAGGACATTGGCGTCGGTGAAGATCACGATATCGGCGTCGGTCTGGTCGACCAGCAGGTTCATGCCGAACGTCTTGCCGCGGCGCTCCGAGCTCACCGTCAGCCGGATGAGATCGGCGTGGCGGGACAGGATCTCGTCGGTGCCGTCGGTCGCGCCGTCGACGTAGCAGTGGATCGCGAGATCCGGCATGAGGGCGTGCAACGCCCGCAGGTTGGCGATCTTGTCGGCGATCACCCCGGCCTCGTTGTAGGCGCAAAAGCACACGGCGACGCGGCGCGGCCGCGCGGCACCCGGCGCGCCGCCGGCTGCGGGCCGCGGCGCACCGGAGCGCGGCCAGCGCCGCAGCACCATTAGGGACGCCGGATAGGTCACGAACGGATGGATTGCCAGCATCGCGGCAACCATCGCGATCGTGAGGAGACCCAGCAGCATCGCGCAAACCGCTCCGGCAGTGACGTGCAGGGGCCAGTTTTAAAGCACGTCAATTAAATCCGCCAGTGATTTTAAAGTGTCTTTGACGCCGCGTCTTGAATGCATTAACGTCTTTAATCGCGGCGCAGGGGGCGCCCGCGAGGAGGCGACCCATGCTCAGCGTCAGCCTGCGCGACGCGCTGGTGATCCTGTTCAAGTACCGCGTCCGCGCCTTGGCGGTGCTGGGCGGCTGCGTCGGTCTCGCGGTCGCGGCATGCATCTTCATGACGCCGATCTATGCCGCGACCAGCAGCGTGCTGATCAAGCTCGGGCGCGAGCTGGTCTATCGGCCGGACGTCGGGGTCAGCGCCAACGTCACGGCGCCGCCGGTGATCGACCAGGACGAGGTGCTCGCCTCGAACATCGCGATCATGACGAGCCGCGACATCCTCGAGCGGGTGATCACCACGGTCGGCATCGCGCAGCTCTATCCCGACCTGGTCGATCCGCCGGCGTGGGCCGTCGCCATCCATCGCGCGATCGCGACGGTGGAGGGCACGCTCGGCATCGAGTCCCGGTCCGAGGCGCTGCTCGAGCGCGCGCTGCGCAAGTTCTCCAAGCGCCTCAAGATCGAGGCGGTCAAGAAGACCAACGTGATCGAGGTGACGTTCGAGCACCCGGATCCGCAGATGGCGGCGCGCGTCGCCAATCTGGTGGTCGACTACTTCAAGGAGAAGACGCTGTCGGTCTACAGCGATCCCAACCTCGGCTTCATGGAGCGCCAGGTCACCGAGGATCGCGCCGCGCTGGCCGAGGCGGAGAGCAAGCTCGCGGCCTACAAGCAGGAGAACGGCATCTACCAGCTCAACGATCAGGTCGACCTCCTGCTGCGCCAACGCGTCGAGATCGACACCGGCCTGAAGGGCGTGCAGTCGCGCATCGAGGAGCTGCAGGGCATGGTCGCGTCGCTCCAGGCGCAGCGTCAGGCGGTGCCCGCCAACATCCCGCTCTATCACGAGAACGAGCGGCACAAGGTGCTCGACGACACCCAGACCCAGCTCCTGACCCTGCAGCTGCGCGAACGCGAGCTCGCCAGCAAGTACAACGACAGCTTCCCGCTGCTCGTCGAGGTGCGCCAGCAGATCAGCATCGCCGAGCGGTTCCTCAAGAACCAGCAGGCCGAGCTCGACGCCAAGACGCGCGTCGGCACCAACGAGGTGTCGCAAGAGCTCCAGCTCGAGGCGCTGCGCCGCCAGACCGAGCTCAAATCGCTGGTCGCCCGCCGCGACGTGACGCAGGAGCAGATCGCCCGCATCGATCACGAGATCCAGGACCTGTCGGGTCGCGAGAAGGCCATGCTGCCCTTGCAGCACGACGTCGACGCGCGCACCGACACGCTCAAGCAATCGATCGCCAAGGCCGAGGAGGCGCGTGTCCTCGACGGGCTCAACCGCGAGAAGTCGGCGAGCTTCAGCGTATTCCAGGTCGCGGTGCCGCCCGACCCCGACAAGCCCGCCCGTCCGATCGCGATCCTCTACATCCCGGTCGCCTTCGTGCTCGGCCTCATGGGCGCCGGATTCACGGCGTTCCTGTCGTACTATCTGCTCGACGGCTTCCTGACACCCGACCAGGCGGCCGCCCGGCTGGGCGTCCCGGTGCTCGGCGTGATCGGCGTCAAGCCGCGCGAGCAGCGCCTCGCCCTCGAAGATCTCAGTGCCCGCAGCCACGCGTGAGCCGTCGATGATCGAGGAACGGCCGCTCGGCGACTCGGGCATTCGCACCTCGGCGCTCGGCATGGGGTGCAGTCGGCTCGGCTCGGTGCTCGCCGACGGCGGTGTGCGATGCGCCACCCGCGCCGTCGAAGCCGCCCTCGAGGAAGGCATCCGCTTCTTCGACACCGCGGATATCTACGGTCAGGGCGACAGCGAACGCGTGATCGGCCGCGTCGCCGGCCGCCTCGATACGGTGACGATCTCGACCAAGGCCGGCTATCGATTGCCGGCGCCGATGTGGGCGCTGCGCCTGGTCAAGCCGCCGTTGCGCGTCGCGGCCCGGCTGCGCCGCGGCGTCGGCCGGTCACTCGCGGCGCGCCGGCGCGAGGGCTTTCATCAAAGCTTCGAGCTGGATCATCTGCGGCGGTCGCTCCATGGCAGCCTGCGTCGCCTCCGGCGTGAACGCATCGACGTGTTCCTGCTGCACAACCCGCCGCCGGCGCTCGCCGACTGGGAGCCCCTGTGGCGCTTCGTCGAGGACGAGCGGCAGGCCGGGCGCCTGCGCAGCTTCGGCGTCAGCTGCGCCGGCGACGACCTCGACACGGTCTGGCTGGGGCACCCGGCGGTCGAGAGCGCGCAGGTGCCGCTGGGGTCGGCGAGCCCGGCCTTCGTCGCCGGCGCGCTCAAGCGCGGCGTCGGCTTGGTCGCGCGCGACCTCTTGGGCGGCCGTTGCCGGGCCGCCGAGATCGAAGCCGCGCTGCGCACCGCGCTCGATCATCCGGCGGTGTCGGTGGCCTTGCTCGGCATGAGCCGGCCCGAGCACGTGCGGGCCAATGCGGCGCTGGCGCGGCGCGCCGCCGAGGCGCTCGTGCCCGTCTCGCCGTCTGCGGTGGCACGGCGCGCCTGAGCGGCGCACCGTGGTCTTACTCGTCGCTATCCTCGTCGGATCCAGCCGGCGTCAACGGCCGCGCGCCCATCGGGCGAAGCGGCGCTTCGATCACCGACCAGCCATGCAGCCGCGGCACGTCGATCCACTCGTGCTCGCCGGCATAGCGGATCCGAACGCTGCCCGGCTCGCCGAGGCCGCCGCAGATCGAGAAGCTGGCCGAGCTCTGGCCGCGCACCGTGACCGACGGCAGCTCGACATTGCACACCCGGTCGAACAGCTCGTAAACGTCGGGCGCCCCGCCCATGCGGTTGGGGTTGTCCAGCACCACCCAGATCTCGGCGCGCGCGGCCGGCGCACCACCCGCCAGGCCGAGGCCGATCAGCGCGCCCACCAGGCATGCCCGCCATCCGGATGCCACGCGACCGCTCCATTAAATTAAACGTGCGCACGATAACACGCTCGTATTAAACTTCCAGCCCAACCACGAGCCCCACCACGACGGACGGCCTTCCGCCATGAGCGCCCCCGAGCAGCCGCGCCTCGCCATCCTGGGCTGCGGCGCGATCGCCGAGCAGTACTACCTGCCGGCCCTGACCAAGACGCGCGCCGACGCCGAGCACCTGACCCTGATCGATCCCGATCCGGCGCGCCTGGCCACGGTCGCCGCCCGCTGGGGCATCGCGCGCACGGCCGCGTCGGTCGACGCGGCCGCCGACCGGCTCGACGGCGTGATCAACGCGACCCCCAGTCATCTGCACCACGCGACCACGACGGCGTTGCTCGAACGCGGCCTCGGCGTGCTGGTCGAGAAGCCGCTGGCCGAGACCGCGGCCGATGCCGAGGCGCTGGTCGAGCTCGCGGCGCGCAGGCGGCTGCCGCTGGCGGTGAACAATCTCCGGCGCTGCTATCCGGCGTTCGCGCGCATCGGCGAGCACCTGCGCTACGGCGATCTCGGCCGGCTGCGCGCGCTGGTGTGGCGCGAGGGCAACCGGTTCGAATGGCCGACGGTGAGCGGCTTCTATTTCCAGCGACGCACCGACCGGCCGCCGCGCGGGGTCGTGCTCGACGCCGGCGCCCATGTGCTCGACGTGATCTGCTGGTGGCTGGGCGGCGAGCCGACACTGATCGACGCGCGCCATGACGGTGCCGGCGGACCCGAGGCCCTGGCGACGCTCAAGCTCGCCTGGGGCGACGCCGAGATCGACGTCGTCCTGAGCGCGCTCGCCAAGCAATCCAACCGCTTCGAGGTGGTCGGTAGCGCCGGCGCCGTCGCGGGCAACTACAACGAGTTCGACCGCTACGACTGGCGTCGCGGCACGCACCGCTCCGAGGCGATCGACCTGCGCTCGCGGGTGCGGCTCAAGAGCGACGTTGCCGACCTCATGCTGGCGAATTTCCGCGACTGTCTCGCCGGCCGCGCGATGCCGCTGGTGAGCGCCGCCGACGTGCTGCCGTCCCTGCGTCTGATCGATGCGTTCTATCGGATGGCACGACCGCTCGAGACCCCCTGGTACACGGAGTGGCTGCAATGAACCTTCGTGGCCACCGCGTTCTGGTGACCGGCGCCGGCGGCTTCGTCGGCGGCTGGGTTTCGGAGGCGCTGCATCTGTCGCGCTGGGCCGACGTGCGCGCCGGCATCGGCCGCTGGACCAGCGCGGTCCGCATCGCGCGCTTCCCCCTCGAGATCGTGCCGTGCGACGTGCTCGACCCGGCCGCATTGGCGGGCGCGCTCGACGGCGTCGACTCGGTGGTGCATTGCGCGCGTGCCGCCGATCCGCGCGTCACGATCGACGGCACGCGGCTGCTGCTGAAAACGGCGCAGGCGGCCGGCGTGCGGCGCGTCGTCTATCTGAGCTCGGTCGCGGTCTACGGCGACGCCGACGGGATCGTCGACGAGACGACGCCGGCCCGCGGCGTACCGACGCCCTACGCGCGCTCGAAGCTCGAAGCAGAGGCGCTGTGTCGCGAGGCGGCCGCGGCCGGGCTCGAGGTCGTGATCCTGCGTCCGACCCTGATCTACGGCCCGTTCGGCGAGACCTGGACGATCGCCTATGCGACGCGCCTCGCGTCCGGCCGTTGGCGCAGCCTCGGCGACGCCGGCGCGGGACGCTGCAACTTGCTGTATGTCGGCGATCTGGTGCGCGCGATCCAGCGCGCACTGGTCGCGCCGATCGAACCGGGCGCGGCGTTCAACGTCAATGGTCCCGAGATCCCGACCTGGAACGAATATTTCGAGCGCTTCAACAGCGTGCTCACCGGGCGCGCGTTGGCCACCGCGAGCGCGCGTCAGAGCCAGCTCGAGGTCATGATGAGCCGCCCCGTGCGCGCGCTCGGCAAATACGTCCTGAAGCATCATCGCCCCCTGCTGATCGGTCTGTCGGTGCGCAGCCGCGCCGTGAAGGCCGCGCTCAAGCGCGCCGAGACGACGCTCCGCATGGTGCCGAGCCCGGACGAGGCCAAGCTGTTCCGTCTCGACGCCATCTACAGCATCGCGCGCGCGCGCACGGGGCTCGGTTTCGAGCCGACGACGACCCTCGATCGCGGCCTGGCGCTCAGCGCGGCGTGGCTGACGCAGAACGGCCTGGTGGCACCGCGCGCCGGCAGTGCCGCCGAGCGGCCCGCGCCGGTCGCCGGCGCCACGGCGTATCAGGCTTCGGCGTCGTCCTAGCGCGGGCGCGCCGCCGCGACCTGCATCATCAGGCTGGTGTCGCCGCCGACATAGCGGTGGCCGACCGGCCCGTGCTTGGCGAGAATCTCCTTCAGCTGGGTCACCGGCCGCGGCGTCCCGCCGAAGCGCGCGAGATAGAGCTCGACCCAGGACAAGTAGTAGCTGGCGAACGCCGCATTGTCCTCCTGCGCGCTGCCGCTCGCCTTGGCGAAGCGGCCCGGATCGAGATAGCCGTTGGCCACCGTGGTGACCAGCCGGTGCACCGCGCCGCCCGCCGCATCGTAGAGGTGCAGGCCGTTGGACTCGCCCAGCTCGGCCATCAGGATGAGGGCGTCGAGCGACATGGCGTGGTAACCGAGCGCGCGCGCGCCGCGCTTGAGCTCGAGCGGCAGATAGCCGTCGGGCGTGATGTCGCCGACGCCGCGGTGATACCGCGCGACGCCCCAGTCGAACAGCGCGCGTTCGCCGCCGCCGGCGGTCGCGCAGGCCATCGCCGCGAGACCGGCCCAGTAGGCGTGGTTGTTGTGCTCGATCACGTCGTCGTCCGAGCCGGGTGGCTTGCCATCGGCATGGTTGCCGTCGCGCGCCGCCCGGCCCAGCCGCACCAGATAGGGCCGCACCACCGCGAGCTTGTCCGCCGCCAGGCCGGCCGCGGCGCTGATCTTGATGAAGTCGAGGCACACGCCGGCCGCATGCCACTTCTGCTCGAAGCGACCCTGGAGGTTCATCGGCGCCAGCATGGCGTCGGCGGCGGCCCAGGCATGCTCCCAGTCGAGCACGCATGCCGCCATCTGGGCGTTGCCGCCGCGTATGTAGATGTCGACGCGCTTGGCGAGCTCGAACTGGTATTGGTGCAGCCCGGCGACCTGCTGGTTGTAGCGTGCCAACGCCGCCGGATCGACGGTGTCGGACTTCGCGCGCTCCTGGGGCGTACCGCTCTTGTAGAAGCTCCCGAGATCGAGGCCGCGCACCGGCGACGGCGGACTGCCGCACGGCTGGGGCGGCGGCGGCGCGTGCGGATCGCTCGGGCGCAGCATGTAGGCGGGCGCGCGCAGCGGCGGCTCGGCGTGCACCGCCGTTACGGCGAACACGATCGCAAAGGCGGCCAACCGGGCGAGCGCACGCGGCATCATTCCGCCGCACCGAGCCGGGCGAGCCGCGCCGCACCGAGGCGCACGGGTTTGCGATTGTTAAACGGCGTCTCGATGAAGCGGAAGCTGAGCGCCGCGAGGCCCAGCACCGCGGCGAGATAGACCGCGAACAGCACGAACCCGAGCGGCGTCTGCTCGACGACGCCGGGAAAGGCGCGGTGCACCACCGAGATCAGGGGAAAGTGGTAGAGATAGACGCCGTACGAGATCCGGCCGATCGCGTTGAGCGGCGCTGCGGCGATGAGCGGCCGCTGCAGCCCGCGCAGGATTACGCAGATCGCGAGGCCAGCCGCCGCGTCGAGGAGGCTATAGAGCCAGACGTGTTGCCATTGGCGGAACGGGTTGACGGGCAGTCCCAGGGACGTCGGACCGACGAAATAGGGCTCCACCGCGGTCGGCAGCGGGCCCGACCACCAGACGAACCCATTGACGGCGAGCGCGCCGGCGCACAGCAGCAGCACGCCGCCGGCGCCGGCCAGGAAGCGCCGCGCCGGCAGGGTGCGGATCGCAGGCTCGAAGAGGGCTATCAATCCCCCGACCGCGAACGCATCGGCGTGCAGGAACGAGGCGACGAACACGACGCGGCCGGCGTACTCCGCTTCGGGTTGCTGCGCGAACGCCCAGGCGCCGACAATGCCGCGCAGCAGGGGTGACACGAGGATGACGGCGACCAGCGCGCGGATCAGGCCGCGGCGGCCGAACGCGAACACGACCAGGGGATAGACGAGGTAGAACTGTTCCTCGACTGCGAGCGACCACAGATGGGAGAAGATGCGGCTGCCGTCGTAGCCGGGCGACCATTTGACGAAATTGAACGTGTAGGTCAGTAGCGGCAGCACCGCGAAGTCCTTCGGCATGAAGGCGACGAGCGCGATGACGGACCAGAAGCCGACATAAAGATAGTAGATCGGGAAGATGCGCAGCGCGCGGCGCGCATAGAACACGCCGAGATAGTCCGCGATGCCGAAGCGGGCCTTGTAGTCGAGCAGGATCCGGCTGATCAGAAAGCCGGAGATCACGAAGAAGATCCACACGCCGATCCAGCCGACCGCGAGCAGGCGATAGTGGAACGAGATCACGAGCAACACGGCGACGGCGCGCAGGGCGTCCAGGTTGTCGACCCGCGCGGGCGATCCCGTGGCCATCGGCGCGTCGGTCAAGCGCGGTGGGGCGTGGGGCGCAACGCACGGCCGGCGCGCTCGGCGCGCCACAGCGCGATCGCGCGGCCGTAGACCTCGAGCGTGGTGCGACCGATCGCGCTCCAGGTCGGGATGGCCGCGGTGCCGTGACGGCGCAGCTTTTCGGCGAGCTGCCGCCGCAACGCCGGCGTCTCGACCAGGCGGCCGAGCTCGCGCGCGAACGCCACGGGCTCGAGCGGCGCCAGCAGCGCGGTCTCGTCGGCCTTCAGGAGATCGCGGAAGCCGCCGATCTCGGACGCGATCACGGCCTTCCCGGCCACCGTCGCGAGGGTGAGCACGCCGCTCGAGTCGACGTCGTGATACGGCAGGGCGACGACGTCGCAGGCGCCGAACAGCTGGGGAATCTCGGCGTCGCGGATGAAGCGGAGATCCCAGGTCACCTGCGCGGCGAAGCCGTGCTCGTGACAGAGCTGCACCAGCGGCGCGAGCTCCATGCGCGGTCGGCCGGCGACGTGCAGCCGCAGCTTGGCGCGCGTCGCGGGCGGCAGCGCGGCGATCGCATCGATCAGCAGCCGCAGCCCCTTGTAGGGCTTGAGCTCGCCGAAGAACAGCACGCGGCACAGCCCGTCGTCGGCGCGCGCATCGGCGCCCCCACCCTCCGGCAGCGGCAAGAGCCCGTGCGCGACGCTGGCGATGCGTCGGGCATCGACGCCGCGCTCGACGAGATGACGCCGCGTGGTCGGCGTGTGGGCGATCAGCTGGTCGAACTGGTCGTACAAGGTCTCGGCGCCGAGCAGCTGGAGGCGCGACGCCGCCGCGCCGTGGAACGGCACCGAGTTGTGCACCGTCAGGATCAGGGGCGCGCGACGGCGCAGCGCCGGCAGGATGCGGCGATCGAGCACCGGCAAGGCGAGCCACTGCATGTGGATCACGTCGGGCCGCAGGCGGTCGCACAGCGCGGGCACGCGCGCCATGTCGATCAGATGCTCGACGCTCTTGAGGAGCCGCTGGACCGCGCCGCCCGCGATGCGCGCCGGGGCGCGCTCGGCGACACGGTAGAAGTGCGGCATCAAGGGCAATGCGGCGTCCGCGGCCGAGCGCTCGAACGGCCGCAGCCGGCGTCCGACCAGATGCACCTGGCAGCCCGACGTCGCCAGCCCGGCGCACAAGGCGCGGTCGTACGGCAAGGTGAACAGCGAAGGATCGAGCATCACGACGCGCGTCACGGCGTCACCTCCAGGGGTACGGGGCGCAGACTGCGCAGGCGCAACCACGCCCACGCGCAGGTGATCACGCCGACCGCGCCGAACACGGCGGCGTAGAGGCGCAGGAAGGTCGGGAACTCGATGCCGCCGAGCGCCGTGAGGGCGGCCAGCCCGAGCATCAGCGCGGCGGCGATCTTGGCGGTCTTGAGCACGTCGCCGAAGAAACCCGAGTAGGACAGGAAGCTGCTCGCCAGGTTCTGCGCCAGACCGGCGGCGATCAGGACGACCAGCACCCCGCCGGTGCCCGGCGGCATCAGCGAGGCGAGCGGACCGAGCAGCGCGCCGAACAGCCGGTCGCTCATAAGGGCGAGCGTGCCGCACACCACGAGCGCCGGCAGGCTGCTCATGCCGGCGATCGCGCCGAGCACGCGCGTGAGCCGACGATAGTCGCCGGCATGGAGCGCCGCGCTCTGCTTGGGCAGGAGCGCCTCGCTGCAGATGCGCAGCGCCATCACGATCGCGCGCAGCAGCTTCTGACAGGTGTCGAGCACGATCAAAGGCGGTCCGGCGCCGTAGCAGGCGGTGACGATGGCATAGGGCGCGTTCATCAGCATGACGTCGGCGCCCGAGCCGGCCGCCGCGCCGCTGAGATTGCGCCCGCTGTCGCGCAGCGCGGCGCGGAGATCGTCCCAGCGCCAGCCGCGCAGCACGCCGACGCTGGCGCCGGCGCGTCCGAGCACCCGGCCGTACCAGACCAGGCAGCCGAGCGAGAGCCCAAGCATGATCGCCGCATAGGCCGCGAACCAACCGGTGACGAACAGCAGGGCGAGCAGCGCGAAGTTGCAGCTGCGGCGGAACAGCTCGGCCTTCTCGAACGCCATGCCCTGATCGATCGCCCAGCCGAGGGTCTGCACCTCGAAGTGCCAGAAGTTGGCGACCAGACAGAACATCAGGAACAGGACGAGGTCGAGCCGCGCGGTGAACAGGAGCGCGAAGCCGATCACGCCGAGGGCGAGCAGCCCGGCATAGGCGGCATACAAGCGGTAGACCACGGCGCTGCCGTGGGTCGTCTTGCGCTTGAGGAACTCCTCGCGCAACTGGACGAACGCCGCCTTCGAGAGGGCATTGTCGAGCGGCACCAGATACAGGCTGAGCGAGGTGACGAGCACGACCGTGCCGTAGAAGTGCGCGTCGAGCACGCGCACGAACACGAACAGCTGACCGAACGACAGCGCGAAGCTGAGGCTGCTGTTCAGGAGATGGAACAGCGCGAACCGGTTGCCGCTGCGCCCGAGCAGCTCGCGCAGCCGCTTCATGCCGCCGGTCCCTTGGTCGCCACGAACAGGTAGTAGGACGCCAGCGCCTTGATGCCGAGACACGCGCGGACCGCATCGCCCAGCAGGCTGATCAGGTAGACGGGCAGGAAAAACGCGAAATAGTTGCTCGAGAAATAGTGCGTCTCGACGTCGTCGATCGTGAAGCCGGTGTGCGCGAGCAGCCGCGAGAAGCCGCGCCAGGTCGTGTGATCGTAGTGGGTGGGAAAGCCGAGATGATCCTTGCGGTCGGGCATCAGGCGATCGATCAGGAAGCGGCTCGCGCGCGGCGGCAGCAGCCGATTGAGCACCGCGAACGGTGCATTGCGCCCGGCGAACACGCAGATCAGCCGGCCGCCCGGCTTCAGCACGCGGTGCAGGTTGGCGAGGAACTGGCGGTTGTCGCGAATGTGCTCGATGGTCGCGCGCGAGATCGCGAGATCGACCGAGCCGGGCGGGAGCGGGATCGCGCTGGCGGCGTCGGCCAGCACGCATCGATCGAGGAACGGGTTGAGCTCGAGCTCGTCGGCGTCGACATCGAGCCCGATGAAGATGCAGGCGTTCTTGGCCGTGAGCCCATCGGCGTAGGACGACCACTTGCCGGCGCCGACGTCGAGGATGGTCTGCCCGCGCGCGGCCGCCACCAGCCCGGCGACCAGCGCGTCGTAGCGGCGATAGAGGCGGTCCGGCTGGTAGCGACGGGGCGTCAGCGCGAGGCAGAGCGCCTTGTTGCGCAGGACGAACCAGCGCAGAAGTCCGCCCGCGCGCGGCAGGCCAGCCGGTCGGCCCAGCCCCTCGACATGGTCAACCAGCATGACGGAACCGATCCAGGAAGAACGCGGCGTCGCATTAAATTAAATGTCGGCCGCGCGGCCGTCAAAGATATTTAATTTAATAAAACGCCAGGCGGCGGCCGGGGCGCCGGCCCCCTAGTCGCTCTGGGTCGGGCTCGGGCGGGACGTGCCCGGTGCGGGGCCGCCGCCGTGAAGGGCGGCCGGGTCGGCATGCCCGGCGCGGGCGCGCCGGCGGTGGGTGCTCTCGCGCAGACGCTGGAACACCACGTAGAGCATCGGGATCAGGAAGATGCCGATCGAGCTGGCCACCAGCATGCCGGAGAACACCGACGTGCCGACGTCGCGCCGGCTGATCTGGGCGGCGCCCTGGGCGAACACCAGCGGCACGAGGCCGAGGATGAAGGCGATCGACGTCATCATCACGGCGCGGAAGCGCATGCGCGCGCCGAGCGTCGCGGCGTCGAGGATCGTCATGCCGGCCTCGCGCTGCTCCTTGGCGAACTCGACGATCAGGATGCCGTTCTTGGCCGCCAGCGCGATCAGCACGACCAGCCCGATCTGGGCGTAGAGGTCGAGGTTGAGGCCGGACAGCAGGATGCCGGCATAGGCGCCCAGCACGCCGACCACGACCGACAGCAGCACGGGGATCGGGATCACCCAGCTCTCGTACAGCCCGACCAGGAACAGGAACGCGAACACCACCGCCGTGGCGAGGATCGGGCCGGTCTGGCCGGCCGCCTCGTGCTCCTGGAAAGCGGTGCCGGTCCACTCGAAAGTGTAGCCCGGCGGCAGGACACGGTCGGAGATCTCCGACATCGCGGCCAGAGCCGCGCCCGACGAGCCGCCCGGCGCCGGGCTGCCGTTGATCGTGATCGAGCGATAGTTGTTGTAGCGCGTGATGATCTGCGGCCCGATCACCGTGCGCTCGCTGGCGATCGAGCGCATCGGCACCATGCCGCCCGACTGGTTGCGCACGTAGATCTGCCAGATGTCGTCGATGTCGCGACGGTCGGACGCCTCGCCCTCGACGTTGACCTGCCAGGTGCGGCCGTAAAGGTTGAAGTAGTTGACGAAGAAGCCGCCCAAGGTCGACTGCAGGGCGGTGAAGACGTCGTTGATGTTGAGTCCGAGCGCCTGCGCCTTGTCACGATCGATGTCGAGATAGACCGATGGCGTCGTCGCGGTGAAGGTCGAGAACACGCGCGCCAGCCGTGGGTCCTGGTTGGCGGCGGCGACCATGCCCTGCATGACGCTGCCCATCTTGGCCGGATCCTGACCCTCGAGCGCCTCGAGCTGGTACTCGAATCCGCCGGTGACCGACAGGCCGATGATCGGCGGCAGGTTGAAGGGCACCACCCGCGCGGTCCGGACGCCCTGCGCGGCCCCGAACATCTTGCGGATCAGCGCCTGCGCCGAGCTGGCCGCGCCCTCGCGGTCCTCGAACGGCTTCAGCTTGGCGACCATGAAGCCGGTGTTCGACTCGTTGGCGAGATCGAGCAGCGAGAAGCCGATCACCGCGAAGGTGTCCTGCACCTGCGGCATGCCCTTGAGGATGTTCTCGACCTGCTCGACGGTCTCGGCGGTGCGCGCGACCGACGCGCCGTCCGGCAGCTGGATGTTGAGGAAGAAGACTCCCTGATCCTCCTCCGGCAGGAAGCTCGTCGGCGTGCGCAGCGACAGGCCGTAGATGCCGGCGCCGAACACGACGACCAGCACGATCGACAGCGCGGAAACGCGCACCAGCCGGCGCACGATCGCCGCGTAGCCGTCGCGCACGTGATCGATGCCGCGGAGCACGCGGGCCATCAGGCCGCGCCGCGCCGGCTCGTGGCGCAGGAACACGGCGCACAGCGCCGGCGACAGGGTGAGCGCGTTCAGGGCCGAGATCAGCATCGCGACGCTGATCGTGACGGCGAACTGGCGGAACAGCATGCCCGAGATGCCCGGGATGAACGCGACCGGGACGAACACCGACAGCAGCACCAGGGTGATCGCGATGATCGGGCCGGTGATCTGGCCCATCGCCTTGATGGTCGCGGCCGACGGCGAGAGCTGCGGCTCCTCCTCGAGGATGCGCTCGACGTTCTCCACCACCACGATGGCATCGTCGACCACGATGCCGATCGCCAGCACCATCGCGAGCAGGGAGACGGTGTTGGCCGAATAGCCGAGCGCCAGCAGCACCGCGAAGGTGCCGATCAGGCTGACCGGCACGGCAACCGCCGGGATGATGGTCGCGCGCAGGTTGCCGAGGAACACGAACACGACGAGCACGACCAGGACGAACGCCTCGACCAGCGTCTTCAGCACCTCGTGGATCGTGTCGCCGACGAACACGGTGGAGTCGTAGACGACTTGCGCCTTCAAGCCCTGAGGGAAGCGCTGGGCGAGCCGGTTGAGCGTCGCGGTCGCGATCGCCGCCGTACGTACCGCGTTGGCGTCGGGCGACAGGTACATCGCGATGCCGACCGCCGGCCGACCGTTGATGTGCGTCTCGGTGTCCTCGTTCTGCGCGCCCATCTCGACCCGCGCCACGTCGCCGACGCGCAGGACCGAGCCGTCGGGGTTGGCGCGCAGCACGATGTCGGCGAACTGGGCCGGCGTGGTGAGCCGGCCCTGGGTCTGCACGTTCATCTGGAACCGCTGGTCGTTGGCGACCGGCCTGGCGCCGATGCGCCCGACCGGCGCCTGCACGTTCTGCGTGCGGATCGCGGCGACCACGTCGGACGGCGACAGGTTGAGGCTGGTCAGGCGCTGGGTGTCGAACCAGATTCGCATCGAGTACTGCAGCTTGCCGAACAGCAGCACCTGGCCCATGCCCGGCACGCGCGCGAGCTGGTCGAGCACATTGATCGTGGCGTAGCTGGTGATGAAGCTCGGGGAGAGCTTGGCGTCCTCGCTGAACAGCGCCATGAACTGCAGCACCGCCGCCGAGCGCTTGATCACGGTGATGCCTTGGAGCTGGACGTCCTGCGGCAGTTGGGCGAGCGCCGTCTGCACGCGGTTGTTGACGTTGACCGATGCCGTGTCGGCATCGGTGCCCAGCGCGAAGCTGACGGTCAGGTTGTAGCTGCCGTCGTTGCCGCTGGTCGACTTCATGTAGATCATGCGGTCGACGCCGACGACCTGCGCCTCGAGCGGCTGCGCCACCGTGGCCTCGACCACGGGCGCGGACGCGCCCGGGTAGTTCGCCGTCACCTGGACGCGCGGCGGCACGATGTCGGGGAACTGCGCGACCGGGATGCGGGTCAGCGCGATCGCGCCGGCGATCGTGATCACGATCGCGATCACCATCGCGAGCCGCGGCCGGTGGATGAAGATGGCGGAGATCATCGCGGACTCAGGAACGTGACGGCGAGCCCGAGCCCGGCGTCACCGGCAACGGCGCGACCACGATGCCGGGGCGGATGCGCTGGATGCCGTCGACCACCACCGTCTCGCCCTCGTGCAGGCCGTCCGTCACCACCGCGCTCAGCGGCGTCGACTGGCCGAGCCGGATGCGCTGCTGCACCACCTTGTTCTCACCGTCGACCACGTAGACGTAGTCGCCGGACTGATCGGTCAACACCGCGGCGCGCGGCACGGCGAGCGCCTGCACCGGCCGGGAATCCTCGATCACGACGGTGACGAGCTCGCCATCGACCAGCTCGCGGGTGGCCTCGCCGGCGGCCTGGCCCTCGGCCGGCGCCGGGTTGGGCAGCACGCCCCGCATCGTGATGGTGTCGGTGTTGCCGGCGACCGTGTTGTCGACGAAGTCGAGCTTGCCGCTGCGCTCGTAGAGCCGCCCGTTGGGCAGGCGCACCTTCACCACCGCCTCGTCGAAGCCGTTGGCGCCGGCATAGCGCTGGCGCAGATCGAGCGCGGTGCGCACCGGCACCGGGAATACCGCGTACATCGGGTCCTGGCTCACGATCGTGGCGAGCACGCCGGTGTTCGGGCCGACCACGTTGCCGATGGTGACCGTCGTGCGCCCGATCTTGCCGTCGATCGGCGCGCGGATCTCGGTGTAGTCGAGATTGATCTGGGACTGCCTGAGCTGTGCCTGCGCGCCGAGAATCTGCGCCTGCAGCGCCCCCTGGTTGGCGAGCGCCAAATCGACCGCCGCCTGCTGACCCGCGGGCGAGCTGAGCAGGGTCTTCTGGCGCGTCAGCGTGATGCTCGCATTCTGCAGCTGGGCGTTGAACTGCGCGATCGCCGCCTGCTTGGCCTGCACGTCGGCCTGAAACGGCCCTTGCTCGAGGCGATAGAGCAGATCGCCCTTCTTGACCTCGGCGCCCTCGGTGAACGCGCGGCGATCGAGGAACGCGGTCACCCGCGCGACCAGATTGACGCGCTCGACCGACTGGATGCGCCCGACGAATTCGCTCGACGGCGTGACGGATTGCGGCACGACCTTCACGACCCCGACGGACGGCGGCCCGGCCGGCTGCTGGGCGCGGCCCGGGCCGGCCGCGGCGACGAGCCCGGCGGCCAAGCCGAGAAGACGCGCGAGGCGAGGCATCGTCATTCGTAAAGTCCGGCATGCAGGAGGCGGGCCGCAACCGTACGGCATCGGCGCCCGGCGCGGCAACCGGCGACCCGCCGACGAGCGGGGCTCAGCCGATCGGTGAGCGCGCCGAGGCCCGGTCGGGTCCCGGCTGCCGCTTCAGGCAACGCGGCGGCAGCCAAACCTGCACGGTGGTGCCCCGACCGAGCACGCTCGCGACGGTCAGGCGGCCGCCATGCAGCTCGACCAGGGCCTTGGCGAGCGGCAGGCCGAGCCCGGTGCCCTCATAGTGACGGGTCAGCGGGTTCTCGATCTGGCGGAACGGCTCGAGCGCGACCGGAATGTCCTCCGGACGCATGCCGATCCCGGTATCGGCGATCGCGATCACGATGCCGCCGTCGTCGGGCAGGCTCGCGCTGACCGCGACGTGGCCGCCCGCCGGCGTGAACTTCATCGCGTTGGACAGCAGGTTGAGCAGGATCTGCTTGACGCGCAGCCGGTCGGCGACCAGCAGCGGCAGGCCGGGCGGCAGCTCGGCGGTCAGGCTGAGCTGGCCGTCCTCGGCGCGGTCGCGCAGCAGGCGCTGGCACTCGCCCACCACGTCGGGGAGATCGACCAGCTCCTCGTGCAGCTCCATGCGGTCGACCTCGATCTTCGAGGTGTCGAGCACGTCGTTGATGAGGCGCAGCAGGTACTGACCGGACGCGTGGATCTCGCTCGCGTAGTCGCGATAGCGCGCGTCGAGCGGGCCCATCATGGCTTCGCGGGTGACCTCGGAGAAACCCAGGATGGCATTGAGCGGGGTGCGCAGCTCGTGGCTCATGTTGGCGAGGAACAGCGACTTCGCGCGGTTCGCCGCGTCGGCCGCCGCCCGCGCGCTCTCGGCCTCGATGCGCGCCTCGTTGAGCTCGTGCGCCTGCCGCTCGAGCCGCGCCCTCGTGTCCTCGAGGTCGAATTCGCGCTGCCGCGACACGCTGACGTCGATGTAGGTGGTGACGAAGCCGCCGCCCGGCAGCGGCACGCGCCGGATCTCGACGACCTGCCCGTTCGGCCGCTTGCGCTCGAACTGATGGGGCTGCGGATCGAGCGCGCGCTCGACGACCGGCCGTGTCAGGTCGTCGATGTCGCCCGGACCGTACTCGCCGCGCTCCGCGTGGTAGCGGATGAACTTCTCGAACGGATCGCCGATCCGCAGCATGTTGGGATCGAGCTGGTAGACGTCGAGGAACGGCCGGTTGAACGCGACGAAGCGCCGGTCGCGGTCGACCAGCGTCACGCCCACCGGCAGGTTCTCGATCAAGGTCGAGAAGATCTCGGTCTGGTGCTCGAGCGCGTGCTCGGCCTCGATCTGTCCGGTCACGTCGCGGCCGGTGCCGCGGTAGCCCGCGAACCCGCCCTCGGCGTCGCGGAACGGCCGGCCGCTGACGCTGACGTAATAGCGCCGTCCGTCATGAGTCTCGCCTCCGACGACGAAGTCGCGGAACGGCGCGCGCACCGCCAGGGCGGAGAGGTAGTCGTGCCGTTGCGCCGTGTCGTCGCCGGCGATGCGGCCCGCGTCGATGCGCCGGCCGATCAGGGTCGCGGCGCTGATGCCGGTCGCCTTCTCGACGCCCTCCGAGATGAAGGTGAAGCGGTGATCGGCGTCGGTCTCCCAGAACCAGTCGTTCGAGGCGCCGGCCCAATCGGCGAGGCGCGCTCGCGCGGCCTCGACTTCCGCCTGCGCGCGCTTGAGCTCGGTGATGTCGGCGTGGATGCCGACGATGCCGCCGTCGCTGGTTCGCCGCTCCGAGATCCTGAGGATGCGGCCGCCGGACTCGCGCATGATCACGCCGGACGCGCTGCGATGCACGTCCATGCGCGCCCGGATCCAGGCCTCGGGATCCTCGCCCTTGGGCACGACGAGCTCGCCGGTGCGGATCGCGTGGCGCAGGATCTCCTCGAAGCTGATGCCCGGCTCGTAGGTGATCGGGTCGCGGCTGCGCAGCTCGCGGAAGCGCTGGTTGCACAATACCAATTGATCGTTGCGGTCGTAGAGAATGAAGCCGTCCGACATCGCGTCGACGGCGTCCTGCAGCATGATGTCCTGGCGGCGGCGGCGCGCCTCGTTGGCGCGCAAGAGGATCATGAGCAGGATGATGGCGCCGGTGGCAGCGACCGCGGCGGCGCCGATGAAGCCTGCCTGACGCCGCCACTGCGCCAGGATCGCGGCTTCGCTGATCGACGGGATGACGATCAGCGGATATCCCGCGATCCGGCGGGGCGCGAAGATCCGGCTCTCCTGGTCGGCGCCGATCGCCGCATGGATCGCGCCGCCGTGCGCCACCACGTCGGGCTTCCGGAAGATGACGCTGTCGGTCAACCGCTCGCCGATCTCCGGGCCCTGATGCGGATAGCGCGCGAGCACCGTCGCATCGTCGCGCAGCAGCGTGATCGCCGCGCCGTCGGTGGCGGTGGCCGACTTGTAGACGGTCTCGAAATAGGCCGGATCGAGATCGATGTCGACCACGCCGGCGAACGAGCCATCCGGGCGCTCGAGCCGCCGGCTGACCACGATGAGCCAGTCGCCGGTCAGCCGCCCACGCACCACGTCGATGCCGAGCGCGGTGCCCGGCGTGTCGCGATGCTTGATGAAGTGCGGCCGATCGCCGAGCCAGAGCCCCGGCGGGCCGTCGGTGCGCGACCACACGCGCACGACGCCGTCGGCCCCGATCACCGTCGTCTGCTTGATCTGCGGGATGCCGGCGATCTTGTCGAGCAGCATCGCGTGGATCGTCTCGATGTCCGCGCCCTCGCGCTCGAGCCGCTTCAGCCGATCCTCGATCGCGTCGAGCGTCAGCCCGACCGCCTGCACGGTGCGCGCGGTCTGCTCGGCGAGCACCGCGCCGAGATTGGTCATCTGGTGGTCGGCGTCGCGCAGCGCGGTCACGCGCAGATAGACGATCAGCGTGCCGGCCATGCCGATCAGCATGACGATGACCAGCGCGCTGAACACGAGCAGGAGATTGCGCGAGCTCGGACGGCGCGCCGACCGGGCGAGCGTGGCGGTCGACGAGCCGGCGGACAGGGCGGCGGTCGCGGTCTCGGTCATGCCGCCGGCCCGGCTGTCAGGCGACGCGGCGGCGCCGGCACGGGCAGCCCCGACCCTCGATGGACGCGCGAGTCGCCGTCGACGGCGTCATTCCGATCCCCCGTGCTGCCGCGCGCACGACCGCGCACGGCCGGCAGGCGTGGGGTTGTCATGGCGCGTCTGCGGCATGGCCATCGCCACCGGACGCATGCCCCCGATCACCCGACCGAAGTCCCCGAGTTTTAGGCGATGATGGTTAAAATAACCAGAGTCTTGCGGCACGCGGCTGCCGTGCCGGATCAACCCACCCCGCGATGGCGGCTGACGTGCCGGGCCGGCTCGGCGAAGATGGCGCGGTCGAGCCGCCCAACCGAGACCCCGCGCCGCCCATGATCGCGTTCCGCGCCATCGGCCAGCCGTTGCGCCGCATCGAGGACCACCGCCTGCTGGTTGGCGCGGGCCGGTTCAGCGACGACGCCGCGCTGCCGGGCCAGGCTTATGCCGCGCTGGTGCGCGCGCCCCTGCCCCATGCGCGCCTGCGCGCCATCGACACGCGCCGCGCGCGCGCCTTGCCGGGCGTGTTGGGCGTGTTCACCGGCGCCGACTGCCTGGCCGACGGGCTCGGCCCGATCCGCCACACGCCGGCGCCGCAGACCCGGCACGACCTAAGGCTGACCGGCCCCGGCGGCGCCGACATCTTCATCGGACCGCATCTGCTGCTGCCGGTCGACAAGGTGCGCCACGTCGGCGAGGCGGTCGCGCTGGTGATCGCCGAGACCGAGGCGCAGGCGCTCGACGCCGTGGAGGCGGTCGACGTCGACTACGAGGCGTTGCCGTTCGTGAGCGACGTCGAGGCGGCGCTGGCGCCAGGCGCGCCCGCGGTGTGGGACGAGGTGCCGGACAACCGGCTGGTCGACACCGAGTTCGGCGACGCGGCGGCGACCGCGCGCGGCTTCGCGGCGGCCGCCCGCGTCATCGCGATGGATTTCCACGTCGCGCGCGTCACCGCGGTCGCGCTCGAGCCGCGCGCGGCGCTCGCGCACTACGATCCGGCGAGCGAGCGCTACACGCTTCACGCGGGCAGCGGCGGCGCGGTGCGTCAGAAGCGCGAGCTCGCCGGCGCGCTCGGCATCGCACCCGAAAGCCTGCGCGTGCTGTCGCACGACGTCGGCGGCAATTTCGGCTCGAAGAACCGGCCCTACGTCGAGTTCGGCCTGGTCCTGTGGGCGGCGCGCAAGGTCGGCCGCCCGGTCAAGTTCACCGCGACGCGCGGCGAGGCGTTCCTCAGCGACTACCAGGGGCGCGATCTCGTCACCAAGCTGGCGCTCGCGCTCGCCGCCGACGGCCGCTTCCTCGCGCTGCGCGCCCACAACGTCAGCAACGTCGGCGCGCGCTGCGTCTCGCTGTCGCCGCTCGGCAAGGGCGCGGCGCTGATCACCGGCGCCTACGACATCCCGGCCGCGCACTTGCGCGCGCAGGCGGCGTTCACCAACACGATGTCGACCAACGCCTATCGCAGCTCGGGCCGGCCCGAGGTCATCTTCGCGATCGAGCGCCTGGTCGACCGCGCGGCCGATGCGCTCGGCATCGATCGCGTCACCTTGCGCCGGCGCAACCTGATCGGCGCCGACCGCATGCCGTACGCCAACGCGATCGGCGCGGTCTACGACAGCGGCACCTATGCGGCGAACATGGAACGCGCCATGCGGCTCGCCGATTGGGACGGCTTCGCGGCGCGCCGGCGCGACGCGGCCGCACGCGGCCGGCTGCTCGGCCGCGGCCTGGCGAACTATGTCGAGTCCTCGATCGGCGCGCCGCGCGAGCGCGTCGAGCTCACGGTGACGGCGGACGACCGGCTCGATCTCGTGGTCGGTACCCAGCCGAGCGGCCAGGGTCACGAGACCAGCTTTGCACAGGTCGCGTCCGACCTGCTGGGCGTGCCCGCCGAGAGCATCCGGGTGATCACCGGCGACACCGACATCGTCGCGGTCGGCGGCGGCTCGCATTCCGGCCGTTCGCTGCGCCACGCCGCGACCGTGACGGCCAAGGCCGCGCCCGAGCTGATCGCCAAGGGGCGGAGCCTCGCCGCCGCGCTGCTCGACTGCCCGGCCGATGCGGTCGACTTCGCCGACGGACGCTTCGGCGCGCCGCACAGCAACCGCCGCTTCAACCTGCTCGAGCTCGCCAAGGAGGCGGCGCGCCGCGGGATGCTCGCGCCCGGCGCGCTCGCGGTCGCCGCCGAGAACGAGATGCACGATCCCGTCTATCCGAACGGCTGCGCGGTGTGCGAGGTCGAGGTCGATCCGGAGACCGGCGAGGTGGTGCTGACCCGCTACGCCGCGGTCGACGACGTCGGGCGCTGCATCAATCCCTTGATCGTGCACGGCCAGACCCACGGCGCGATCGCGCAAGGCGTCGGCGAGGCGCTGTGGGAGCACTGCGCGCTCGGCGCCGGCACGGGACAACCGCTCGCCGGCTCGCTGCTCGACTACGCGCTGCCGCGCGCCGACACGCTGCCGCGGCTCGATTCCGACATCGTCGAGGTGCTGTCGCCGACCAACCCGCTCGGCATCAAGGCGGGCGGCGAAGGCGGCACGACGCCAGCGCTCGCCGTCGTGGTCGGCGCCATCCTCGACGCGCTCGCGGGGCTCGGCGTCGAGGACATCACGATGCCGGCGACGCCCTTCGCCGTGTGGCAAGCGATCCGGGCCGCGACGCCGCGCACGTCCTAGAGCGGCCCGCGCCCCGCCCTGCCTTACCAGGCCAAATGCAGGTCCCCGCCCACCGGGACGCACAAGAAAAGGGTCCCCCGTCCACGCCGCCATGATCCGGCTCCGAAGCTCATGACGCCGGGTGTCGCAGGTTTTTCATGACATCAGCAGGGTCTGCTCGTGTCGCTGGACCAGGCTGGCGCGCAATCCGAGGATTTCCGCGCGTTTTGGGCCGGAATATGATTAATAATGGGTTTATATTCGGCTTGATTTAGATCGCTTTTGACCGAGACTCACGCCCCACGAAAACCAACAAAGGGAGCCTGGGTGATGCGCGCATTGTTGACGGTCGCGATCGTGCTGGCGGCAATGCCGGCGTGGGCGTACGAGGGCCACTACGAGGGCCAAGCGACGTTCGTGATCGGCAACCGTTTCTGCCCATCCCTGGGTCCCGCGCTCAAGTTCGACGTCAGCCAGGACGGCAAGGTGGTCGGCGGCGTGCGCACCCAGACGAAGGCAGTGCCGTTCGACGGCACGGTCGGCGCCGACGGCAAGCTGAGCGCGTCCTACAAAACGACCACCGATGCCGACGTGGTCAACATCCAGGCGCAGCTGACCGACACGCATCTCGAAGGCTTCACGCAGTCGGCCAACTGTCGCTACAAGCTCAGCTTCAATCGCCGCTGACGCGCTTCGGCGACCTGGCGCGGCGTGCCGGCGCGTCAGCGACCCGCCTCCAACGCCGCGATGCGCTCGGCGAGCGCGATCAGGCGACGCGCGCTGTCGACGTGCAGATTCTCGATCAGTTTGCCGTCGACCAGCACGACACCCTTGCCCGACGCGACCGCTTCGTCGTGCGCCGCGATGATGCGGCGCGCCCACGCGACCTCCTCGGGCGCCGGCGCGAAGATCCGGTTGGCCACGTCGATCGTCTTGGGATGGATCAGCGTCTTGCCGTCGAAGCCGAGCTCGCGTCCCTGCCGGCACGCCGCCGCGAAGCCCGCGTCGTCGGCGAGATCGAGCTGCACGCCGTCCAGGATCGCGAGCCCGTAGGAGCGCGCGGCGAGCAGCGCCAGGCCGAGCGCGGTCAGCAGCGGCAGACGATCGCGCGTGTGCGCCGCGTTCAGGTCCTTCGCCAGGTCCGACGTGCCCATCACCAGCCCGGCGAGGCGCGGCGACGCGCCGGCGATCGCCTCGGCGTGCAGCGCGCCGAGCGGCGTCTCGATCATGCACCAGAGCGCGAGGCGCTCGGGCGCGCCCGCGGCGACCAGCAAGGCTTCGGCGGCGCGTACCGCCCCGGCGTCCTCGACCTTGGGCAGCACGACGCCGTCGATCGCGAGCCGCGCGGCGGTCGCCAAGTCCTCGCCTGCCCACTCGGTCGTGAGGCCGTTGACGCGCAGCAGGAGCTCGCGCCCGCCGTAGCCGCCCTGACGCACCGCCTCGGCGACCTGGGCGCGCGCGGCCGCCTTGGCGTCGGGCGCGACCGCGTCCTCGAGGTCGAAGATCAGCACGTCGGCCGGCAGGCCGCGCGCCTTGTCGAGCGCGCGGGCGTTGGCGCCCGGCATGTAGAGCGCGCTACGGCGCGGACGCGCGGTGGCGGCCATGGCTCGGGTCCTCTTCGCAGCCGACGGTTTCGCCCCTACAAATAGCAAGTGACCGCGCTGCATGTCTCCCACGCGCTGCTGCCCGACGGCTGGGCGCGCGACGTCACCATCCGGATCGACGGCACGCGCATCGCGCAGGTCGAGAGCGGCGCCGCGCCCGGCGACGCCGAGCGTCATGCCGGCATCGCCGTGCCGGGGCTCGCCAACCTGCACAGCCACGCGTTCCAGCGCGCGATGGCGGGCCTCGCCGAGATCGGCGGTCCCGAGGCCGACAATTTCTGGACCTGGCGCGAGGTGATGTACCGCTTCCTCGCGCGGCTCACGCCGGCCGACGTCGAGGCGATCGCGGCGCTGCTCTATGCCGAGATGCTCGAGGCCGGCTTCACCGCGGTCGCCGAGTTCCACTATCTGCATCACGCGCCCGACGGCAGCCCCTACGACGACCTGGGCGAGATGGCGGCCCGCATCGTCGCGGCGGCGGCCAGCGCCGGCATCGGCCTCACGTTGTTGCCCACGCTCTACAGCCAAGGCGGCTTCGGCGGCGCGCCGCCGCATGACGGGCAGCGGCGCTTCCTCAACGACCGCGACCGCTACCTCAGACTGGTCGAGCGCACGCGCACGATTGCGCGCGCCTGGCGCGATACGATCGTCGGCATCGCGCCGCATTCGCTGCGCGCGGTCGATCCCGACGATCTCGCCGCCGTGGTGGCGGCGACACCGGCCGGGCCGGTCCACATCCACGCCGCCGAGCAGCGGCGCGAGGTCGACGACTGCGTGGCCTGGTCGCGCCGGCGCCCGGTCGAGTGGCTGCTCGACCACCACGCGATCTCGGCGCGCTGGTGCGTGGTGCACGCGACTCACACGACGCCGGCGGAGCTCGCGGCGCTCGCCCAAAGCGGCGCGGTCGCCGGCCTGTGCCCGATCACCGAGGGCAATCTGGGCGACGGGCTGTTCGACCTGGTGCGCTTCGTCGATGCCGGCGGACGCTTCGGCGTCGGCACCGACAGCAACATCCTGGTGAGCCCGCCCGAGGAGCTGCGGCTGCTCGAATACGGCCAGCGGCTGACGCGCGAGGCCCGCAACGTGATCGCGCCGCCCGGCATGTCGTCGGGCCGCGGCCTGTTCGACCGCGCGCGCCACGGCGGCGCCCAGGCGCTCGGCCGCGACCCCGCAGGGCTCGCGCCCGGCGCGTCGGCCGACATCGTGCTGCTCGATCCGGAGCATCCGTCGCTGGTCGGCCGCGCCGGCGACGCCTGGCTCGACGGCTGGATCTTCGCCGCCGACCGCGGCGTCGTACGCGACGTGTGGGCGGGCGGCCGGCGCGTCGTGGCCGACGGCCGCCACGTCGCGCGCGCCGCGCTGCGCGCGCGCTACGCCGCGACCTTGACCGCCATCCTGGGCGCCTGATCATGAGCGCGGACGCCGACCATCCCCAATCGATGCGCGCCGCGCTGGCCCGCATCGCCGACGCGGGCCAGCTGCGCTCGATCGCCGAGCCGGTCGATCCGCGCTTCGAGCTCGCGGCGTACCTCGCGCTGCTGCCGCCCGAGCAGACCGTGCGGTTCGACGCGCTCGCGGGTCATCCGGGCGCGCGCATCGTCGCCAACTTACTGCCGAGCCGCGCTCGCATCGCCGCCGCGCTCGGTGTCACACCCGCGGCGCTGCAAGCGGCGCTGATCGCGGCGATCGCACGGCCGACCCCGTCGCGGCTGGTCGAGCACGCGCCCTGCCAGGCGGTCTCGGTCGCCGATCCGGACCTCGCCGCGTTGCCGATCCCGACTTTCTTCGAGGGCGAAACCGGCCCCTACATCACCGCGGGCGCGATCGTGGCGCAGGATCCGGAGACCGGGCGGGGCAACCTGTCGTTCGCGCGGCTGAAGCCGCTGGGCGGCAACCGCGCCCTCATCGGCATCGCGCCCAATCACCATCTGGCGACCTTGGCGCGACGCGCGGCCGCGCGCGCCGAGACCCTGCCGATCGCGGTGACGTTGGGCAACCATCCGGCCGTGCTGATCGCCGCCGCGCTCTATCTCGGGCTCGGCGACGATGAACGCGAGGTCGCCGGATCGCTGGTGGGCGAGCCGCTCGAGCTCGCGCGCTGCGCGACCAGCGGCCTCGCCGTGCCGGCGCATTGCGAGATCGTGCTCGAGGGTCGGCTCGATCCGACCGAAACCGTCGTCGAAGGTCGCGTCTCGGAGTTCCACGGCTACTACGAGGATTACGGCACCGGGCAAGTCGTGCGCGTCGACCGGCTGACGCGCCGCGCCGATGCGATGTTGCAGGTGATCCAACCCGGCTATCACGCCGAACACGTGTGGATCGGCGCGGTCGCGATCGCGGCCGGGCTCGCGCGCACGCTGGCGTCCTCGTTCGCCGTCGCCGCGGTCGCGGTGACGCCCGGCGGCGCCGGACGGCTGCACGCCGTCGTCGCGCTCGCGGATCCGGAACCGGGTGACGCCAAACGCGCGATCTTCGCCGTGTGGGCGGCGGTGAGCCTGGTCAAGCGGGTCACGGTGGTCGACGCCGACATCGATCCGTGGGACCCGGTCGCCGTCGAATGGGCGCAGGCGACGCGCCTCGACGCCGCGCGCGACGTCGTCATCGTGCCGACCCTGCGCGCAGACCGCGCCGAGCCGCTCGAGCAGGCGGGGGTCGTCGCCAAGCTCGGGCTCGACGCCACGCGCAAACCCGATGATCGCGACTGGCGGCGCGCCGAGCCGCCGGCCGACATCATCGAGTCCGTGCGGCGGAAACTCGGGCTCGGCTGACCCGCGCTACCAGCTCGACGCCGTCGCGTCGCCGGCGAGCCGCGCCTGCGCGGCCAGGCGGATCGGCGCGTTGACGGCGCCGAACCCGGCATAGTCGCGCCGCTCGACGATCTCGAAGAAGAAGCCGCCGTCGAGGCAGGCCGTGTAGACCTGCCGATACTCGGCGGCGCCGTCACGGTCGTAGAGGATGTTGTCGCGGCGCAGGCGGTCGATCTCGGCGTCCGCGAGATCCGTGCGCGCCTCGAGGTCGTCGTAATAGTTCTCGGGGATCGGCAGGAGCGCGAAGCCGGCGGCGCGCAGATGCGCGACCGTGGCGTGGATGTCGTCGGTCGCGAAGGCGAGGTGCTGGACGCCCGAGCCGAAGAACTCGA
>DATJNS010000384.1:0-4348 GCA_035507915.1 Candidatus Sulfotelmatobacter sp.
ACGGCGGTGCCGTAACGCATGGCGCGCAGCCGCTCGCGCCCGAGCTGCTCCAAGAAATGCCGCCGGTTCAGGATGCCGGTCAGCGGATCGGTGGTCGCGATGCGGAAAAGCTGGCGCTCCGAGCTCGTGACCCGTGACATCAGCAGCCCGATGACGAGGATGACGACGACCGTGACGCCGCGATTGGTCAGCATCGCGTTCAGCGACTCGCCCTCAGGCTCCAGCACGGCGCCCAGCACGACGGTCGCGACCGCCACGGCGACGATCAGCCATGTCGCCCAGTCGCGCCGGATCGGATAGGCCGCGGCGACGGCGATCGGCAGCAGGAAGCACTCGTTGAAGTCGGCGCTGGTGGCGACGTCGAGCCACAGCACGACGCTGCAGAAAACCATAGCTGCAGCGAGCCATGACAGCTCGCGGACAGGTAGTATAATACCTCCCGCCATCGGCGACATGTAGGCCATCCCCCGCTATGGTCCCCGCTGTGGAGCAACAAAATTTGTCGCTATCGACGCGACATGTTGCCTCACGCATAGGCCCCGCCCCTTAAGGCAGTGTTAGCATCGCGAATACGGCGGCACGGCCGACCTGTCCAACCAGCCCGCGGCACATGTCCTACACGGTAAAATGGATCCCGACGGGCGACACCGTCGCAATCAAGAGCCCCCAGCGGTTTGTTCGTCCTGCCGAGGCGATCGAGTTTGCCTGTACGGCCTTGGACTGGCACCCGGTCGACATCTGGGTGGAGGACGATCTCGGCACCCGGATCGCGACGCGGCACGTCATCGAGGCGGCGCGTCGCGCGCGCCCAACCGACGCGTTCTCGCCGACCCGCTCACCCGACGGACGCGGCACAAGACGCTAATACCAGACGACGGGGCGCAGGCGTGTGCCTGGGCGCGCCCGTCATGCTGCGCCCCGCGGCGCGCGCCGCTCTGCGTCAGCCCGACGTCAGCACGAGGGCAGGTCGCCTCGCCGGGCGAGATCGTCTTCCAGCCGCTCCAGCCGGACCGCGATGCGGTCGCAGCTCTGGGCAACCTCCAGGTAGGCCCGGCGCGCGTCGGGCGACTGGGCTTCCGCCGCGAAGACGCGATATTCCTCCGCCCGATCGCGCCAGGCCTTCGACTTGATCGGGCCGGCCGTCATGGGCCGCCGGCCCCCCCCCCGCGCCGGCTAGTTCTTGGGCTTGGTCGAGAACTTGGCCACCAGGGTCGCCAGGTCCTCGGCGTGCTCCTCCTCCTTCTCGAGGATCTGTTCCATCATCCGGCGCGTGGTCGGGTCGCTGTCGCCGAGCCAACGGACGATCTCCCCGTAGGTCTCGATGGCGATCCGCTCGGCGACCAGATCCTCCTCGATCATCGACACCAGCTCGTCGCCTTCGACGTATTGGGCGTGGCTGCGCGTCATCAGGCCGTCCGGGTCGAAGTCGGGCGCGCCGTTGAGCTGCACGATGCGCGCCGCCACGGTGTCGGCGTGCTGCTGCTCCTCGGTCGCATGCTGGAGGAACTCCTCGCGCACGGGATCGGCGTAGATGCCGCGCGCCATGAAGTAGTGCCGCTTGTAGCGCAGCGCGCAGACGATCTCGGTCGCCAGCACCTCGTTCAGCACCTTGATGACCTGCTCGCGGTCGCCCTGGTAGCTGGGCGTGACCGCGCCGTCATCCATGTGCGTGCGCGCGCGGTCGCGGATCTTCTCGACGTCGGATACGAACGGTCTCATGGCGGCCATCCCTCTCGTCGCTGCTGGTCACGCAACGGAGCCGCGGGACGCGCGTTCCCCGAAACCTTCGCGCGACCGGTCAGCGCCGCCAGCGGCCGAAACGGCGCCGGCGCCGCACGTCGCGCAAAATCTCGCGCGCCGCGTTGTGCCCGGGCGCGCCCGTCACGCCGCCGCCCGGATGGGTGCCGCTGCCGCACATGTAGAGGCCGGGCACGGGCGAGCGATAGTCGGCGTGCCCGAGCACCGGGCGCGCCGAGAACATCTGGCCGAGGCTGAGCGCGCCGTGGAAGATGTCGCCGCCGATCAGGCCGAACGTGTCCTCGAGATCCTGCGGGGTCAGCGCCGCCATGCCGATCACCGATTTGGCGAAGCCGGGCGCGTAATCGTCGACCGTCTGGATCATGTGGCGCGCGACCGCGTCGCGCCGGTCGGCCCAGGACGCGCCGTCGGGCAGCACCGGCGCCACGTGCTGGCAGAACAGGCTGGCGACATGACGGCCGGGCGGCGCCAGCGTGTCGTCGAGGCTGGACGGAATCAGGAGCTCGACGATCGGCCGCGCCGACCAACCGTTGGCGCGCGCATCGTCGTAGGCCTTGTCCATGTAGCGCAGGCTCGGCGCGATGATGATGCCGGCGGTGTGGTGCTCGGCCACGTCGGCGCCCGGCAGGCAGGCGAAGCTCGGCAGCGCCGACAGCGCGACGTTGATGCGGAACGTGCCCGAGCCGCAGCGCCACTGCGCGATGCGCGCGCGAAAGTCCTCGGGCAGCGCGGCGGCGTCGACGAGCGTCTGGAACAGCAGCTTGGGATTGAGGTTGGCGACCACGATCGGCGCGCGAAATTGCGCGCCGGCCTCGGTCACGGCGCCGACGGCGCGGCCGCGCTCGATCACGACCTCGCGCACCGGGCTCGCCAGCCGGATGTCGGCGCCGCGCGCGGCCGCGGCCTGGGCCATCGCCTGGGTGATCGCGCCCATGCCGCCGATCGCATGGCCCCACGTGCCCTTCTTGCCGTTCACCTCGCCGAAGGCGTGATGCAGCTGCACGTAGGCGGAGCCCGGCGTGTACGGGCTCGCATAGTTGCCGACGATCGCATCGAAGCCGAATAGGGCCTTGATGGGATCGCTCTCGAACCAGTAATCGAGCAGCGCGCCGGCCGACTGGTCGAACAGCGCCACGAGATCGCGACGCGCCGCCATGTCGAGCCGGCCGAGCGGCCGCGCGACGCGCGTGACCAGGCGCAACGCCTCGCGCAGCGTCGCCCAGCCGCCGTGCGCGACGACGTTGGGCGGCGTCTCGAGCACCATCGCGCGCAGCGCGTCGGCCATGACGTCGAGCGTGGCGCCGAACGGGTCGAGCCGCTCGGCGTCGCGCGGCGAGAACTTCGCGACCTCGGCCTTGGTGCGGCCCGGTCCGGCCTTGAGATAGCGGCCGTCCTCGAGCGGCAGGAAATTCTGCAGCCGGCGCTCGACGATGCGCAGCCCGTGCGCGGTCAGATCGAGGTCGCGGATGATCTTGGGATTGAGCAGCGAGACCGTGTAGGACGCCGTCGAGTTGCGAAAGCCGGGATGGAACTCCTCGGTCACCGCCGCGCCGCCGACGATCGCGCGGCGCTCGAGCAGCGTGACGGCGAGGCCGGCCGCCGCCAGATAGAAGGCGCAGACCAGGCCGTTGTGGCCGCCGCCGATCACGATCGCGTCGCGGCTCACGGTCTCGGGAGACGTCATGTCACGGCTCGACGGGCGCGCGGCGCACCCGCGCGCGCGGGGCTATGCGGCGGCGGCGCGCCAGCTGCGAAAGGGATGGCGCGCCAGATACGAGTTGCGATAGCGCACGTCGTCGGTCACCTCGCGGCCGATCCAGGCCGGCAATGTGATCGGCTGGCCGGCCTCGCGCAGCTCGATTTCGGCGAGCACCAGACCGGCATTGTCGCCGCGGAACTCGTCGACCTCCCAGATCAGACCGTCGACCGGAATCAGGTGGCGGACCTTCTCGACCAGCGGCGGCTGGCACAGGCGCAGCATCTCGGTCGCGTGCGCGACCGGGATGGCGTACTCGTACTCGGCGCGCACCGGGCCGCCGCACTCGCCCTTCACGGTCAGGAACGCCGCGTCGCCGCGCAGCCGCACGCGCACCGTGGTGGCGTCGCTGGCGGTCAGATAGCCCTGGCGGATCTCGACCCGGGGCCACGGGCCGCGCCAATCCTCGTTGCTCACCAGGAATTTCCGCTCGATTTCAAGCGGCATCAGCAGCTCCGTCGCGATTGCGAAAAAACCGACAGGCGCCCGCCATGTCGGTTTGATGAAGCGAGTGTGACGGGGAACCACGGGACGCGCAAGTCCACAGCTCATGCCCGGTGGTCCACAGGGTTTTCGACACGATTCCCACCGGGTTGCGCACCGGGTTTTGCGCACCGGGGGGCCCCAGGACCGATCGTAACCTCGTCGCGGGCCCCTTCGAATTGGTCCCTCGAGCGCCCATCTCTGGGGCGACTCGAAGGAGCCGTCCATGAAACGAGACGTGACCGGTCGGCCGCGGCGGTCGTGGCGCCCGCGCCTGCTGATCGCCGGCGCGCTGGCCCTGACCGCGGCCGGCGCCACCGCGCAGTGGCTGCCGTTCACCACCGAAACCGC
>DATJNS010000385.1:0-5114 GCA_035507915.1 Candidatus Sulfotelmatobacter sp.
AGGCGGACCGCGCGCTCGGACCCGCGGGCGTGGTCGCCATCATGGGCAACCACCGCGATTGGGCTGCGAGCCGGTTCCTCGACGCCTTCGAGGGTTTGCTCGAGGCGCATTCGCCCGGCTACCGGCGCGACTACCGTCGCACCGCCTTCGCCGCGGAGCTCGCGCAGCTGCCGTGGCTCGCGGACAGCGCGGTGCACACGCATCGCTGGGCGCGCCGGCTGCCGCCCGAGGCGCTCGGCGGTCTTCTGTTGTCGTCATCGATCACCCAGCGCGCGATCGCGACGCTCGGCGAGACCCGCTTCCAGGCCGCGCTCGACCGAATGATCGCCGACGCGCTCGATCCCGACGGACGGCTCGAGTTCCCCTACGTCGCGGAGATCCACCTGGCGCGCAAGCGGCGGACGTGACCGTCCGGACCGAGTTGGGGTAGGATTCCCGGCGGTCGGTCGGATGCGGGGCGCCGCGGCAGGAGTATCCAGGATGCTGTCACGCGAGGAAAACGAGCTGTTGACCCGGGTCGGGCGCGGCACGCCGATGGGCGATGCCATGCGGCTCTACTGGGTGCCGGCGCTGCTGGCGCGCGAGATCGCCGACGCGGACGGGCCGCCGGTGCGCGTGCGCCTCCTGGGCGAGGACCTGGTGGCGTTCCGCGACAGCCAGGGTCGCATCGGCCTGCTCGACGAGTTCTGCCCGCACCGGCTCGCCTCGCTCTATTTCGGGCGCAACGAAGAGTGCGGGCTGCGCTGCGTCTATCACGGCTGGAAGTTCGACGTCGAAGGCCGCTGCGTCGACCAGATGAACGAGCCGGCCGATCGCCAATTCGGCCACAAGGTGCACATCACCGCCTATCCGACGGTCGAGCGGGGCGGCATCGTGTGGGCCTATCTGGGCCCGCCCGAGCGCACGCCGGCGCCGCCGAACTTCGCCTGGACGCAGGTGCCCGAGTCGCACCGCATGGTCAGCAAGGTGATCCAGGAGACCAACTGGCTGCAGGGGCTGGAGGGCGGGCTCGACACCTCGCACGCGCCGATCATGCACCGGCTGCTCAGCGACACCTCCAAGCGCGGCGGCTTCAAGCCGTCGAACCCGTTCGTGCGCGGCAAGGCGCCGACCCTGGTGGTCGACGTCACCGACTACGGCTATCAGTACGCCGGCATCCGACCGCTCGGCGACGCCGAGCTGCACGTGCGCACCTATCACTTCGTGATGCCGTTCCACCAGCTGCGCCCGTCGATCGCCGAGGAGAGCGGCTGCCCGATGGTGGCCGGCCACAGCTGGGTGCCGATCGACGATCACAACACCGTGGTCTACAACTGGGGCTATAGCACGACCGACCAGGCGCTGACCGAGGACGACAAGCTCGAGCGCCAGCTCGGCAACGGGCCCGACAACGTCGACCAGGCGAGCTTCCGGTCGCTCAAGAACCGCAACAACGACTATCTGATCGACCGCGCGGTGCAGCGCGCCGAATCGTTCACCGGCATCGACGGCATCAACGCGCAGGACCGCGCGATCCAGGAGAGCATGGGCCGCATCGTCGATCGCAGCCGCGAGCATCTCGGCCCGGCCGACAAGGCGATCATCCAGGCGCGCCGGCTGCTGCGCCAGATGGTGAAGACGGCGCAGGAAGGCGGCACGCCGCCCGGCGTCAAGCCGACCTACTACTCGGTGTGCGCCAAGGAAGGCATCGTGCCGCGCGACGCCGACTGGCGCGCCACGCTCGCCGACATCGACGCCGCAAGGATCTTGCAGACGGTGTAGGCGGGACGGCGCGGCCGCCGATTGAAGTGGTGGGCCCGGCAGACATCAGCCGGTTGGTCCGCCATCCGGCCACCTGCGTGATACGCCCACCCACCATGACCGCAACATGCGCTTGCGGTAGCGTCGAACTCACAGCATTCGGCAGGCCGATCGTGAGCAGTGTCTGCTATCGCGAGGACTGTTAGCAGGCAGCTGATCAGATCGAATCTCTGCCAAATGGTGGCGCCGTGCGCGATCCCGATGGCGGCACCGCATACATCCTCTATTGAAAGGACCGCATCGAGTGCTCCAAGGGAGCCGAACTGCTGAAGAGTTATAAGCTTAATAAAACCTCGGTCACAAACAGGGTTGTCGCCGCGTGCTACAATTCTGCGATGTTCATGAACTTCGACAGAGGTCCGCACTGGGTTTCGGCGTACAGGGCGCGGTTCCACGGAGAACTTCCGCCTCTGCAGATGCGGATTTGCGCGAAGTCAAAACCGGGTAGCGTGTGATTCCCGACGACGTGCCGAACTACCGAGGCTACCCTTTTGGCTTGATCGTCAAGCTTCTCGCGTCGCGCGTGGCGATGTTGTTGGGTCGATAACGCCCTCCGCAAAGGACCCTCACCGCTCCCAGCCCCGCCTCTTCGACTCCCGTCGAGCATGCGGTTGCCTTGGTTACAGGGCGATATGCCACGGGAGTGGGATCGCAAGATCGTGACACCGCCCGAGCATCGACTTCGGTACCGCGGCGGACTGCGCGCTGCGCCGCGTGCTCATGGTCGCCCCTCGACGATGCCCAACATGCCGACAACCATCTCCAACTCGTGCGCTCGTCTGACGCGCTTGTTGCGACGCTTCTGATAACGCGCGATCTCGCGCGCCAGCGGCGATCGGCGATCGAAAGTCATGTGGGTGATCGAGACATGGAACACCTGCGCATCGGCCGCGTCGCCGGCCTGGAATCGGCACATGATGCCACCCTCGTCCCCCGCATATGAGACTTCGCTTATCTCGCAGGGCCGCGTGGTCCCCCAATCGGGGACCTGCTCGCGGACCACAGCGGCCAAGCGCGGGCTCGCTCGCGCGGTGAGCGGGAGCACTTCCCGCAGGGCGCTCACGAGGAACACGACTTCCACCGGATCATCGATCGTCACAGCGAGCTCCGCCGACAAGCCCGCGCATAATACGGAGACGACGATACGGTCGCTACGACCGACTCACGATTCGATACCATGAATCGAGAGAATTTCGATTCGGCTCTTCGATTCGCTCTCAGCATACGCTGCGACAGCAAGCCTGAACTGACACGGCATCACTGCGGGACGGTTTAATGCGCGGCCGCACCCGTCACAGACGCGGCGCTTGCGGAGTTCAATTCCTCCGCCGATCCCACGGTGCCCGATGTCAGCGTTACAAGTGTGTTGCACGAGGCCGAAGAGAGCGCCTCGCCCGCCGCCGAAAGCATTGAAAAGCTTGGTGGGCCCGGCAGGACTCGAACCTGCGACAACACCGTTATGAGCGGCGCGTTCTGACCAGCTGAACTACGGGCCCCAGGGGTCAGGTACCAGGAGTCGGGGGTCAGGAAAAGCCCCCGTCCTGACGCCCGATCCCTGACTCCCGATTCCCGGCTAGGTGTCGAGGAAGCTGCGCAGCTTGCGCGAGCGGCTCGGGTGCTTGAGCTTGCGGAGCGCCTTGGCCTCGATCTGGCGGATGCGCTCGCGCGTCACCGAGAACTGCTGGCCGACCTCCTCGAGCGTGTGGTCGGTGTTCATGCCGATGCCGAAGCGCATGCGCAGCACGCGCTCCTCGCGCGCGGTCAGCGAGGCCAGCACGCGGGTCGTGGTCTCGCGCAGGTTGGCCTGGATCGCCGCGTCGAGCGGCAGCACGGCGTTCTTGTCCTCGATGAAGTCGCCGAGATGGCTGTCCTCCTCGTCGCCGATCGGCGTCTCGAGGCTGATCGGCTCCTTGGCGATCTTGAGAACCTTGCGGACCTTCTCCAAGGGCATCATGAGCTTCTCGGCGAGCTCCTCGGGGGTCGGCTCGCGGCCGATCTCGTGCAGCATCTGGCGCGAGGTGCGCACCAGCTTGTTGATCGTCTCGATCATGTGCACCGGGATGCGGATGGTGCGCGCCTGGTCGGCGATCGAGCGCGTGATCGCCTGGCGGATCCACCACGTCGCGTAGGTCGAGAACTTGTAGCCGCGGCGGTACTCGAACTTGTCGACCGCCTTCATCAGGCCGATGTTGCCTTCCTGGATCAGGTCGAGGAACTGCAGCCCGCGGTTGGTATATTTCTTGGCGATCGAGATGACGAGACGCAGGTTGGCCTCGACCATCTCCTTCTTGGCCTTCGAGGCGTCGCGCTCGCCGCGCTGGACGGTCTGCACGACGCGGCGGAACTCGCCGATCGGCATGCCGGCCTCGACCGCGAGCTGGGCGATCTGCTCGCGCAGCGCCGTCACGTCCTTGCCGTGGCGGTCGCAGTAGCGCGCCCACTTGGGCCCGAGCTTGGCCGAGGTCTTGACCCAGTCGGGGTCGAGCTCGGTGCCGAGATAGCGCTGCAGGAACTGCTCGCGGTTGACGCCGCCCTGCTCGGCGAGCCGCAGCATCTTGCCGTCCATCTGGGTCAGCCGCCGGCTGACGCCGTTCAGATGCTCGACCAGCTGCTCGATGCGCGCGGCGTTGAGGCGCACCGTCTTGGTGATGTCGACCAGCTCGGCGCGCGCCTTCTCGTAGCGCTTCTCGCCGGCCTTGGACGGCGGCTCGCCCTTGCGCAGCGCGGCCAGCCGCTTGTCCTGCAGCTTGGCGAGCTTGACGTAGCTCTTGGCGATCGTGTCGAAGGTCTCGAGGATCTGCGGCTTGATGGCGGCTTCCATGGCGGCCAGCGACACGGCGTTCTCCTCGCCGTCGCCGTCCTCGGCGTTCTCCTCGCCCTCCTCCTTGATCTCGTCCTCGCCGGCGGCCTCGCCGTCGCCGCCTGCGAGCGCCAGCGCGCTGCCGTCGCCGTTGGCGTTGATCATCGGATCGAGCGACGCGCCGTAGCTGGCGTCGAGATCGATGATGTCGCGCAGCAGCATCTTGTTCTGGTTGAGCGCGTCGCGCCACGCGATGATCGCGCGGATGGTCAGCGGGCTCTCGCAGATGCCGCCGATCATCATCTCGCGGCCGGCTTCGATGCGCTTGGCGATGGCGATCTCGCCCTCGCGCGACAGCAGCTCGACAGAGCCCATCTCGCGCAAGTACATGCGCACCGGATCGTCGGTGCGGCCGATATCGTCATCGTCGAGATTGCCGCGCGCCTCGGCCTCGCCATCCTCGGCATCACCGGCGGCAGGCTCTTCGGCATCCTCGTTCTCGACAACATTGATG
>DATJNS010000386.1:0-15532 GCA_035507915.1 Candidatus Sulfotelmatobacter sp.
GGCCCACCGCTTCGAAACTGCTGACGACATCGACGAAGTTCTCGAGAAACCTTGTTCTGCTATCATTGCGCCTGATGCGGCGTGCCTGCCCGTGATCGTTGAAAATGGAGATTGTTACCGTCCTCAAACTACGCATTGCACATAAACATCGCTCCAAAATATGTCGTGCCATCAGCATGATGCGAAAATTCGACATCTTCTTGGTAGTCAGCACGCGAGACACTTGATCGTACGGTCATAGACTGACCGAGCCGCGCGGCGCGCGCAGGAACAGGAGACCGCTGCCCAGCGCCAGCAGGCCGAGCATCACGTAGGACGGCATGAAGCTGCCAAACGCCGTCGCCGTCAGGCCGAACACCGGCGGGATGATGAGCACGCCCGCGAACATAGCCGCTGATCCAAGCCCGGTCGCCTCGGTGCCCCGGCTAGCGCCAAGCCGGGCATACTCGGCGTAGGCGAGCCCGGTAAACCCGCTTGCGGTGGCGCCGGCGAACAGGCAGACCGCGACCACCATCCAGCTCGGCCAGCTCGGCGAGAAGCCGGCAGCCGCCAGAGCCGAGATGAACATCGCGGCGCCGAGCAGCGCCAGCAACTGCGATGGGCGGAACAACCGATCGGCGGCCCAACCCAGCGCCGGACGGCTGACTGCGCCCGCCACCTGGTAACCCGCCAACGTCCAGCCGGCGCGCACCAGATCGAACGCCGCAGCTTGCGTCAAATACACGGTCATGAAGGCGATGAAGGCCAGTTGCACCCCGCTGTAGCCGAAGCTCGCCACTGACAGACGGCGGATCGGCGCGTGCGTCTGCCACAGGCGCAGCGACCGTCGCAGCGCACCACCGAACAGCGGCTGGTGTGGATTGCGTCCGGCATCCCACGCTCGGCGCGGGATCTGCAGCAACAGCAGGAGCAGCAGCGGGGCCGGAAGCTCGAGCAACAATGCACCACGCCACCCGAGGTCCACGACCAGCGGCGGCACGATCAGCCCGGCGCACACCCCGCCGAGTGGCACGCCGACCTGGCGGATCGACATCACGAGGTTGAAGACATGCGCCGGCGTGTGCGGTACCAGCAGATGCGTGCTGGCCGGCGCGGTAGCGCCGTAAGCGACACCGAGCAGCGCCGCGCCGAGCAACAGCGAGACAACGGAGCCAGTCGACGCCGCCAGCAACATCACGATCACTGTGGCGAGGACGAACTGGCTGACGCGCACTGGACCGAACCGCAGCACGAAGCCAGGCGAAAGCAGCGCCGACACGATCCCGACGCCATAAACCGCCGCAACGAAAAAGCCGACCAGTTCGGCAGGCACGTCGAGATCCCTCGCAACCGCTGGTGCCGCCGCCGGTATCGAAAACGCCGCCATGGTGGCCAAGGTCTGCATGGCCAGCATCGCCAGCAACCGCCGTACGGGAGCAGCATCGGAGGGCACAGTCGCGAGCCCGTGATCGATGGACGGCGGTTTCAGCCGAGATTTCCCCGATTGTGAAGACGCATCCAAACGTCAGGCAAGCTAGATCTCCGGTCGAGATCGTACCCGCGCAAAGGCGCCGAAGCGCCGCCGGCCCAAACAGCATTCCCCAATCCGCGCACCTATACCGAGTATAGCCAACCCGGTTTCCGTCTACTTCGATGCGACGGCAGACGCGAGTGGAGTTGTCGCCGAGCATCCTACGGGCCAGCCAAACCCATCCGTCTAAAGGCTACCGAACCGGGCGCAACGTCCACTCTGGATGACGAGTGGATAATCCAGCTTGGGTCACCGCCCCGTCGACGCCCGCTTCAGCACACGGACGGTCGGACCGTCCGGGTCGACTTCCACCTCGTCGCCAGTGGCGAGCAGCGTCGTGATGTCGCCGTCGAAGCCCGACACCATGGTGAAGTCGGCGAGTGCCGCACCCTGGACCATGATGGGGTTGACCGAATTCAACAGCAGCGCAGCCGGCATGACGCCGCGCGCGCTCATCTCGTGCAGCATCCAGGCAGTTGCAACGCCGCCCTTCGCGGTGTCGAGTGCCAGAATCTTGCCGACGTAGCTCTGGCCCGCCAGCTTGTGACCTGGCCGCGAGAACACACCCTTTATGCGGTCGAGATCGTAGCGCGCCGAGAAACCGTCACTCGCAGCGAGCACCAGGCCGCGCACCGGGCGCCCCATCCCCGCGACCCCGCGAAAGCTTTGGGTCATGCCAGCCTCCCGGTGACGGCGGCGTCGAGACAGGCCTCCATCGAGGCCAGACGCGGCAAGTAGCCATAGCCGCCGATGATGTTGACGAGCTTCGCGCTGTTGGTTGCGAGCCGGCGCCAGCCGTTCGCCTCGGCCATCTCGCGCGCGTAGGACTGATAGAAGCACATGCCCGACAGTACGATGGCGCCCGCGGCCTCGATGCGCGCGGTCAGACCCATGCGGTCGGCATCCGGTTTCACCTGCGGGCTCGTGATGACGAGCACCGGCAGCGTGACCTTGCGGCCATCGCATAGGTCGGCGACCTGCTGCATCTCGACCAGACTGAGTTGTGGCGCCGAGAACACCACGAGATCGATCGCATCGCCGTCGCCGCTGAAGCTCGCCTGCAGCGCGCGAATGTCCGTCTCGCCGACACGCGCCGCGACCGGCAGCTTCGGATCGAACACGTCGGTCAGCCGTTCGGCCTCCGGCGTGATGCCGACCATGTGGTACATGGCGAGCGAGCCGAAGCTCGCCGCTGCCGCACCGAAATGCTTGAGCGCGTCGGATCCCGGCACGCCGTCGAGGCCCGACAGCACCGGCACCGCCCAATAGTTGCCGGCGCGCCGACCGACCAGCGCGCCCAGCGCGCCCCACTCGTCGAGCCGCCGCGGCGTCCAGTCGACCTGGATGTGCAGGGTGGCGCGTCGCTTCTCGGGCAGGTGATAGCCGTAGCGCGGCGTGCGTCCGGTCAGCCCCGCGGAGACCGCCGACGGACCACCCTCGAAGTTCGTGCGCGCGCCGAGCACCGAGTTGCAATAGATCGCCACGCCGGTGTCGCCATAGGCGACGTGCTCGCCGCGGGTCGGCGGCATGATGGTCTGGTAGTTGATGCACGTGTCGGTCATCAGCACGCCGAGTGCCTGAAACGCCGCGATGGTGCGGCGCTCGAGCGCCAGCATCCAATCCTGGTGCTTGAGGTCGGACGCCCGCTCGAAGTCGGTACCGCGCGGGTCGGTGATCGTCGGTACTCGCACGCGCCGTTCGGCAGGCGGCAACGCGGCCAGCGCCTCCAGCCAGGCGATGCCCGCCTGCCCAAGGCTCTCGGTGTCGGCCATCACGTGCGCCTGGGACACCGGTACCATGTCGGCAGCGCCGAGGAAGCGGCCGACCTTCAGCTGGTGCTCGAGCGCAAGCCGTCGGGCGCGGCCGGCCTCGCCGGCCAGCATGCCGCGCTCCTCATCGTTCAACCGCATCGCCGCCATCCCGTTTGTTTCGCCGCAGGATCGAATCGAGCTCACGCCATGCCGGACCGCCGATCGCGCCGCGGCCGCCGATCAACAGACCCCCGCCTTCCTCAGGCGCTGCCGTTCGCCGTCGTCGTAGCCGAGACGTTCGAGAACTTCATCCGTGTGCTCGCCGAGGCGAGGAACGCGGCCGGTCGGCCGTCCCGGCTCGGCCGCGAAACCGATCGGCGTGCCCAGATACTCGACGCCGTCTTCGCCCGTCCGGACCATGGCGCGCTCGCGCAGGTGTGGCTGGTGCCATGCCTCGTCCATGTCGAGCACCGGCGCATAGCACACGCCTCGTTCGCGCAGCCACGCGTCCCAATCGTCGCGCGTGCGCGTCGCGAAGGTCTCGGTGAGGAACTGCCGCACCGGTTCCTGCGCCGCGCCCCACGGGCGGCGACAGACCTCGATCAAATCCGGCCGGCCGAGCGCCGTCAGCAGGGTCTCGACGAAGTTCATCTCGGCGCCCGAGAGCACGATGTAGCGGCCGTCCGCCGTGCGGTAGATGTTGTAGAACGCGGCGCCGCCGTGCAGGCGCTCGCTCGCCAAGTCGGGCGCGCGGTGATCGTGCAGCACGCTGCTCAGGATGTGCGGCGTCCACGACATCAACGTGTCGACCATCGCGACGTCGATGAAGTCGCCGGCCCCCGTCTGCTGCCGGCGCAGGAGCGCCATCAGGATGCCGATCAACGCCGCCGAGCCGAGTGCGATATCCGCCATCGGCAGGGTCGGCATCGCCGGCGCGCCGCCTTCCTGGCGGCTCAGGCTGAGCACCCCGGTCAGCGCCTGGGCCCCAAGATCGTGAGACGGCCGCTGGGCGTGCGGGCCGCTCTGGCCGAACGCCGAGAGCGAGCAGTAGACGATGCCGGGATTGCGCGCGCGCACCGCGGCGTAGCCGATGCCGATCCGATCCGCCACGCCGGGACGGAACGATTCGATGATGACGTCCGACTGGGCGGCGAGGCGCAGGAAGATCTCGAGCCCTTCCGACGCCTTCAGATTCAGGCGCAGGCTCAGCTTGCCGCGCTGGGTGTTGCGGAAGTACGCGGGAAAGCCGTCGATCCCGGGCCCGAGGCGGCGCGTCGGCTCGCCCTCGGGGCTCTCGATCTTGATCACCTCGGCGCCATGGTCGGCCATCATCTGCCCGACATAGGGGCCGGGCAGGAAGCGCGACAGATCGAGCGCGCGGATGCCGTCGAGCTTCACGACGGCGGCCCGACCGCCCGCGCGACCTCCAGCGCGGCGATTGCCGCCACCGGGCCGTCCGCCTCACCTGAAACGTTCATCCAGGCCGCACTCCTTCCGATGTCAGACGGCGACGCCGGCGTCCGCCAGTTCCGCTTCGCTGAACGCAAGCTCGTCGATCAGGATACGGCGGTTGTCGGCACCGAGCGCCGGACCGGCGGCAACAACGGCGCCCGGCGTTTCCGACAGCCGGCCGACCACGTTCTGCATGCGCAGCTCGCAGTCGAGCTCGGCGTCCCACACGCCGACGACGTCGCCGCGCGCGCGGACGTGGGGGTCGGCAGTGAAGTCGGCAACGTTGTAGATCGGCGCCGCCGGCGCGCCGTGCCGCCGCAGGCTGGCCATCGCGGTCTCCTGATCGATGCGCGCGAACGCCGGACGCAGCAGCGCGTCGAGCGCCTCCCAGTGCTTGAGACGCATCTGGTTGTCGGCAAAGCGCGCGTCGCTCAACAGCGCAGGCAGCTCGAGCGCGGTGCACAGGCCCTTGAACGCCGCGTCGGCGCCGGCGGAGATCGCGATCCACTTGTCGTCGCGGGTGCAATAGGCACCGCGCGGCGCGATCAGCGGCAGCCGGCTGCCGGCGCGCTCCTGCACCACGCCGAGCAGCTGATGGTCGATCACGTGCGGGCCCATCAAGGTCAGCAGCGACTCGTAGATCGCGAGGTCGACGACCTGGCCGACGCCGCCGTTGGTCCGCCGCGCCTCGAGCGCGGCCAGCGTGAGGAACGCGCCGGCGAAGCCGGTGGTGGTGTCGGCCAGCGCGAAGCTCGGCAGCAGCGGCGGCCGGTCGGGAAACCCGTTCGTGTAGGCGAAGCCGGTCATCGCCTCGGCGAGCGAGCCGAAGCCCGCGCGCTCGCGATAGGGTCCGGTCTGGCCGAAGCCGGAGACGCGCACCAGGATCAGGCCGGGATTGCGTTCGCGCAGGACGTCGAAGCCGAGCTGCCAGCGCTCGAGCGTGCCGGGACGGAAGCTCTCGGTGACGACGTCGGCGGTCGCCGCCAACCGACGCACGATCTCGCGGCCGATCGCGGTGCGCAGATCGGCGGTGACCGAGCGTTTGTTGCGGTTCAGCACCTTGTGATAGAGGCCGACGTCGTTCTTGCGGTTGCCCCAGGTGCGGATGCCGTCGCCGCCCTCGGGGCTTTCGACCTTGATGACGGTCGCGCCATAGTCGGCGAGCAGCATGCCGATCGACGGCCCGGCGATGTAGTTCGCGAGCTCGACGACGCGGATGCCGCCGAGCGCCGGTCGACGCGTGCCGGTCGCGCCGCCGATGGCGGCGCTCTTGGCTTCGACGTTCACGGACCTATCGCCCATCCGCGAGCAGGATGCGGAGACTGTCGGCGACCGCGGCGCGGGCGCGCTCGGCCAGCAGCGCGTCCGACGCGCTGCTGATCGGATGCGCGATCGTGACGAAGGCGAAGCCTTCGACGCCGAGCACGCGCGACATCAGCGCGGCGGCGCTGACGAACTTCGTCGTCATGATCCCGATCGACGGGATGCCGGATTTCTCACCCATTACGGCGTCATGCAAACTGCACGACGAGCAGCTGCCTCAATCGCCGATGCCGGCGATCAGGGCGTCCCACGCCCCTGCCTCCGCCATGATCGCGGCGTCGGCCGGCGCGCTGTAGTTGGACTTGGTGCGGCGCACCACCTTGGCGACGCCGTGGCGCTCGACGAGCTCGCGCTCGAAGGCGTCGAAGAACGGCTTGGTGCCGTACTTGCCGTTGGAGACGATGCCGACGGTGGCGCCGGCCAGCGTTGCGAGCCGCCGCGGCGCGGTGAATTCGGCTGCCACCGCCTCGTGCGTCGGATCCAGGAATTCAATGCTCATGCTTCCTCCATCGATGTCGGGTCAGGCGGTCTGCGGACCGCAATCGAGGCATGCGCCGATCGCCATGGTGACGGCGCTGCTCTTGGCGCCGAGCCATGGCGGGATCACCGCGCCGAAGCCGCCCGCCGGTCCGCCGGCGGCGATCACGAGCAGGTCGTCCGCACTGCGCAGCGCCGCGTATTCCTTGTCGCCGCGATCATTGACCACCGAGCCCTTGCCGCAATCCGCCCAGTCGCGCCGCCGGATGCGCGCATGCTCGAACACGTAGCGGCGCACGTCGGCCTTCGACCAGCCGGCGGCCTCGAAATGCGTGCGCAGCTGCGGCGGCACCACGATCGCGTAGTTGCCCGCCCAGATCGAGTAATGCCGCATGTTCGCCTTCATCTCGGCGACGAACGTGGCGAGGATCTCCTCCGGGCGGGTCGTCCATTCGTTCATCAGCTGGCGCGGCGCACCCGCAGCCATCACGGTCACCGCCGAGGCGTGCTCGGGAACGCCGCGCTCCTCGGCGAGCGGGCGCCACGTCGTGTTCTCCTCGTCCTCGGCGATGCAGTAGCTGACCTTGCCGGGATGGCCGAGGGTCGAACGGTCGACCTCGCCCGGTCGGACGTCGAGCAAGTTGTAGAGCGCGAGCCGGACGGCGCGGCCGATCGTCATGGTCGCGCGATCGCTGGCGGCGAGCGCGTTGAACGTGCCGTCCATGCCGAGCTCCCGCCGGATCGGGCCGTTGACGACGAGCAGCACCGCGCACCCGCCGGTGCTCGCGGTCGCGCCGTGCAGCAGGAACTCGTCCTGCAGCATCGCGGTCATCGCGGTGACGACGACCGGGAAATGCATCGGCAGGCAGCCGGCCATCACGGCGTTGACCGCCAGCTTCTCGGCGGTGATCGCCCGTCCGCGCACCGGCTCGATGCCGATCAGCTGGTCGGGCGGCAGCATGCCCCACTCGAGGCACGCCTCGACCGCCGCCGGTGTCGGCGGCACCACGGGCAATCCGTCGGTCCACTTGCGGCTATGAAAGAATTCCTGAGCGGCCTGCAGATCGTCGACCTGGTAGCGCGCCGAACTCAACACCATCGCCTTGGCTCCCCCGGCATGCGCGCCACCCCCGCGGGGCGGGCGCCCGGATGTCGACCGTCTCTCATGCCGGGCGTGTCACCGACCGCGCGCCCTGCCGGGCGAATGGTATCGGTTCGGGTGATCCGATCAACCGACCAAATCTCGGCCACGATCGCAGCCACCCTACAGCCGTGAGTTGCCAATTGCCGCGCCCGCGATATCTCGCTTTTTCTGGAACGTCCCGGCGATTGATGCTTCCATGCGCTGCGCCAGGGAAGATGGCACGAGCGCCGGCGGGGGACTGAAATGAAGACGAGATTGTTGGTGGGTGTCGTCGCGATCGCCGTGGCCGGCGCGTCCGCGGCGGCGCACGCGCAGATCAAGATCGGCGCGATTCTGTCGATCAGCGGGCCGGCGGCCGCCATGGGCGTCGGCTACAAGGCCGCCTTCGACTTCCTGCCCGCCGAGATCGGCGGCCAGACCGTGGAATACGTCATTCGCGACGACGGCACGGACGCCAGCACCGCCTACACGATCGCGCAGAAAATGATCTCGGAAGACCATGTCGACGCGTTCATCGGCCCGGCGCTGACCGCGTCGGATGCCTCGGTGGCGCCGCTCGCCAACCAGGCGCACGTGCCCATGATCGCCATGGCGCCCTACGAATACGATCCGACCAAGGAGCCCTACACGTTCAACGACGCGCAGCCGCTGTCCTTGATGGTCGCCGTGGTGTTCAAGCACATGGAAGCGCACGGCGTGAAGAACGTCGGTTTCATCGGGTTCTCCGACGGCTGGGGCGATCAGGTTCTAGCGGCGACCAAGCATTCCGCGGCAGGCGGCGGCATCAAGATTCTCGCCGACGAGCGCTATGCGCGCACCGACACGACGGTGGAGGCCCAGGCCCTCAAGCTGATCAGCGTGCACCCGCAGGCGATCATGATGGGCAACTCGGCGACCCCGGCGGCGCTACCCGTCGTCGCGTTGCGGCACCGCGGCTTCAAGGGCCCGATCTACGGCAATCACGGTGTCGTCTCGCCCGCCTTCATCAAGGTCGGCGGCGCGGCCGTCGACGGCGTGATCGCGGTCACGTCGCCCGCGGTGGTGTACGACCAGCTGGCCGACGGCAACGTCGTCAAGCCGGTGGCGACGGCATTCATGACCGACTTCACCAAGAAGTACGGACCGCAGAGCGTCAGCCCGTTCGCCGGCTACACCTACGATGCGGGGCTGCTGCTCAAGAACGCGATTCCGGTCGCGCTCAAGGCCGGCAAGCCGGGCACCGAGCCGTTCCGCGTCGCGCTGCGCGATGCGCTGGAGAAGACCCACGACCTCGTCGGCGTGAGCGGCGTCTATGACATGTCGCCGACCGACCACAACGGACAGGATGCGCGCGCCGCTTCCCTGGTCGAGGTCAAGGACGGGGCTTGGAGGGTGATCCGCTAGGAGCTGTCCGCCGACGCGCCGCATGGATCTGTTCGTCTTCCTGGCGCTGCTGCAGGACGGCATCACGACCGGCGCGATCTACCTCCTGCTGGCGATCGGGCTGCTGATCGTCTTCTCGGTCACGCGCGTGATCTTCGTGCCGCAGGGCGATCTGCTGGCGTTCGGCGCCCTGACCGCGGCGTCCCTGCAATCGGGCCATGTCCCCGGCACGCTGTGGCTGCTCGACGGCGGCGCGGCGCTGGCGCTGATTGCCTCGTTGTTCGGCGGCTGGCGCGCCGCCCGGCACGGCATCCTGGCCTGGGGCGTCTATCCGGCGCTGGTCACCGCCGCCGTGCTGGGGCTCGCGTCGCGGCAGCTGCCGGCGGTCTCGATCCTGCTGGCCGTCGCCATCGTCACGCCGATGGGCCCGCTGGTGTGGCGCTTCGCCTTCCGGCCGATGGCCGACGCGTCCGTGCTCGCGCTCCTGATCCTCGCGATGGCGCTGCACTTCGTGCTGATCGGCATCGGCCTGGTGGTGTTCGGACCCGAGGAGGCCGCCGCGCCGGCGGTGACCGACGCGAGCCTCGACCTCGGCCTGCTGACCGTGCCGGGTCAGTCGATCGCGGTGCTGGTGTGCTGCGTCGCCCTGGTGATCGGCCTGCGCTGGTTCTTCGAGGCGACCTTCCACGGCAAGGTGCTGCGCGCCGCGGCGTCCCACCGGCTCGGCGCACGGCTGGTCGGCATCGACGCCAGCGCGACCGGCGCGCTGGCGTTCGGGCTGGCGTCGTTGATCGCCGCGCTCGCCGGCGTGCTCATCGGCGCGATGACGCCGCTGTCCTACGACGCCGGCTTCGACATCGGCCTCAAGGGCTTCGTCGCCGCGATCATGGGCGGGCTCGTGTCCTACCCGCTGGCGGCCGCGGGGGCGGTCCTGGTCGGCGTGCTGGAATCGTTGGGAAGCTTCTGGGCGAGCGCCTACCGCGAGGTGATCGTGTTCACCCTGCTGATTCCGATCCTGGTCTGGCTCTCCCTGCGCAGCCGCTCGGTCGAGGATCGCGCGTGATGTCGCGCCGCGGACCGGGCAAGCGTGCGGCCTTCGTCGCCGCCGCCATCGCCGTCGTGACGGTGCCGATGGCGCTGCCGGCATTCTACGTCACGCTGCTCGGCTATGTCGGCCTGGCGACCCTGGTCGCGCTCGGGCTGGTGCTGCTGACCGGCATCAGCGGACAGACGTCGTTCGGGCAGGCGAGCTTCGTCGGTCTCGCGGCCTACGCCACCACGCTCTTGACCACGCGGGCGGATGCGTCGCCGCTCGTCGGGTTGGCCGCCGGGCTCGCCGTCACGGGTGTGATCGCATGGCTGCTCGGCCTCGTCACCGCGCGGCTGTCCGGGCATTTCCTGGCGCTGGCATCGGTGGCCTGGGGCCTCAGCTTCTTCTCGCTGTTCGGCACGATCCCCCAGCTGCACGGCTTCAACGGCATCGGCAACATTCCGCCGCTGCGGCTCGGCCCGTTCTCGGCGGAAGACCTCCGGGTCAACCTCGCGGTTATCTGGGCGGTCGTCGCGATCGCGATGGTGATGCTCGTCAACCTGCTCGACAGCCGGACCGGCCGCGCGATCCGCACGCTCAACGGCGCGCGCCTGATGGGCGAGAGCGTGGGCATCGATACCGTGCGGCTGAGCCGCGCGGTGTTCGTCGTCGCCGCACTCTATGCCGGCATCGCGGGGTTCCTGTTCGCGCACTTCCAGCGCTTCATCAGTCCGACGCCGTTCAGCCTCAGCATGAGCATCGACTATCTCTTCATGGTGATCATCGGCGGCGCCCAGTCGCTCTGGGGCGCGCCGTTGGGCGCCGTCGCGGTGGTCGTGCTGCGCGATCTGTTCAACGATTGGATGCCCCGCATCACCGGACGCCCGGGCGACTTCGAGCTGCTGGTGTTCGCCGTCATCGTGATCGTGCTGCTGCAGCGCGCACCCGAAGGGCTGCTGCCGCTGCTCGCGCGCCTGAGGCGGCGCCCCCGCCGACCCGACGCGGCCGCCGCCGACGTTGCGGCGGCAGTGCCGGCCGCGCCGATGCGCGCCGCCGCGGCCGAGCCGGGTCGCGAGCTGCTGGCGCTCGATGCGGTCTCGCGCCGGTTCGGCGGACTCGCGGCGAACCGCGATGTCAGCTTCGCGGTGCACGAAGGCGAGATCGTCGGGCTGATCGGCCCCAACGGCGCCGGCAAGACGACCCTGTTCAACGTCGTCAGCGGCGTCATTCCGCCGACCTCGGGGCGCGTGCGTCTGTTCGGCGCGTCGAGCGCGGCGCTCGCCTCGCGGCGCGTTGCCGCGCTCGGCTTGGCGCGCACCTTCCAGCACGTCCGGTTGCTGCCCGATCGCAGCGTGCTCGAGAACGTGGCGCTGGGCGCGCATCTGTCGGGCCGCGCCGGCGTGCTGCGCGCCATGCTCCGGCTCGATCGCACCGAGGAGGCCCGACTGCTCGCCCAGGCGCGCACGCAAGCCGTCCGCGTCGGGCTCGACGGTCTGCTCGACACGCCCGCGGGCGACCTGCCGCTCGGCCAGCAGCGCGTGGTCGAGATCGCGCGCGCACTGTGTCTGCGCCCACGCCTGCTGCTGCTCGACGAGCCGGCCGCCGGGCTGCGGCGGCCGGAGAAGCAGCGTCTGGCCGCGCTGCTCGATCAGCTGCGCGGCGAAGGCGTCGGCGTGCTGCTGGTCGAGCACGACATGGATTTCGTCATGCAGCTCGCCGACCGCGTCGTGGTGATGGATTTCGGCCTGAAGATCGCCGAGGGCTCGCCCGAGCAGACCCAGGCGGACCCGGCCGTGCGGGAGGCCTATCTGGGCGGTCTGGCGTGACCGAGCCGTTGCTGCAGGTCGACGCGCTGCGCGCCGGCTACGGCCACGTCGAGGTGCTGCACGGCATCAGCCTGACGGTGCCGGAAGGCAGCATGGTCGCCATCGTGGGGCCGAACGGCGCCGGCAAGACGACGCTCATGAACACGGTGATGGGTCTGCTGCCGCGGCGCGGCGGCACGGTGCGCTACCGGAGTGCAGCGGCCGGCACGACCGAGGCGCTGGTGCACGCCGGCGCGGCGCTGGTTCCGGAGCAGCGCGCCCTGTTCGCCGACATGAGCGTCGACGACAATCTGTCGCTCGGCTTCTATCCGCGACGCCGCGTGGCCGGCGGCGACGAGCGCGCGGCACGCGACGACGTGTTCGCGTTGTTTCCGCACCTCGAGACCCGCCGGCGCCAGCTCGCCGGCACGCTGTCGGGCGGCGAGCGGCAGATGCTGGCGCTCGGGCGCGCCTTGATGGGGCGGCCCAAGCTGCTGCTGCTCGACGAGCCGAGCCTCGGGCTCGCGCCGATGATCGTGCGCGAGATCTTCCGCGCCTTGATCGAGATGCGGCAGCGCGGCCTGTCGATCCTGATCGTCGAGCAGAACGTGCAGGTCGCGCTGCAGGCCTCCGACTACGGCTACGTCCTCGAGATGGGCGAGGTCGCCGCGGAAGGGCCGAGCGCGGCACTCGCACGCGATCCGCGGATCCTCGAGACCTATCTGGGCCGGCGCTCGGACGGCGTATGACGGCGCAACGCGGACGAATTCGTCATTTCCGGAGATCGGCTGGGCGACAACCCTCACCAGTTCCCGCGCGCGCCGAACGACCAGTCGAACACTCGCCGCTGTAGAAGAAGCGGCTCAGCGATTGATATTCCGGCGCGAGCTCGATACCCAGGTCGCCGCCAGGATCCGACCAGTCGACGTTCTGGGTCGGGATCGTGACCTCGAAGCCGTGCAGGTTCGAGTCGTCCGGATTGTCCGACGACGACTGCTGGCTCAGGACGCCGACGACCTGTTGCGCCGTGTTGGTGGCGTTCGCGGCCTGCGTCGTCGTGATCCCGCCGCCACCACCGCCACCGCCGCCACCGCCACCGCCGCTCGTGGCGCACGCACCGCTGCCGATCGTGCAACCGTTGAACGTCTGCGTGCCGGTCGAGCCGGGATCGGATCCCAGCGCGGCGGCGGCGCTGCCGCTGGTGCCCGCAATGCTGCCGGTCGCAACCGTCTGACCGCTCGTGACCGTGAAGGACCCGACGTTGTAGGTGCCGGCGATCGCATTGGTGGTCAGCGTCACCGCGCCTGTGCTGGTCACGCCTGCGCCGGAGAAATTGGTCGTGCCGGTGCCTGCCGACTGGGTCAGCGAATTGACGGCCACCAGACCGGATGCGGTTACGTTGTGGGCATTGAGGATGCTCAGCGTGCCGAGCGGCGTCGCGCCGGTGCCGACGCTCTGCAACGAGACGCTGCCAGCCGTCCCGGCGTTCAGGGTCAGGTTGTCGCCAGCGCCCGTCAGCGCGCCGGTGACGTTGATGTTGGCGCCACTCGATCCGCCAAGCGCCGTGTTGAGCGTGACGGCGCCACCGAGCGTAATCGTCCCGCCCGAGAGTGAGACGGCGGCGCCCATGGTTGTAACGGAGTGGCCGGCCAGAGCCACCGTCCCGCTGCCGCCCGACTGGAGGGTCAGGCTGGCGTTGCCCAGCGTCTCGCTGGCGCCGAGGGTGACTGTGCCGGTGCCGGTCGCCGAGCCGATCGTGAAGCTCGTGAAGCCGTGATAATTGGCGCGCATCGCATCGGTGAACTGCAGGCCGGCGCCGCCCACGCCGCCAAATGTCACGTTCGTCGAGGCGGTGAACGGCTGGATCGTCAGAGCCCCGCCTGCGGTCGTGATCGTCCCGATCGTTCCAGGCGTGCTGAGCTGGTCGGTCGTCAGGGTCAGCGAGCCACCGATACCGCCGCTGCCAAGCGTCGTGCTGCTCAGCGCGATCGATGTCGACGACGTCACGCTGACCGGGTTGTTGCCGGTGTTCGTCAGGTTCATGTCGCCGAAAAATTTGTTGCCCGTGTTGGTGAGCGTGATCGGGCCGTTGCCGGCCTCGAGGTTCACCGGACCGGTGAAGTTGTTGGTTTGGGTGAGCACGCTGCCTGCGGTCTGCGTGATACCGCCGCCGGCGGTCAGCGCAAGCGTGCCGTTGTCCGCGGTCACGTTACCGAGGAGCAGAGCACCGCTGGCCTGCACCCCGACGTTATTGAAGCTGGTGCCGCCTACCGTGGCATTATTGAGGCTGAGTGCTCCGGTGAACGAGTTGGCCGGATTCAACAAGCTGATCTGCTGGCCGGGCGCCGTGAACGAGCTCGTCCCACCGACCGAGATCGCCCCGCTCTGGCCGATCGCACCGGTGGTGGTCGAGACGCTGAGCGCGCTGGGCCCCAGCGACATGGCGCCGAGCAACGCGTCCGTCCCGGTGTTGATCTGCAGGGTAAGCCCACTACCGCCGAGGGTGATCGATGCTCCCGACGAGTCGAAGTCTCCAGCCGCGTTGAAGGTCAGCGTCTGGGTGCTTGGCGTGCCTGTCGGGGTCGCGTTGATGTTCGCGCCTGCCGCAAACGTAATATTGCCGGATTGACCATTGTTCGGACTGGTGTTCACCGTGACGCTGGTACCCAGGTTCAGGGCCGCGGCGATCGCGGCCGGATCGATCTGCGCCGGCGTGCCGGTCGGATTGAAGACACCGCCGACGCCGGGGTCGTTCATGGACGGCGCCCCGATCATGACGTCGGTCGGATCGAGCAGCCATTTGCCCGCCGTGCCGGCGGGTGCCGAGGCGTCGACCGTGCCGGTGACGCCGAGCACGCCGTGCGACGAGGTCTCGATGTTGCCGCCGCTGCCGCCCTGCGGGCCGCCGCGCGCCGTGATCGTGCCGTTGACGTTGGTGTACTGGTTCGACCACACGACCACCGTGCCGCCGCTGCCGTTCTGCAGCGCGTCGGCATGGATCGCGGCCTTGGGATCGACGTAGGTCGCCTGGGCGTTCGTCAGCGGTCCCTCGCCATGCTGATCGCCGCCGACCAGCACGGTGCCGCCGCCCGCGGCGCCCGAGGCGTCGACGTCGGCGCCGCCGAACAGTCCGACATGCTGGCCCGTGATCGTCACCGTGCCGCCGGTCTGGCCCGAGCGCCGGCCCGTCGCGTCGAGCCGGCCCGAGACTGCGACCGTCCCGTTCGCCCCGCCGTCGAGCACGATCGCGCCGTCGACCTTGCGCGCCGTGCGCGCCTCGACCACGCCCGACATGTCGATCACGCGGTCGAGCACGCCGCTCGCCACGTTGGCGCTCATCTGCACCGTGCCGCCGTTCGCCACGATGCGGCCGGCGTTCGTCACCGCCGCCGCCAGCGGCACGCCGTCGGGCGCCGACACCGCGTGCGTCACCGTGTCGTCGAGCGCGAACTGGATCAGCTGGTCGCCGTGGAAATCCACCGTGAAGCGGTCGGCCGACACCAGGCTCACCCGCCCCAGCCGCGCCTGGATCACCCCCTCGTTCGACACGCCCGGCGCCACCAGCGCGACCAGACCGCCGTCCGCCACCGTGATGGTGCCGCGATTGACCACGCCCGCCGTCGGCGCGCTCGAGGGCAGCGCGAAGTTCAACCGCCCTGCCATGAAGTCGCCGTCGCT
>DATJNS010000387.1:0-33770 GCA_035507915.1 Candidatus Sulfotelmatobacter sp.
CAAGCCGACCGCCGCGACGGTGCCGGCCGGCAACGCGCTGACCGCCGCCGAGGTCCAGAGCGTGATCGTCCAGGCGCTCGGCGTGGCGTTCGACGCGCGCGCGCAGATCCGCCAGCCGCTCAACAGCTTCGCCCAGGTCACGGCCACCGTGGTCGACACCAACGGCAACATCCTGGGGCTGGCGCGCACGCCCGACGCGGCGATCTTCGGCACCGACGTCGCGGTGCAGAAGGCACGCACCGTGGCGTTCTTCTCGCAGAACACCGCCGGCGCCACGCTGAGCGCCGCCAGCGCCAGCATCGCGAGCTACGTCACCAACAGCACGATCTTCTTCGGCGCGAACGAATTCGCCAACGGCACCGCCTGGACGCCGCGCGCGCTCGGCAACATCTCGCGGCCGTTCTATCCCGACGGCATCGACGCCAATGCCAACGGTCCGCTATCGCGCCCGTTCGCGAGCTGGAGCGTGTTCACCGACGGCCTGCAGCTCGACCTGGTGAGCGGCAACATCATCGCGCTCGCCGGCGGCGCGGCGCCGGGCGCCGAGGCGTGCGGCGGGCCGCAGGCGTTCGGCGGCGCCGGCGGGCTGCCGCTGGTCGGCGCCGCCGGCCAGACCGCGCTCGCCAACGGCATCCAGATCTTCGCCGGCGGCGTGCCGATCTATCGCGGCGCCGTGCTGGTCGGCGCGGTCGGCGTCTCGGGCGACGGCATCGATCAGGACGACCTCGTGTCGTTCCTCGGGCTGGCGCGCGCCGGCGGCGCGATCTCGAACGCGCCCATGGCGATCCGCGCCGACAACCTGAACCCGCTGGGCGACGGCAACCTGCGCTACGTGAACTGTCCGACCCAGCCGTTCCTCGACAGCACGGCGCAAAATGTCTGCAACGGGCTCTGAACCATGACCGCGCCCCGCATCCTCGGTCTCCTCGCGGCGCTCGCGCTGGGTGCGCTGGCGCTCCCCGCGCGCGCGGCCGATCCGGCGTCGGCGCCCGACAGCGGGACGACGCCCGGCAGCGTGACGGCGCAGGCACCGGACCCCAACGCGCCGCCGGCGGCGCCGGCTGCCGCCCCGTCGGAGACGCCGGTGGCCGAGCCCGAGCGGCGACGCCCGGGCGAGCCGCCGCCGAGCGAGGCAGTGCCGCCGGTCACCAATCCGGACGCCGTGCCGCCGCCGCAGCCGCTGCTGCCGGGCGAGTTCATCCCGCTGCCCGATCGCTGGCGCATCACCGACACGCTCGGGGTCACGCGCCAGCACGTCTACGACCCCTACAATCCGAACGTGCTGAAGGGCGATCGGCCGATCTTCGGCAACGACTGGTTCTTCAATTTCGAGGCGATCTCCGACAGCCTCTACGAGCCGCGCCGCGTGCCGACGCCGACCAGCTTCGGGGTCGCGGCGCAGCCGGGCTCGCTCAATACGTTCGGCCATTCGACCCAGTACATCTTCAACCAGAACCTGCTCACCACCTTCGAGCTGATCAAGGGCGACACCTCGTTCAAGCCGCCCGACTTCGAGCTGCGGCTGACGCCGGTGTTCAACTATCAGTCGGCGCACGCCGAGGAACGCGGCGCGCTGTTCGCCAATCCCGCCGCCGGCGTCGATCGCGACAACGAGTTCGTCGGGCTGCAGGAAGGCTTCGTCGACTTCCACATCCGCAACGTGTCGGAGCGCTACGACTTCGATTCCGTGCGCGTCGGCATCCAGCCCTTCTCGACCGACTTCCGCGGCTTCCTGTTCCAGGACGACCAGCTGGGCATCCGCTTCTTCGGCAACCGCGACACCAACCGCTGGCAATACAACCTGGCCTATTTCCGGCGCGTCGAGAAGGACACCAACAGCGGGCTCAACGACATCGGCATGCCGCTGCGCCAGGACGACATCTTCGTCGTCAACGTCTACCGCCAGGACCTGCCGGTGACCGGCTACACCTCGCAGCTCACCTTCGTGCGCAACTCCAACCGCGAGGCCGGCGAGCAGTTCTACGACACCAACGGCTTCCTGGTGCGGCCGTCGGTGCTGGGCGACGAGCGCGGCGCGAACTACGACGTCAACTATCTCGGCTACAACGGCGACGGCCATTTCGGCCGCATCAACCTGACGACGTCGGGCTATTTCGCGTTCGGCACCACCAGCCACAACCCGTTCCTCGGCACGCCCAACAGCGGCCAGAACATCCGCGCCTTCTTCGCCGCCGCCGAGCCCTCGATCGATTTCGACTGGGCGCGCGTCCGGCTGTCCGGCCTGTTCGCCAGCGGCGACTCGAACCCGTACGGCAAGACGGCGACCGGCTTCGACGCCATCCGCGAGAACCCGATCTTCGCCGGCGCCGACTCGAGCTACTGGATCCGCCAGGCGATCCCGCTGATCGGCGGCGGCGGCGTCACCCTGTCGGGCCGCAACGGCCTCCTGCCCGACCTGCGCTCGTCGATCGACCAGGGCCAGTCGAACTTCGTCAATCCGGGCCTGTTCCTCGGCGGCATCGGCTCCGACTTCGACCTCACGCCCGAGCTGCGCCTCTCGACCAACGCCAACTATCTCGCCTTCGCCGACACCCAGCCGCTCGAGGCGCTGCGCCAGCAGGCCAACATCGCCAACTCGATCGGCTACGACCTGTCGGCCTCGTTGATCTATCGGCCGCTGTTCTCCAACAACGTCACGATGCGGCTGTCCGGCGCGGTCCTGCTGCCGGGCGAGGGCTTGCGCGATCTCTACAACACCAGCAGCGCGACGCTCTCCGGCGGGCGCTATCTCTACTCCGTGCTCGCCAACCTGATCCTCACCTACTAGGTGCCGGATGGTGCGCGGTCTTCTTCTCGCCCTCTGCTCGGCCCTCTGCCTGACCGTCGCCTCCGGCGCACGCGCGGACCAGGCCAGCGCACCGCCCGCGCCGGCGACCCAGACCCAGGCCGCCGCTTCGATGAAGAGCATGGGCTGCATGACCTGTCACACGCGCTCCGACGAGCCGACCATGCACGCCAATGCCGGCGTGATCCTCGGCTGCGCGGACTGTCACGGCGGCAATCCCGCGATCGCGCGGCCCGAAGGCGCCACGCGCGGCGACCCCGCCTATCGCGCGGCGCTCGACCAGGCGCACGTGCAGCCGCGCTTCCCGGAGGTCTGGCACTACCCGTCGAGCGCCAATCCGGAACGCACCTACACCTGGCTCAACAAGGAGTCGCCCGCCTTCATCCGCTTCATGAACCCGAGCGACTACCGGATCGCGCGCGAGGCCTGCGGCGCCTGCCACCTGCCGATCATCCAGGCCGCCGAGCGCAGCCTGATGGCGACCGTCGCGATGTTCTGGGGCGGCGCGTCGTACAACAACGGCATCCTGCCCTACAAGAACTACGTGCTCGGCGAGGGCTACACGCGCGACGGCCAGCCCGCGAAGCTGATCGCGCCGGTCAAGCCGACGCCGGAGATGACGCGCAAGCACAGCCTGCTGCCCGAGCTGTGGCCGCTGCCGGCGTGGGAGACCGTGCCGCCGGGTGACGTCTTCCGCGTGTTCGAGCGCGGCGGCCGCAACATCGTTTCGCAGTTCCCCGAGATCGGCAATCCCGACTCGCTCGGTCTGCAGGCGCGCCTCGAGGAGCCCGGGCGCCCCGACCTGCGCCAGTCCAACCGCGGCCCCGGCACCGGCCTCCGGGTGGCGATCCCGGTGCTCAACATCACCAAGACGCGCCTCAACGATCCCGTCATGTGGTTCCTCGGCACCAACGATCAGCCGGGCGACTACCGCAGCTCGGGCTGCGCCGCCTGCCACGTCATCTATGCCAACGATCGCGACGTCAAGCACGCCGGACCCTACGCGCAATATGGCAGCCTCGGCACCAGCATCACGGTCGATCCGACGATCTCGAAGACCGAGTCCGGCCACCCGCTGCAGCACCAGTTCACCAGCGCGATCCCGACCAGCCAGTGCATGGTGTGCCACATGCACCAGCCCAACATCTTCCTCAACAGCATGTTGGGCTACACGATGTACGACTACGAGTCGGACGCGCCCAAGATGTTCCCGGCGCATCAGAAGTTTCCGACCGACGACGAGATGGCCGCGATCCTCAAGCGCAACCCGGAGGAAGCCGCGATCCGCGGCAAGTGGGGCGACGTCCACTTCCTCGAGAAGGTCAGCGAGCTCAACCCGAAGCTCAAGGACACGCAGTTCGCCGACTATCACGGCCACGGCTGGAACTTCCGCGCCGTCTTCAAGCGCGATCGCAAGGGCGAGCTGCTCGACGCGCGCGGCAACATCATCTCGAACGACGATCCGGAGAAGTTCAAGAAGGCCGTGCATCTGTCGTCGATCCACGTCGATCTCGGCATGCAGTGCGTCGACTGCCACTTCAGCCAGGACGCCCACGGCAACGGCCACATCTACGGCGAGGTCGCGGCGGCGATCGAGATAACCTGCGTCGACTGCCACGGCACGGTGGACGCCTATCCGACCCTGCACACCAGCGGCCCGGCGGCGCCGCCGAGCGGCGACGACCTGTCCTTGCTGCGCACGCCGGACGGCCGCGCGCGTTTCGAGTGGCGCGGCAAGAAGCTCTACCAGCGCTCGGCGCTCTACCCGAACCTCGAGTGGGAGGTCTCGCTGGTCAAGGATTCGGTCGACCCGACGAGCCCGAGATACAATCCGAAGGCGGCGCGCGCCAAGTTGATGAGCAAGGGCACGTCGATGGCATGGGGGCCCGGCGTGGCGTCCGACCAGCGCGCGCACGGCAACGACGAGATGACGTGCTACACCTGCCACCTGTCGTGGACGACGAGCTGCGGCGGCTGCCATCTGCCGATCCAGGCCGACTGGAAGACCGAGCGGCACCACTATGAGGGCGGCGAGACCCGCAACTTCGCGACCTACAATCCGCAGATCGCGCGCGACGATATGTTCCAGCTCGGCCGCCACGGCACGATCAAGGGCAACGTGATCGCGCCGATACGCTCGAGCTCGGCGCTCATCCTGTCGTCGACCAATATCAACCGCGAGCGCATCTACATCCAGCAGCCGCCGGTGTCGGCGGCCGGCTTCTCGAGCCAGGCCTTCGCGCCGCACTACCCGCACACCGAGCGCAAGACCGAGACCAAGACCTGCACCGACTGCCACCTGTCGGAAGCCAACGACAACAACGCGATCATGGCGCAGCTGCTGTTGCAGGGGACCAACTACATCAACTTCGTCGGGCTGAACGCCTGGGTCGGGCAGGAGAGCGGCTTCCAGGCGGTGCGCGTTACCGAGTGGGACGAGCCGCAGGCGGTGATCGGCAGCTACCTGCACCGCTACGCCTATCCGCAGTGGTACCAGGAGCATCTGGCGCGCGGCCGCGAGCTCACCGAGGCCCACGGCCATTCGAGCGGTCCGGTCGGCTGCCTGCAGCTGCGCGGCGAGTATCTCTACGTCGCCGAAGGGGCGGACGGCATGCAGGCGTTCGACGTCGCCAGCATCGCGAACAAGGGCTTCTCGGAGCGCATCATCACGGCGCCGTTCTCGCCCTTGGGCCACGACACCCACATCGCGTCGAAGAACGCCACCTGCGTCGCGCTGCCGACCGATCAGCCGATCAACCCGGGCCGCAACGCCAAGCCCATCATGGCGACCGACAACCAGGAGCAGGCGCTGCACCCGATCTACCACTACGCCTTCATCACCGATTCCCAGGAAGGCCTGATCGCGACCAACGTCGACACGCTCCAGGACGGCGAGCCGCGCAACAACTTCTTCACCCGCGCGCTGACCTGGAACGAGGGCGGCGTGCTGAACGGCGCGCGCCATCTCACCATCGCGGGCACCTATTTCTACATCGCCGCCGACGCCGGCGTGGTCGTGCTCGACATGAACGATCCCCTGAAGCCGCGCCTCGTCACCGTCATCAAGCTGCCCGACGTGCGCGCGACCGCGCTCCAGTTCCGCTATCTGTTCGCGCTCGACCGCGACGGCATGGTCACGATCGACGTCACCGATCCCGAGCATCCGCGCGTCGTCGAAGGCTCGCGCGTGCCGCTCAAGGACGCCCGCCGGGTCTATGTCGCGCGCACCTACGCCTACGTGGCGGCGCGCGACGAGGGGCTCGTGATCGTCGACGTCGAGCAGCCCGAGCAGCCGAAGATCTACATGAAGTACACCGCCGATGGCGCGCTCGACGACGCGCGCGACGTCGTGGTCGCCAGCACCAACGCGTCGGCGTTCGCCTATGTCGCCGACGGCAAGAACGGCCTCAAGGTCATCCAGCTGACCTCGCCCGACAGCCAGCCCGACTACTACGGCTTCTCGCCCGAGCCCAAGCCCGAGCTGATCGCCTGGTACAAGACCGCGGCGCCGGCGACCGCGCTGTCGAAGGGCCTCGACCGCGACCGCGCGGTCGACGAGAGCGGCAATCAGATCGCGGTGTTCGGCCGCATCGGCTCGCGGCCGTTCACGCTCGACGAGCAGCGCCAGCTCTACATGGGGCCGAACGGCAAGCCGTTCTTCGTCACCGACCAGGTGCGCGACCAGGATTTCGTCGGTCCGACCGTGAAGACGGCGCGCCCGGCGCCGCTCGGCGGCCCGGTGGTGCGCCGCGCGCCGCGCGACCCCGTCGAGGTGCATTGACGATCGACGGGCGTGCTATGATGGTCGCCTAGGGAGGTTCGGGCGATGGCGATCCAGCGAACCGGCCACGTGGCCATCCGGGTGCGTGACCTCGACGTCACCCGGGCGTTCTACCGCGACGTGCTCGGCATGACGGTCGCGAGCGACCAGCCCGGGCGCGCCGTGTTCTTCCGCTTCGACAAATACCACCACGATCTGGTGGCGTTCAAAGCCGGCGAGGACATCGGCCCGGCCAGCCCGCGTCATGCCGGCGTGCTGCACATCGCGTTCGTCGCCGAGGACTTCGAGACCGTCCGGGGCTTCTACCGACGCCTCACCGCGCACGGCATCCCGGTGCGCTGCACCGACCACGGCTTCACCAAGAGCATCTATTTCTCCGATCCCGACGGCATCGAGCTCGAGATCTACGTCGAGGTGCCGGAGTACGACTACCTGGCCAAGGGCCTCGGCGTGCGCGAGCCGTTCGACATCGAGTCGCCGACCGCCGCCGTGCCGCTGCTCGCGCCGACCGCATCCTAGACGGGGTCGGTCCAGCGACACGAGCACCCCCTGCTCATGTCACGAAAAATCCGCGACACGAGGGCCATGACCGTCGAAGCGCAGCCATGGCGACATGGACGGGGGACCCTTTTTGGAGCGCGGTCGCGGGGGAGGGCCTGCATCGGGCCTGGTGATGCAGGACGCGGCGCCGGGGCGGGATCGCGGCCGGGGCGTCAGCGCGCCGGGTCGTCCGCGTCGGCCAGGAAATCGCGCACGCGATCCATCACCGCGTCCTTGGGGTAGAGCGCGCCGAGGATGCGCGCGCGGGTCAGCGGGTCGCTGGCGAAGAAGCGCTCGTAGAGCACCTGGCGGCTGCCGAACGCGCTGCCCGCGACGTCCCAGGCCAGGCGGAACAGCTTGACGCGGTCCCGCGCGCCCATCGCGTCGGTCGCCAGGAACTGCTCGATGTCGCCTTTGAGCGGGCCGTCGAAATCCGCCTCGCTCGGGGTCAAGAGGAGGCTGCTCGAGCCCAGGAGGTGCAAGAGCTCGATCATGCGCGGATAGGCGGTCATGAACAGGTTGCGGGTGCTCTCGATCGTCACCACCGCCGGGCACGCCACGCCCCACTGGTCGATCGTGGCGTCCGCCTCGGCGGCGCGCATGCAGCCGCGCATCAGCTCGGTCTGCAGGATGAGCTCGCCGATGCGCTCCTCGGTGTGCGGCACCTGGGTGCTGCCCAGCGCCTGGGTCATCAAGAGCGCGATGCCGAGCACGAACTCGCACTTGGCGAGGTTCTTGGCGGCGCCCTGGTGGGCCGAGTGCGTGGCCGAGTGGGTGACCTGCTGGATGCGGTTGAGCCGGTCGACGTCGTAGAGCAGGAACACGCGCTCCCACGGCACCAGCACGTCGTCGAAGAAGACGATCGAGTCCATCTCCTCGAAGCGCGAGCCGAGCGGATGGTCGAAACGCGACCGGCCTAGATCGAAGCTGTCGCGGCACAGGAAGCGCAGGCCCCGGGTGCTGCACGGGATCGAGAAATTGACCGCGAACGGGCTGTGATTGTCGCCGTGCCGGGCGAAGCGCGGCGAGTAGACCGCGATCTCGTCCGACAGCGGGCCGAGCGTGGCGAGGATGCGCGCGCCGCGCACGACGATGCCGGCGTCGGTCTCGCGCACCACCTCGAGCGCGGTGCCGCCCTCGAGATTGAAGACGCCCGACGCGGTCCGGCTGCGCTGCAGGTTGATCAGCGCGTGGGTCAGCGTGACGTCGTTCTCGCGCAGATATTCGACGTAGCGCCGCATGTTGGCGCCGAACTCCGGGCGCCGCTCGCCGAAGAAGTCGGCCGCCGCGCCCCACGCCGCGAAGGTGACGTTCATGAAGTCGGGCGCGCGGCCCATCATGCCGCAATGCGCGCGCGCCCAGGTCAGCATCATGCGGCCGCGCGCCTCCAGCGCCTCGCGGCTGCGCGGCGCGTCGAGCGAGCGGCCGATCGGCTCCCCGGTGGTCGGCGACGGGCAGGTCATGACGTCGCGCAGCGCCGGGTCGTGCTGCATGTCGTAGAGCCGCGCGATCGAGCGCGCGCCGTTCGCCAGCCCGGGGTGCGTGGTGACGTCGCGCACCCGCTCGCCGCCGAGCCACACCTCGCGCTCCTGCGCCCGCAGGCCGTCGAGATACTGCTTTCCCGTGCGCGCCGGCATGGCGGCTCAGGCCTCGAGCTTGGCGGCGATCTTCTGGGCGATCTCGGCGCGCCACGCCTCCATCGGCTTGAAGCCGGGCTTGGCGCGGCACACCGCCTCGGTCTCGCGGTGGAGCTCGTCCTCCGGCTTGTCGAGATCGATCTTGAAACCGAGCGGTTGCGGCACGTACCACGGCGTGTCGCAGAACATCTCGATGCGGTTGCCCTCGGGATCGCGGAAATAGACCGACCACGCGTTGCCGTGGCAGATCGGGTCGATGCCTTGGCAGCCCGCCGCGCGCACCTTTCGGAAGGCGCGCTGCACGTTGGCCAGGGTGCCGACATTGAACGACACCTGCTGCACCATCGGGGTCTCGAGGTCGGTCGCGCGGCCGCGCACCAGCACGACCTGGTGGTGATCGCTCGGGTTGCGCGACAGGAAGCTGATGCGGCCGTCCTCCGCGGCGTCGCTGACGACGAACCCGAGCACGCGCGTGTAGAAGTCGATCATCTTGGGCACGTCGCTCACGTACAGCCCGACATGGCTCAGACGGGGTGCCAGCTCCTGGGACATGCTTCGATCCTCCCTCGATTTGTGGGAATGTTACACCATGGCGTGCGGACGCGGCAGCCGAGAGTGCGCGCGCCGCTTGCAGGAGGAACCTCATGCGGCCCTTCGAGATCCTGTCGACCAATCACACCAGCTTCACGGTGTCGAACCTGGAGCGCACCCTCGCGTTCTTCCGCGACGGGCTCGGCTTCACCGTCACCTCGAAGGCGCCGCGCGATCCCAAGACCATCGAGGCGATCGTCGGGGTCGCCGGCGCCGACGTCGAGATCGCCTACGTGCGCGGGCCCGGCCACTCGCTCGAGCTGATCGAATACAAGGCGCCGCGCGACAAGGGTCGCGTCGAGTCGCGGCCGTGCGACACCGGCTTCGCGCACATCGCTTTCGACGTGCGCAACATCGAAGCGGCGGTCGAGGCGGCGGCGCGCTACGGCGTGACGCCAGTCGCGCCGCCGCTGCTGCTGACCCAGGGCGGCCCCAACGCCGGCAGCAAGGTCGTCTATCTGCGCGACCCCGACGGCATCACGATCGAGTTCATCGAGAAACCTGCCTAGACGGTCCCGCCACGGGCGCAGGTCCCATCCAATGGGTCTCAAATTTCGATTTGTTTGCGTGCGAGCGCGCCTGCTATCCTGGGTTGAGCACGCGGATATTCGTGCGAGTTGAGGAATGACGCCCATCGATCGGATCACGGCTCGCCTCCGCGGTGCTTTTCCGCTGGGCATCGGCCTTTTGGTGCTCGTGCTCGCCGGCTGCATGGAAGGCAAGACGACGGTGATGGGAGCGGGCCCTCAGGTCACGCACTTCCAGTCGTTGGCGATCCGGCAGGGTGAAGCGCCCACTACCGTGCCGCCGGACGTCGCCAACCGGTTCGCGAGTCAACTCGAGACCAAGATCTATGGGGAAGCCGCCGTTGTCCGCGGTGCCGATTTGACGCTGACCTATCGGTTTACCAATTACGACCCGGGGAACCGTTTCCTCCGTTACCTCGCGCCGGGGCTCGGCGTGGGCACGCTCACCGTCAATACGACCTATACTGATCGTTCGGGCAAAACGGTCGCCACCATCGTGTCGGAGGGTGAGGTCCAGCAGGGCCTGTTCGGCGGCGACTTCGACCAGGCGGTCGACCAGGCGGTACGGTCGGTCGCCAGCTACACGCTTGGCACCTTCGCGATCGCAGCCGGTCCGAAAGCACCGCCTCTGTTCCCAACTCCAGGGGTGGCGTCGTTGCCGGTCTACCCCGCTACAGGCGCGGCTCGCTTGCGCCCGTCTGCTGGCGTCGTCGCTCCAGTCGGTGCGGAGTTCCACGACACGTTCGAGATTGGATCGATACAGGTGCCCCTGCTCGACGGCCCATGGCTATTGGCTGGCAAAGGGATTGGCGGAAGCTCGGAATTCGCCGCGAGTCTGGTTCGCATCGATGCCGGCAAGCTGGTCGGCATCATTCGCGTCTGGACGGCGGCCATACCAAGCCCGGACGGCTACGCTTCGTTCCACGAATGCACGCGCACCGACGTCTTGTTTACATCGGTCGCGTCGAACACGGATCACGGCGCCCAGGACTGCTGGGTCGTGACCCATTACGACATGGTGAAGGCGCGCGCGACCTCGACCCAGCCGCACATGCTGCAATCCTATTCCTTCCTGGACGATCGTGGCGTGACCGTGCCGGGCACGATGATCGTCGGCGTCCACCGTATCGCCACCGAGTCCAACTTCATCACGGTCTGGTACCAGGTGAATCCGGAGCTTGCCGGCTTCCCGGCGCCTGCGCTCACCGAGTGGCGTGAATCGGCATGGCATCGCGACCGGATCGCGCGCGATCCGCAACGCGTCGCCTTCGTCGACGGGTTCAAAGCCGAGCACGCGCATTATCACGGGCTGCTGCGCCAGGCCTTCCAGCACGACCTGATCAGCGCCAACTGATCGTCACCCCGCGCGGGTGGCGCGCGCGCCCACGAGCGTGCCGGCAAAGAGCAGCAGCGCAGCGAGCACGAAGGGCGCGCCGGGCAGCTGCCAGGACTGACCCGGCGCGATGAAGTGCGCGAACGTCAGCGTGAACAGGCCGGGGCCGATCAGGCCGGCGACGCCCTGCAGGCTGCCGAGCGCGCCCTGGAGCTGGCCCTGCTCGGTCGGGCCGACGCGCCGCGTCATCAGGGCCTGAACCGCGGGGTTGGCGAGCCCCCACAGCGACATCACCGGCACGCCCAGGCAGAACACCAGGCCGGTCGGCGCCAGCCCGTAGATCGCGAAACCGGCGCCGCCGCAGCCGAGCCCGATCAGCATGGTCGAACGCTCGCCGAGACGCTTGACCATCGGGCGGACCACGCCGCCCTGCACGATCGCGGAGCAGACGCCGACCCCGGCGAGCGTCATCCCGACCGTGCGCTCGTCCCAGCCGTAGCGGTAACCGGCATAGAGCACGAACGTGCTGGGCAGTGCGACATGCGCGAGGCCGTGCAGGAAGTTGACCGCCGCGAGCCCGAACAGCTGGGGGTAGCCACGCAGCAGCAGGAGCGAGCCGATCGGATTGGCGCGCTTCCAGACGAAGCCGGCGCGGCGCTCGGCGGGCAGCGATTCGGGCAGGATCAGGAGGCCGTAGCAGAAGTTCAGCAGGCTCAGCCCGGCGGAGCCCCAGAACGGCAGGCGCAGGCTGATGCTGCCGAGCAGGCCGCCGACCGCCGGGCCGAGCACGAAGCCGACCCCGAACGCCATGCCGATCAGGCCGAAGCTCGCCGCGCGCTTCTCGGCCGGCGTGACGTCGGCGATGTAGGCGAACGACGTGCTGACGCTGGCCGCCGTGATGCCGGAGATCACGCGGCCGACGAACAGCCAGCCGAGATTGGGCGCCAGCGCCATCAGGATGTAGTCGAGCCCGAGCCCGAGGTTGGAGATCAGGATCACGGCCCGCCGTCCGAAGCGGTCGGACAGCGCGCCCTGCACCGGCGAGAACACGAACTGCATCAGCGCCCACGCGGTGCCGAACAGCCCGAACACCTCGGCGGCCGCCGCGGTGTCGCCGCCCTTGAACGCGACCACCAGCTTGGGCAGCACCGGGATCATCAGGCCGATCCCCAGCATGTCGAGCAGCACGGTGACGAAGATGAAGGCGAGCGCGGCGCGCCGCGGCCCCGCGACGGGTGTTGACGAGTCGGTCATCGTCGCGCGGCGTCCGGGCGCGCCGGTCAGCGCGCCGACGGGGGTGCGCGTCCGGCCGCGAGCTCGATCGTCCGGTCGCCGGAGGCGAGCACGACACGGTCGGTCGTGATCTGGCGCACCGTCCACGCGCCGACCGTGTCGCCCTCGGCGACGCGTGCGGTGGTGCCGTCGGCCCGCTTGATGATCGCGTGGCGCTGCGCGCCGATCGCGATCACGCCCTCGAGCCGCAACCCGAGGGGCGCCGCGGTGGCGCGCGCGCCGGGCGCCGGGCGTCGGTCGGGCGCGAACAGCGGCCGATCGGTCGTCTCGCGCAGCTGGTCGAGCGGCGGCAGGACCGGCAGCGCACGCGTCGCCGCGGCGTCGGCGGCGGGCGCGTGCGCCGGCGTGACGGTCGCCCAGCGCAGCCAGGGAAACAGCGCGACGCCGAGCAGCGCCGCGATCGCGACGATCGGCGCGGCGCGCCGCGAGGTCGGCGCGGCGATCACGGCGCCCTCGTCATGGCTCGGGCATCCGGAAGCCGACGACGTCGAGCTGGATGTCGAGCGCCGCCGCGGCGGCCGGGACGGCGCCGGTCGCGCGCGCCTGAAGGCGCAGATTGTCGACCAGCAGCGCGGGCTCGGCGGTCTCGACGGCGTAGAGGAACCGGTTGAGCGCCGGCATGTCGCCGCTGCCGCGCAACCGCACGCCGAGGCGCGTGACCGCCGTCGTCTCGGCGCGCGGCAGCACCTGGATGCCCTGCAGCTCGATGCCGTCCGACGCGGCGAAGCGTTTCAGGCGATCCTGCAGCTGGCCGACCGCCTGGGCCTCCGACACGTCGGGCAGCAGCAGCGCGGCCGCGCTCGCCGTCACCGGCGCCGAGACGTGCGGATCGGGTGCGGCGCTCAGCGCGCGCATGCGCTCGAGCACCGCTTGGCGCGTCGCCACCCGGGCGTCCAATCCGTCGACATAGGCGAGGTACGGCACCGCGAGACCCTCGTAGGCGAGCGCGAGCAGGAGCGCCAGCACGATCAGCGCGGCGGCGCGCGACGATCCGCGTCCGAGCTCGCCGACGCGCGTCATGGCGCACCCTCCGCGATCCGGATCTCGAACTGGAACTGCTCCAGCCCGCTGTGCGGATCGCGCGTGATCGGCGCGCGATAGCTGACCTGCGCGAACGGTCCCGCGGTTTCGAGCGGCTGCGCCAGCGCCGCCGCCGCCGGCGAGTGGCCCTCGATGATCAGGTCGTGGCCGGCGAGCTGCAGCGAGCTCAGCCAACTGCCGTCGGGCAGCGCGTGGGTCAGCGCGGCCAGCGTCTCGACGGCGGCCGGCGTAGCGCGCTTGGCGGCGACGACCGCGTCGAGCGCGTCGCTCAGGCGCATCTGTTGCGCGTGCGCGGCGAGCAGCCGGTCGACGGCGGGCTGCAGCGTGCGAATCTCGCGCTCGATGCCGGCCCGGCGCAGCTCGGCGACCGCGATCGGCGACACCAGCGCGGCGAGCGCGGCCAATCCGGCGGCGATCGCCAGCGCACGGATGGGCGCGCCGGCGGCGCGCGCGGACGCCGGCGCCGCCGGCAAGAGCGACACGCGGTGACGCGCGCGCGCCGGCGTGTCGGCGGCCGTCACGCTGTCGACCGCCAGGCCGACCGCGGCGAGTCGACGCAACGCGCCGTCGATCAGGTCGCGCGGCGCCACCCGCAGCTCGACGTCGAGCGTGCCGGCGCCGGCGGCGCGCCCGATCACGCGGTGGCGGTAATAGGCGCGCTCGGCGGTGAACGGCGTGTGGCGTCCGATCTCGAACTCGATGATTGCCGGCAGGTCCGCCGCGGCCGCCGCCGGCAGTCGGATCACCCGCGTGAGCAGCGCGTTCGCGGGCAGCAGCAGCGCCACGGCGGGCGCCTTGCCGTGGCCGAGCAGCCGCCGCAGCGTGCGCCGCACCGCCTCGTCGTCCAGGCGCTGCGCCTCGATGGTGCCGAGCACGCCGCGCGTCGCGCGCGTCTCGCGCGCCACGATCCAGGGGCCCGCCTCGGTCAGCTCGAGCGTCAGCGACGAGGTGGCGGCCGCGCGCAGCGCCGCGGCGGCGTCGCTTCCGAGCTCGGCCAGCGCGTCGAGCCACCAGCGCAGCGCGTTGGCGATCGGCGTCGAGCCGAGCGTGTCGGTCAGCGTGCCGGGATCGACCGAGGGCATGGGCGCCGAGCCTAGAGAAGCCGCCCGCGCGGCACAACCGCGCGGCTCATCCGGTCGGCTCGCGCCAGGCCAGCACCGCGTAGGGCCGATCGCTCCGGTAGGTCAGGCGCACTACCATCTCGGCGGTGTGATGGCCGCCGCTCGCGGTGGCGGCGCGCGCCGAGATCGCGAAGGTACGGCCGGTCGAGACGGCGAAGAACCGCGGATCGTTGAGCTCGCCGAGGTTCTGCGGCATCGCGCCCTCGTCGTGCCACGCAGCGCGGCGATCGATGTAGGACTCGACGAACCCGCGCGACAAGGTCGGCACGGCCAGGAGCACGTCGGCGGGGGCGATGCGCGGATCGATCGCCGCCGAGCCGGAGAACACCGTGACGAGCGGCGCCAGTCGACGGTAGAGCGCGTCGCCGATGCCGGCGAAGTGTCGCGTCTCCTCGACCGCGACGATGAGGCCGGGCTGCACGGCCGGCGGCGGCGCGTCGTCGGTCAGGCATTGCGGATCGGGGTAGCCGCGGCGCGCGACGATGGCGCAGGCGATCCGGCGCGCCGCCGGGTCGCTCGCGCCGGCGTTGCGCAGCGCGCCTTCGATCAAAGCGAACGGTGCGACGTTGAGATCGATCTTGCCTTCCTCGTCCTGGATCTCGAGCGCGACCGAGACCGTGCCGTCCCGCCAGGTCGTGGGCGTGCCGTCGAACGGATGCGCGCCGCGCGGGTAGGAGAGCAGCCGATGCAACGCGAGCTGGATGCCCGCCTCGGCGGCCTCGCGGGCGCGCGCGTCCTCGAGCGCGTTGCGCGCGATCAGGCTCTCGCTGCGCGACACCATGCCGATCGCGACGACCGCTGCGGCGATCAGGGCGACGCCCCACAGCACGACGACGAGCGCCGCGCCGCGTTCGCTTCGGCGGTCCCGCGCGGTCGCGGTCACGGCGCGATCCCCGCCCACACGCGCACCACCTCGTCGGGCCACGCGTAGCCGCCGTCGTTGTCGAGCGCGAGCGAGATGCGGATCAATTCCGGTGGCGCGCGGTAGCCCTCCCAATGCCCGTGCCAGGCCGGCGGATCGGTCGGCGTCGTCGCGCCGAAATAAGCCAGGCGGAACCGCGCGACGCCGCGCGCCAGCACGACGCGCTCGATGCCGAACCACAGGCCCGGCACCTGCGGTCGGCGCATCAGCACCAGGTTGCGGACGCCGTGCGCGTCCGGCGCTTCCTCGAGCATCAGCCAGATCCGGGCGTAGCCGGGCGCCGCGCCGCCGGCGAGCGACAGGAAGCTCACCGCGGTCGGCTGACCGACGAAGGTCGCGGCGGTCATCGGACCGTCGCCCGCCGGATAGGCGGCGGCGATCTCGCGGCGCAGGGCGAAGTCGAGATTGCGCCGCGCCTCGATACGCGCGACCTGGTCGTCGAGCCGCGTCATGCCCGCGACGCCGAGCGAGACGCCGGAGAACAGCACCAGCAACAGGCCCGACGTCAGGGCGAGCGCAACCAGCACCTCGATCAGGGTGAAGCCGCGCGCGTCGCGTCGTGGGCGGCGTCGCGTCATGGCTGGCGCGGGCCCGCCAGGCGCAGGCTGTCGAGGCTGAGGCTGCGCGGCGCACCGCCCTGCTGCCACGTCGCGGTGACGCGCACGCGATAGAGCTTCGGCACGCCGGGGGCGTCGCCCGACGGTCCATCGAAGCCGTCGTCCCGGTATTCCTCGACCGAGACGCGCCAGGCGATGCCGCTCGGCTCGACGCCGCTGGTGTTTCCCGATTCCAGCGGCGCGGTGACGCCGACCGCGGCCAGCTTGGCCTCGGCGAGCGCCAGCGGCGGCGCGATCGCGGCCGCGCGCGAGGCGCTGGCGAGCCCGGTCCCGATGCTGCCGGTCAGCACGGCGAGCACCAGCCCGAGCAGCGCCAGCGCGACCACGACCTCGATCAAGGTGAAGCCGGCCTCGCGGCGTCGTCTAGCGCGCAAGCGCCACCTGTCCGGTCACGCCGTCGATGTCGAGCGCCTGCTCGGCGCCGTGCGCGCCGCGGATCGTCAGCCGTCCGCCGGAGGAGCCGCCGGTCGCGAAGAACCGGATGCGCACGGGCGGATCGATGCGCAGCGCGCGCCCGACGAAACCGTTCGAGCGCAGCCGGTGAGGCGTGCCGTCGAGCGCATAGCCGCGCCCGTCGGCATCGACCGCGAGCACGATGTCGCGATCCTCGGCGATCGCCGTGCTGCGGGCGGCGCGCAGCACGGCGCGCAGCTCGGTCGTCGCCGCACGCAGGCCGACCGCATCGTCGCCGGCGCCGAGATTGGGCAACAGCACGACGAGCACGAGGCTGATGATCGCGAGCACGACGAGAAGCTCGATCAGGGTGAAGCCGGCGCTGCGCGCGGGCCGCCGCATCAGCGCGCGTAGATCGGCTGGCTGTTGCCCGAGTCGCCCGGCGCGCCGAGCGAGAACAGGTCGTAGGTCCGACCCTCGGTGCCTGGGAGGCGATACTGGTAGGGCCGGCCCCACGGATCGGCCGGCAGCGTGGTGCCCTTGAGGTAGGGGCCGCGCCACTGCGGCGCGCCGCCCGGCCGCGCGACCAGCGCCGCCAGCCCCTCCTGGGTCGTCGGGTAGCGGCCGACGTCGAGGCGGAACAGATCGAGCGACGAGCCGAGCTGGTCGATCTGCAGGCGCGCGATGTCGGACTTGCTGCGGCTGAAATAGTCGATCACCCGCGGGCCCACGACGCTGGCGAGCAGCGCCAGGATCGCGAGCACGACCAGCAGCTCTATCAAGGTGAAGCCGGCCTCGCGTCGCGCGATCGGCCGCGCGGAAGTGTCGGGCCTAGCTGCCAAGATCGTAGATCTCCAGGATCGCGTCGAACACGCCGAGCATCAGCGCGCCGACCAGGAGGCCGAGCAGGATCGTGCTGGCGGGCGTCAGCAGCGCGATCGCGCGCGTCGTCGCGGCGTCGATCTCCTGCTTCAGGATGTCGCTCGCCTTCAGGAGCACGTCGGGCAGCCGATTGGTCTCGTCGCCGACGCGCACCAGCTCGACCAGGAGCTCGGGCAGGACGCGCGGCGCGGCCAGCGCCGCCGAGACACTCTCGCCGCGCCGCACGCGCGCCTCCGCGCCCAGCACCGCCGCGGCGACCGCGCGGTTGGCGGCTGCCGCGCCGGCGATCGCCAGCGCCTCGGGAATCGCGACTCCGCCCTCGACCAGGCTGCCGAACAGCCGGCCGAAGCGCTCCGCCTCGATCTTGAGCAACAGGGGGCCGAGCAGCGGCAGGCGCAGCAAGCGTTGGTCGACACGCTGGCGGAACGCCGGCTCGCGCAACCGATAGGCGAACCACGCCGCAGCCGCCGCGCCGGCGAGCAGCAGCCACGGCCCGCCGACCTGGAGGCCGTCCGACAAGCCGATCAGGAAGCGCGTCGCCGGCGGCAGCTCGCGGTGCAGGTCGCTCAGCATTCCCTCGAAGCGCGGCATGACGACGGTGAGCAGCAGCACGGCGGTCGCCAGCGCCACGGTGATCACGCTCGCCGGATAGATCAGCGAGGTCAGGATCGATTGAGCGACCGCGTGCGAGCGCTCGAGCAGCGTGGCGATGCGCGCCATCGCCTCGCCGAGACTGCCCTTGGCCTCGCCGGCCGCGACCATCGCGGCGTAGCCGCGTGGGAACGCGCGGTGCTGCGCGCAGGCCTCCGACAAGCTGGCCCCGGCCTGCACCGCGGCGCGCAGCTCGCCGGCCAGCGCGGCGACGCGCGGCGAGCCGCGCAGATCGCGCAGCACCGCGAGCGCGCGATCGACCGTCAACCCCGCGTCGAGCAGGATCGCGAGCTCGCGGGTGAGCATGGCGAGCTCCTGGGCGCGCAGCCGGCGGCCGCGCGCACGCGCCGTCGCGTTGGCGCGCGCCGAGTCGTCGCGCGCCGGCTCGACGGCGATCGGGTAGGTGCCGCCGGCCTGCAGGCGGGTGACGGCCTCCTGCTGGTCGAGCGCGTCGACCTCGCCCTCGACCACGGCGCCCGACGCCTGCAGGGTGCGATAGCGGAACCGCGCCATCAGACGGCGGCGCCCGTCACGCGCAGCACCTCGTCCAGCGACGTGACGCCGGCCAGCACCTTGCGCAATCCGTCGGTGCGCATGTCGACCATGCCGGCCGCGGTCGCGGCGGCGCGCAGCGCCGGCGCGTCGGGCGCGCTCAGCACCACGCGGTGCAGCCGCTCGTCGAACACCAGGAGCTCGGCGATCACCGTGCGGCCGTGATAGCCGGTGCCGCCGCACGCCGGGCAGCCGACCGCGCGATGGAGCGGCGGCATCGGGTCCGGCGCCAGCGCGTCGAGGCCGGTGCGCGCGACCAGCTCGGGCAGCGGCGCGTAGGGCTCGCGGCATTCCAGGCAGAGCGTGCGGACCAGGCGCTGGCCGAGCACGCCGCGCACCACCGAGGTCAGCAGGTAGGGCTCGAGCCCCATGTCGGTCAGCCGCGTGATCGTGCTGGGGGCGTCGTTGGTGTGCACGGTCGACAGCACGAGATGACCGGTCAGGCTCGCCTGCGCGGCGATGCGCGCGGTCTCGAGGTCGCGGATCTCGCCGACCAGCAGCACGTCGGGATCCTGACGCAGCAGCGAGCGCAGGAGGTTCGCGAAGCCGAGGCCGATCGCCGGCCGCACCTGGATCTGGTTGACGCCGGGCAGCTGATACTCGATCGGATCCTCGGCGGTCAGGATCTTGCGCTCGCTGGAGTTGAGCCGCTGCAGCGCGGCGTAGAGCGTCGAGGTCTTGCCGCTGCCGGTCGGTCCGGTCACCAGGATGATGCCGTTGGGATGCTCGAGCAGCGCCGCGATGCCGGCCTCGAGCACGCTCGAGAAGCCGAGCTCGGGCAGCAGGAGCGGCGCGCGGGCACGATCGAGCAGGCGCAGCACCGCGCTCTCGCCGTGCAGGGTCGGCACGATCGAGACGCGCACGTCGATCTCGCGGCCCTCGACGATGGTGCGGAAGCGGCCGTCCTGCGGCAGCCGGCGCTCGGCGATATTGAGCCCGGCCATGATCTTGACCCGGCTCACGATGCTGGCGTGCAGCCGGCCCGGCTGACTGTCGAGCGGGCGCAGCACGCCGTCGATGCGCACGCGCTGGACCAGTCGGCCCTCGACCGACTCGATGTGGATGTCGGACGCGCGCAACGAAGCGGCGCGCGCGATCAGGCCGTTGACGTAGCGGATGACCGGCTCTTCGCTCGCCGACTCGGTCAGGCGTCGCAGATCGTCCGGGCTCGCCGGCTCGCCGTCGCCGCGCACCAGCGCCGCCTGCGCGGCGTCGCTGCCGCCGTAGAGGCGCGCGAGCGCCGCCTCGAGCTCGCTCGGCACGGCGACCCAGGGCTGCACCGGCTTGCCGGCGGCCAGCCGCACGGCCTCGATCGAGGCCCGGTCGGTCGGATCCGCCATGGCGACCGCGACGCCGTCGCGCGTGTCGCGCAGCGGCACCAGCCGGCTGCGCACCAGGAAGGATGGCGCGATCGCGTCGGCGAGGTGCGGCGCGGCCGGATAGTCGGCCGGGTGCGCGCGCGGCAGGTCGTGGAACGCCGCCAGGCTCTCGGCCATGCGGAGCTCGGAGACCAGGCCGAGGCGGGTCAGGATCACGGCGTCGCTTTCGCCGCGTTCGGCGCGCAGCGCCGCCACACGGCCGCGCTCGCTCGGCGCCAGCAGCCCGCGCGCGACCAGATACTCGATGAAATCGGCGTCGCCGCCGGCCGCGGCGCGCCGTTGCGCGGCGGCGTCATCGGGCCTGCGCTGCGGCTGGGCCGGCATCACGAAAGCATATCGCCGCGGGTCAGGAAGACAATCCAGACCGCCAGGCACAGGAACGGTCCGAACGGGATCGCGCCGTCGCGCTCGAGCCGCCAGCCGAACCGGCGCGCCGCGAGCACGGCGGCGAGCGCGCCGGTGGCGGCCAGGCACACGGTCAGCGGCAGCGCCGCCGCGCCGAGCCAGGCACCGGCGGCGCCGAGCAGCTTGGCGTCGCCCAGGCCCATGCCGTCGCGGCCGCGCCAGCGACGGTAGGCAACCGCGATCGCGGCCAGCGAGCCGAAGCCGGCCAGGGCGCCGAGCAGGGCCGCGGCGACCGCGTTCCCGAACGACCCGGACGGGTCGTCGAGGACGGCGACCCCGAGCCCGGCGACCGCCAGCGGCAGGGTCAGACGGTCGGGCAGCAGGCCCGCGCCGAGGTCGATGCGCGCCAGCGCCAGCAGGACCCAGCCGAGCAGCGCGGCCGGCCACACATGGACGCCGTCGCACCAGGCGGCGGCGCTCAGCGCGACGGCGAGCGCGCCGGCCAGCAGCGCCGCCCGCGGCGCGACCGACGCCGGCATCGTTCCCGGGACGCCGTCGAGCCGCGCGGCGCCGCGCTCGATGGCCCAGGCGGCGAGCGGCGCGAGCGCCGGCAGCACGAGCCAGACGGGCAGCGATGCGTTGGTTAAAATTGAAACCATTTCCGTGCGTTGCGCCGATCCGGGAAGCTCGGGTACGGTCACGCGATCATAGCCTGCACTCGTCTCAAATTCGCTAGCGGGGCTGCCATGGGGGTCGGGGCTTCGGGGGTGGCGACGCGGTCGATCCGCGCCGGCGTACGGCTCGGCGCGTTGATCGTCGCCGCGGTGGTGGGAGGCGGCGCGTCTGCGCAGACCGTGCCGCAGTTCGGCGACGCCGCGCATCTCGGCGTATCGACGTGCGCGGGCAGCACCTGCCATGGCGCGCTCGAGCCGTTCCGCAGCTCCAACGTCGCGCAGAACGAGTACATAACCTGGTCGCAGAAGGACAAGCACGCCAAGGCCTACAAGGTGCTGTTCGAGGAGCGCTCGGTGCGCATCGCGCGCAATCTCGGCCTGCCCAACGCCTACACCGCGGAGATCTGCCTCAACTGCCACGCCGACAATCCCGCGCAGGCGCATCGCGGGCGGCAGTTCCAGTTGTCCGACGGCGTCGGCTGCGAGGCCTGCCACGGCGGCTCGTCGGGCTGGCTCGGCGTGCACATCTCGGGCGCCAGCCACCAGGACAACCTGAAGGCCGGGCTCTATCCGACCGAGCAGCCGGTGGCGCGCGCCAAGCTGTGCATGAGCTGCCATATCGGCAGCGCGGCCAACAAGTTCGTCACCCACCGGATCATGGGCGCCGGCCATCCGCGCATCAGCTTCGAGCTCGACACCTTCACGGCGATCCAGCCGGCGCATTACGTGGTCGACAAGGACTATGTCGAGCGCAAGGGCATGCCCAACGGCGTGCAGATCTGGGCGGTCGGCCAGGCCGAGGCGCTCGCCGAGACCATGACGGCGTTCCTCGATCCGGCGCGCAACCCGAACGGCTTCTTCCCCGAGCTGGTGTTCTACGACTGCCACGCCTGCCACCACCCGATGAGCAACCTGCGCTGGGAGCCGCGCGCCTCGACCGGGCTCGGGCCGGGCGTGCCGGTGTTCAACGACGCCAATGCCCTGATGCTGCGCGTGATCGCCGAGCGCATCGACCCGGCGCTCGGCCGCGCGCTCGGCGAGCACATGCTGGCGTTCCACAAGGCGATGACGGAGAGCCGCGACAGGAGCCTGCACGAGGCGGCGCCGATCCGCGACATCGCCAATCAGCTGGTCGCCAAGTTCGCCGGCCACGAGTTCGGCCGCGACGACGTGCGCGCGCTCGCGACCGGCGTGATCAACGACGGGCTCGCGAAGAACGACTACATCGAATACGCCGCGGCGGAGCAGGCCACCATGGCGCTGTCGTCGATCGTCGCTGCGATGCGCCATCTCGGCATGCTGACCGAGCCGCAGTTCAAGCTGGTCAACGGCGCGCTCGACAAGCTCTACGACGCGGTCGCCAAGGACGAGGAATATCGCTCCGCCACCTACGCGGCCGCGCTGCGCGACTTCAACCAGGCCCTGCCGACCGAGACGAACTGAGGCGTGCCTCAGCGTCATGCTCGGCACAAGGCCGAGGATGACGGGTTGTTTGGTAGCAACGCCGTGCGCGAGCCGCCGCTAGGCGAACCGCAGGGTCTGGCCGATGCCGAGGCGCTTGGCCTTCTCCAGCATGGCGTGGCCGAGCGCGATGTCGCTGAGCGACAGGCCGCGGTGCCAGAGCAGCGTGGTCTCGCCCGGATCGGTGCGCCCGGGCTTGAGGCCGGCGACGATCTGGCCGAGCTCGGCGTGCAGGTTCTTCGGCGACAGGCGGCCCGAGTCGACGTGGCGGCGCAGGCAGCCGAACGGCCCGGCGGTCGCCTGGCCCCAATCGTCGACCACGATCTTGTCCATGATGTCGAGCAGGTCGAGCTCGACCGCGCTCACCGTGCCGTAGGGGATCACGCAGGCGCCGCGCTTGATCCATTGGGTGCGCAAGAGCGGCTCAGGCCGGGTCAGGCGCGAGGCCTCGACGACGATGTCGGCGCCTTCGATGCAGCGTTGCCAATCGTCGACCACGGTGACCGGCTTGCCGAGATCGCGCGACAGCCGCGCGCCGAACGCTTGGCGGCTCTCCGGGCGGCGCGAATGCACGCGGATCTCGTCGAACCCGAAGATGCGGTCGAGCAGCCGCACGTTCCAGTAGGACGAGCCGCGCGCGCCGATGTGGCCGAGGATGCGGCTGTCGCGGCGCGCCAGGTGTCGCGCGCCGATCGCGGTCACCGCGCCGGTGCGCATGTCGGTGATCACGCTGGCGTCGATCACGGCGAGCGGCATGCCGGTGGTCGGCGAGAACAGGTTGAGGAGCGCCATCTCGGACGGCAGGCCGTGGCGGTAATTGTCGACGAAGTCGCCGACGATCTTGACGCCGGCGACGCCGAGCGGCTTGACGTAGCCGCGCAGCACGTTGAAGTGGCCGTGCACCGTGCGGTCCGGGATCAGGTGCATGCGCGGCTCGATCACGGTCTCGCGGCGGCCCTGGGCGGCGAGCGCGGTCTCGATCGCGCCCAGGATCTCGTCGTCCTGCATGTCGAGCGCGGCGACGTCGGGCCCGTTCAGGTAGGTGAGGTGGATCGGCGGATGCGCCTCGGTGTCGCTCATCGCGCTCGTCCCCCGTCTAGTCGACCGTGACGTGGGCGTCGCGCGCGAGCTGGCTCCACTTCGCGGTCTCGGCGGCGATGAAAGCGCGGAACGCGTCGGGCGTGTCGGGCGACGCGGTGGCGCCGACATTGGCCAGCTTCTGGCGCACGTCGGGCAGCGCCATGCCGTGGTTGAGCGCGCGGCTCAACGTGTCGACGACGTCGGGCGGCGTCGCGGCAGGCACCAGGATGCCGAACCACGCCGATGTCTCGTAGCCCGGCAAACCGGACTCTGCGACGGTCGGCAGGTCGGGCACCGACGGCGCGCGGGTCTCGGTCGTCACGGCCAGCGCGCGCAGCTTGCCGCTCTGCGCCAGCGGCAAGGCCGATGGCATGTTGTCGAACATCACCTGGACCTGGCCGGCCATCAGGTCGGCGAGCGCCGGCGCGCTGCCGCGATAGGGCGTGTGGACGATGTCGATGCCGGCCATTTTCTTGAACAGCTCGCCGGACAGATGGATGGTCGTGCCGGCGCCCGCCGACGCGAAGAACACCTTGCCGGGACGCGCCTTGGCGTAGGCGATGAACTCGGCGACCGAATGCACCGGCAGGTCCGGGTTGATCACCATCAGGTTGGGCACCGTGGCGAGTCGCGCGACCGGCGCCAGGTCGCGCGCCGGATCGAACGGCATCGTGTGATAGATCGTCGGGTTGATCGACAGCAGACCGGTGCTGCCGAGCAGCATGGTATAGCCGTCGGGCGGCGCCTTGGCGACGATCTCGCCGCCGATGTTGCCGCCCGCGCCGGTGCGGTTCTCGATCACGACCTGCTGTCCCAGCGCGGCGGTCAGCTGCTGGCCGGCGATGCGCGCCAAGAGATCGACCGTGCCGCCCGGCGGGAACGGCGCCACGATGCGCATCTGGTGGTTGGGGAAGGGCTCGGCGGCCCGCGCTCCGATGGCAACCAGGCCCGCCAGCAGAAGACCGACGCTCAATCTTCTCATCGTCATCCCCGCGAAAGCGGGGATCCAGGAATGGGACGGTGTCGCAAGGCATCCTGGATGCCCGCTTTCGCGGGCATGACGGCATTGGGTTGTTTGATGCATCACCCTGACCCGCGATGTTGATCCACGCGCTCGGGATGCGACGGCAACAGGCCCGGCACGAAGCGGTGGAACGCACCGGCTTCGATCAGGCGCTGGATGGTCGCGATGTCGGGCGCAAAGTACCGGTCGTGATCATAGAACCCGACCTCGACGCGCACCAGCGCCAGCGCCTCCTGCAGGCGCGGCGCGGTGGTGAGCGGCGCGCGCAGGTCGATGCCCTGGGCGGCGGCCAAGAGCTCGATGGCGACGATCGCGGCGCTGTTGGCCGCCATGTCGGCGAGCCGGCGCGCCGCGAAGGTGCTCATGCTGACGTGGTCCTCCTGATTCGCCGAGGTCGGCAGGCTGTCGACGCTGGCGGGATGCGCGAGCGTCTTGTTCTCGCTGGCGAGCGCCGCCGCGGTGACCTGCGCCACCATGAAGCCGGAGTTGACGCCGCCATGCTCGACCAGGAACGGCGGCAGCCCGGACAGCGTCGGGTCGATCAGGAGCGCGATGCGGCGCTCCGACAGGGCGCCGATCTCGGCGACCGCGAGCGCCAGCGTGTCGGCGGCGAGCGCCACCGGCTCGCCGTGGAAATTGCCGCCCGACAGCACCTCGTCGGCGTCGGCGAAGATCAGCGGATTGTCGGTCACGCCGTTGGCCTCGATCGCGAACACGCCGGCAGCGAACCGGATGTGGTCGAGGCAGGCGCCCATCACCTGGGGCTGGCAGCGCAGGCTGTAGGGATCCTGCACGCGCGGGTCGTTCTCCAGATGCGAGCGCCGGATCGCGCTGTCGGCGAGCAGCCCGGCGTAGCGCGTGGCGACGTCGCGCTGACCGGCATGGCCGCGCAAGGCGTGAATGCGGGGATCGAAGGGCGTGTCGCTGCCGGCCGCGGCGTCGACCGACAGGCTGCCGGCGACCAGCGCGGCGGCGAACAGGTCCTCGATCGCGAACAGCCCGACGAGCGCGAGCGCGGTCGACACCTGGGTGCCGTTGAGCAGCGCCAGGCCCTCCTTGGGCGCCAGGGTCAGGGGCGCCAGCCCGGCGTCGCGCAAGGCGTCGGCCGCGCTTGCGATGCGGCCCGAGACCCGCACCTCGCCGATGCCGAGCAGGGTCAGCGCCAGGTGCGCGAGCGGCGCCAGGTCGCCCGAGGCTCCGACCGAGCCCTTGGCCGGGATGACGGGATGGATGCCGCGGCGGTAGAGCGCCAGCAGCAGCTCGACGATGTCCGGACGCACGCCGGAATGGCCGCGCGCCAAGGTCGCGACCTTGAGCGCGAGCACCAGGCGCACCGTCGGATCGTCGAGCGCCGGGCCGGTCCCGGCGGCGTGCGACAGCACGATGTTGGTCTGCAGCTGAGCCAGCGCGTCGAGCGGGATGCGCGTCTGCGCCAGACGCCCGAAGCCGGTGTTGATGCCGTAGGCCGGCTTGCCCGCCGCGACGATGCGCTCGATCGCCCGCGCCGACGCGGCGATCGGCGCGCGGCTCGACGGCGCCAAGGCGATCGGCGCGGCGTCCCGCGCGATCGCGCGCAGATCGGCCAGGGTCAGCGGCGCGCCGCCGATCTCGATCGTCATGGCGCGATGCTACATCGCCCGCGGACGCTTGGCAGCCCTGGGCGTCGCGCCCACAATGGCGCATGAGTGAAACCCGACGCGTCGACGTGCTGTGGCGCGGTGCCCGGCTCGCCACCATGGTGGCGGGCGGCGCGCCGTTCGGCTGGATCGAGGACGGCGCGCTGGCGGCGCGCGACGGGCGCATCGCCTGGGTCGGGCCGGCGTCGGCGCTGCCGGCCGGTCTGGCGGCCGACGCGACGATCGACGTCGCGGGGCGCCTGATCACGCCCGGCTTGATCGACTGCCATACGCACTTGGTGTTCGCCGGCGATCGCGCGCGCGAGTTCGAGCTACGGCTCGAGGGCGCCAGCTACGAGGACATCGCGCGCGCCGGCGGCGGCATCGCGTCGACCGTGCGGCTGACCCGCGCGGCCGGCGAGGACGCGCTGGTCGCGAGCGCCCTGCCGCGGCTCGATGCGCTGATCGCCGACGGCGTGACGACCATCGAGATCAAGTCCGGCTACGGGCTCGATCGCGAGACGGAGATCAAGATGCTGCGCGCCGCGCGCCGGCTTGGCGAGGCGCGGCCCGTCACGGTCAAGACGACGTTTCTCGGCGCCCACGCGCTGCCGCCCGAGTTCGCCGGCCGGCCCGACGCCTATATCGAGACGGTGTGCGACGACATGCTCCCGGCGGCCGCCGCGGCCGGACTGGTCGACGCGGTCGACGGTTTCGTCGAGGCGATCGCCTTCACGGCCGACCAGGTCCGACGCGTGTTCGCGACCGCACGCCGTCTCGGCTTGCCCGTGAAGCTGCACGCCGAGCAACGCACGACCTGCGGCGGCGCGGCGCTCGCCGCCGCGTTCGGCGCGCTGTCGGCGGATCATCTCGAATATGCGGACGAAGCCGGGGTCGCGGCGCTGGCGCGCGCCGGCACGGTCGCGGTGCTGCTGCCCGGCGCGTTCTACTTCCTGCGCGAGAGCCATCCGCCACCGGTCGAGCTCTTGCGTCGCCATGGCGTGCCGATCGCGATCGCGACCGACTGCAACCCGGGCTCCTCGCCGCTCTCCTCGTTGCTGCTCGCGCTCAACATGGCGTGCACCCTGTTCCGCCTGACGCCCGAGGAGGCGCTGGCCGGCGTGACGCGCCACGCGGCGCGCGCGCTGGGCCTCGCGCCGGAGACCGGCACGCTCGAGCCCGGCAAGTGGTGCGACCTGTGCATCTGGGACGTCGAGCGGCCGGCCGAGCTTGCCTATCGCATGGGTTTCAACCCGCTCTACCGGCGGATCTGGAGGGGACGATGAGTACCGACCGTCGGCTCGACAACCAGCGCGTGGTGCGCGCGCCGCACGGCACGGCGCTCAGCGCCAGGAGCTGGCTCACCGAGGCGCCGCTCCGCATGCTGATGAACAATCTCGATCCGGAGGTCGCCGAGAAGCCGCATGAGCTCGTCGTGTATGGCGGCATCGGCCGGGCGGCGCGCGACTGGGACAGTTTCGATCGCATCGTCGCGTCTCTGCGGACGCTCGAAGGCGACGAGACCTTGCTCGTGCAGTCCGGCAAACCGGTCGGCGTGTTTCGCACGCATGCCGACGCGCCGCGCGTGCTGATCGCCAACTCCAACCTGGTGCCGCATTGGGCCACCCTCGACCATTTCGACGAGCTCGACCGCAAGGGTCTGATGATGTTCGGCCAGATGACTGCCGGCTCGTGGATCTATATCGGCAGCCAGGGCATCGTGCAGGGCACCTACGAGACCTTCGCCGAGATCGGACGGCGGCATTTCGGCGGCAGCCTCGCGGGCCGCTGGATCCTGACCGCCGGACTGGGCGGCATGGGCGGCGCGCAACCGCTCGCCGCGACCATGGCGGGCGCGTCGCTGCTCGCCGTCGAGTGCCGGCCTTCGCGCATCGAGATGCGGCTCAAGACGCGCTACCTCGACACCAAGGCCGACACGCTCGACGAGGCGCTCGCCATGATGGAGCGCTCGTGCCGCGAGAAGCAGCCGCTGTCGGTCGGGCTCTTGGGGAATGCCGCCGAGATCTTTCCCGAGCTGGTGCGGCGCGGCGTGCATCCCGACGTGGTGACCGACCAGACCTCGGCGCACGACCCGATCCACGGCTATTTGCCGGCCGGCTGGAACCTGGCCGACTGGGATGCGCGCCAGGAGAGCGACCCCAAGGCGGTCGAGCGCGCCGCCAAGCGCTCGATGGCGACCCACGTGCGCGCCATGCTGGACTTCCACCACCGCGGCGTGCCGACGCTCGACTACGGCAACAACATCCGCCAGATGGCGCGCGACGAGGGCGTCGCCGACGCGTTCGATTTCCCGGGCTTCGTGCCGGCCTACATCCGGCCGCTGTTCTGCCGCGGCGTCGGCCCGTTCCGCTGGGCCGCGCTGTCGGGCGACCCGGAGGACATCTACCGCACCGACGAGGCGGTGAAGCGCCTGATGCCCGACGACGCGCACCTGCACCACTGGCTCGACATGGCGCGGCGGCGCATCGCCTTCCAGGGCCTGCCGGCGCGCATCTGCTGGGTCGGGCTGGGCGACCGCCACCGGCTCGGCCTGGCGTTCAACCAGATGGTCGCCCGCGGCGAGCTCAAGGCGCCGATCGTGATCGGCCGCGATCATCTCGACTCGGGCTCGGTCGCCAGCCCCAACCGCGAGACCGAAGCCATGCGCGACGGCTCCGACGCGGTATCGGACTGGCCGCTGCTCAACGCGCTCCTCAACTGCGCGTCGGGCGCGACCTGGGTGTCGATCCATCACGGCGGCGGGGTCGGCATCGGCTATTCGCAGCATGCCGGCATGGTGATCGTGTGCGACGGCACCGCCGAGGCGGCGCGGCGCATCGAGCGCGTGCTGTGGAACGATCCGGCGAGCGGCGTGATGCGCCACGCCGACGCCGGCTACGAGGACGCGCTGGCCTGCGCCCGCGCGCACCACCTCAAGCTACCGTCGCTGGGGCCGTAACCCTAGAGGATCTTCAGCACCGCCTCGGGCGGACGGCCGAGCGCCGCCTTGTCGCCGTTCACCACGATCGGGCGCTCGATCACGATCGGATGCTTGACCATGGCGGCGATCAGCTTGTCCTCGGCGAGCTTCGCGGGGTCGATGCCGGCCTCGGCGGCTTCCTTCTTGCGCACGAGTTGGGCCGGCTTGAGCCCGAGCTGGTTCAAGAGCCGCTTCAAGGTGGCGGCGTCGGGTGGCGTCTTCAGATACTCGACGATCCGCGGCGCAATGCCGCGCGCTTCGAGCAGCGCCAGGGTCTGGCGCGACTTGCCGCACCGCGGGTTGTGATAGATCGTCACCGTCATGCTGCCTCCCGGCCGGCGGCCCTAGAGCAATGGGTCACCGGCCTTTATACTGAATGGGGGGCGGCGTCGCCTCGCGAATCACGCGGGCAAGGCAACGGGGGAGAACGCGAATGCGGCGAGTTTTGGGGTGGGGCGTGGCGGTCGCGGTGGCGGCGGCGCTCGGGATCGGCGGCGCGGCGGCGCAGACGCTCGAGAAGATCAAGCAGCGCGGCACGCTCGTCGTCGGCGTCAAGGCCGACTACAAGCCGTTCGGCTTCCGCGATCCGAGCGGCAAGATCATCGGGCTCGAGCCCGACCTCGCCCAGGAGGTCGCCGACACGCTCGGGGTCAAGCTCCAGCTCGAGCCGGTGATCTCGTCCAACCGCATGCAGTTCCTGCAGCAAGGCAAGATCGACCTCATGATCGCGACCATGAACGACAAGCCGGACCGGCGCGAGGTCGTCGGCATCATCGAGCCGTCCTACTACGCGTCGGGCGTCAACGTGCTCGCGCCGAAGAAAGCCGGCTTCAAGCAGTGGGAGCAGCTCAAGGGCAAGCCCGTGTGCGCGATCCAGGGCGCCTGGTACAACAAGCCGCTCGCCGAGAAGTACGGCATCGAGATCGTCGCCTTCAAGGGCACGGCGGAGGCGCAGACCGCGCTGGTGCAGGGCAACTGCGTCGCCTTCACCTACGACGACACCTCGTTCCCCGCGCTGCTCGAGGACAAGGCGAAATGGGGCGACTACGAGATGCCGCTGCCCAGCATCATGCCCGATCCGTGGGGCCTCGCGGTGCCGCTGCCCGAGCGCAACAAGGAGTTCGGCCGGTTCATGAGCGGCATGGTCTACGAGTGGCATCGCTCCGGGAAGCTGATCGCCCTCGAGAAGAAGTGGGGGCTGCAGCCGTCGCCGTTCCTCGAGGACATGCACAAGCGGTGCGCCAGCCTGGAGCTCCACTGACCCGCGCCCATCGCGTGGTCTGACGGTCCGCCGTCCGCCCGATGGACGCGGTGTGGGATTGGTTCCGGTGGCTGCACACGGCCACCGGGATCAACCTGACGATCTTCTATGACGCGTTCGACCGGCAGCGCTTCGCCTGGGGCTTCCTGACGTCGCTGCGCCTGATGGCGATCTGCCTGACGGCGAGCGTGGCGATCGGCGTCGTCGGCGCCTGGCTGCAGGGCGCGCGCTTCCGCCCCGTGCGTTGGCTGCTGCAGGGCTACATCGAGTTCTTCCGCAACACGCCGCCGCTGATCCAGCTCTATTTCTTCTATTTCGCGCTCGGCTCGTTGCTGTCGATGGCGACGCCGACCGGCATCCGGGTCCCGCTGGTCGGCAACTTCACCTGGGCGGCGGTCGGCCTGTCGCTCTATGCCGGCGCGTTCAACATCGAGATCTTCCGCTCCGGCATTGAGGCGGTGCCGCGCACCACGATCGAGGCCGCCGAGGCGCTCGGCTACACGCGGCTCAGGGCCTACGTCCACATCGTGCTGCCGCTCGCCTTTCGCATCAGCCTGCCGGCGCTCAACAACAATCTCGTCAACCTGATCAAGACGACGACGATCGCCTACGCCATCGCGGTGCCCGAGATGCTCTACGTCGCCAACCAGATCTGGTCCGACGAGATCAACGTGCCCGAGATGATGAACGTGCTCCTGCTCGTTTACGTCGCGCTGGTCGGCCTGCTCGTGCACGTGATGGGGCGCTGGGAGCGCGCCATGCGGATTCCGGGCTACAGCATATGAGCCGCTGGGTCGCGGACCGCACCGACCTTCCGGTCCTGCTGCCGGCGCGGCGGCCCCGGCGGCCGGCCGCGCCGCGCTGGCTCGGTGCGCGGTCCGGGCTGGTGCTGGCGACGGTCCTGATCGCGGCCGTCGGCATCGGCGAGGCGGAGGCCGGGCCGGGCGATCCCTCGGTGATCGCGACCCTGCTCAAGTGGACGCCGCTGCTCGCGCAAGGCTTCGGCCTCAACGTGCTGATGAGCGTCCTCGCCATGGCGGCGGGCACCGCGGCCGGCACGCTGCTGGGGCTCGGCCTGATCTCGCTTCAGTCGAGTGTGCGCGGGTCGGCGGGCTTCGCGACCCAGATCTTCCGCAACGCGCCGTGGCTCGTCATGCTGTTCTACTGCATGCTGCTGCTGCCCTTCGAGATCCGCGTCGGCGATACCGTGATTCCGCTGCCCGCCTGGATCAAGGCGACCTTCGGCCTGTCGCTGCCCGTGATGGCCAACATGGCGGAGATCGTCCGCGGCGCGGTGCAGTCGATTCCGTTCGGTCAATGGGAGTCCGCGGAGTCGCTCGCCTTCACGCGCCGGCAGACCCTGTGGATGATCATCCTGCCGCAGTGCGTGAAGCGCATGCTGCCGCCCTGGATGAATCTGTACGCCATCCTGGTGGTCGGCACGCCCTTGTGCTCGATCGTCGGCGTCAACGAAGCCATGACCTTGACCAGCGACGCGCTCGCCGCCGAGGGCCGGCGCGAGCTCCTGATCCCGATGTATCTCTATCTGCTGCTCTGGTTCTTCCTCTACTGCTATCCGATCTCGCGCTGGACGACCGCGCTCGAGCGGCGGTTCGCCGTCGATGGCTGAGCCGATCGCCCGCGCCGCCTGGACGCCGGATCAGCCGCTGATCCGGCTGATCGACGTGCACAAGCGCTTCGCCGCGGTCGAGGTGCTGCGCGGCGTCGGCTTCGACGTCGCCAAGGGCAACGTCGTGTGCGTGATCGGCCCGTCGGGCTCGGGCAAGTCGACGCTGCTGCGCTGCATCAACGCGCTCGTGCCGATCGACCGCGGCTCGATCCTGGTCGAGGGCCAGGAGGTGCACGCTCCGAAGCTCGACAAGCTGGCGCTGCGCCGCAAGGTCGGCATGGTGTTCCAGCAATACAATCTGTTCCCGCATCGCACCGCGCTGCAGAACGTCATGATGGCGCCGATCCACGTGCTCAAGCAGGACAAGGCCGAGGTCGAGGCGCGCGCCCGCAAGCTGATCGCCAAGGTGCGGCTCGAGGGCAAGGAGCACGCTTTTCCGGGCGAGCTGTCGGGCGGCCAGCAGCAGCGCGTCGCGATCGCGCGCTCGCTGGCGATGAATCCCGACGTCATGTTGTTCGACGAGGTCACGGCCGCGCTCGATCCGGAGACCGTCAAGGAGGTGCTGGTGACCATCCGCGAGCTCGCCGAGGAGGGCATGACGTGCGTCATCGTCACGCACGAGATGGGTTTCGCGCGCGAGGTCGCCGACCACATCTACTTCACCGACCGCGGCGTGATCGTCGAGCACGGGCCGCCGAAGGAGTTCTTCGCCGGCGCGCGCGACCCGCGCACGCGCCAGTTCCTGAGCCAGATCCTCTAGCCACCGATGTCGCTCGCCTCGGTGGGCCGGCGCACGGTCGGGGGGCTGTTCGACAACCCCTATCTGCTGCTCGCGCTGGCCAGCCTGTTCTGGTCCGGCAACCACATCGTCGGGCGCGCGATTGCGGGCTATGTGCCGCCGTTCACCATCTCGACCCTGCGCTGGCTGATCGGCGCGGTGCTGCTGTGGCCGCTGGCGCGCCGCCGGTTGGTCGCCGACTGGCCGCTGATCCGGCGCCACTGGGGCATTCTCCTCTTTCTCGGCGCGACCGGCGGCGCCATGTTCAGCGCGCTGCAGTATGTCGGGCTGCAGCTCACCACCGCGCTCAACACCTCGGTGTTCAACTCGCTCGCGCCGGTGATGATCGCGGCGGTCGGCGCGGTGATGTTCCGCGACCGCTTGACGGCGCGCCAGACGCTCGGCATCGCGACGTCGCTCGTCGGCGCGCTCGCCATCGTGACGCGCTGCGACCTCGAGACGGTGGCGCGGCTCCGCCTCAACCTCGGCGACCTCGTGATCGTGTTCAACATGGCCGTGTTCGCGGTCTACGCGGTCTATTTCCGCCTTCGGCCGCCGATCCATTGGCTGAGCTTCATCCTCCTGCTGTCGATCATTTCGGCGGTCGGCACGCTGCCCCTGATGGCGTGGGAGGTTCTGGCGGGCGCGCCCGCGCAGTGGACCGCGCCGACAGTGCTCGCGATCGCCTATGTCGCGATCTTTCCCAGCGTGGGCGCGTTCGTGTTCTGGAACCGCGGGGTCGAGATCATCGGCGCCAACCGTGCCGGCGTGTTCCTGCACCTGGTGCCGCTCTACAGCGCTTTGCTCGCGACCGGGCTGCTCGGCGAGCAGCTCCGCGCCTATCACGTCATCGGG
>DATJNS010000388.1:0-11376 GCA_035507915.1 Candidatus Sulfotelmatobacter sp.
CCTGCCCGGCCTCGCAGAGCAGCACCTGGTTCGAACTGCGCGCCGACAGGCGGTTGGCCATGACCGACCCGGCGGATCCGCCGCCGACGATGATGTAGTCGTACGCCACCCCGCCCCTCCCGTTCTGGGTCCCCGCGTTCCGGCCCACATTGCGGCGGGAAGCTGGTTCGACGCAAGCGCCGCCGAGGCGCCGGAGGGCCAGCCGGATCAGCGAGTTGAACGGTCGTGGCTACTCCGCCGGCGCCTCGCGCGCGGCGCCGGCGAGCGGCGCGGCGGTCGCCCGTCGCTTGCCGAACGCTCGGCGCACCACCGCGTAGAACACCGGCGTGAACAAGAGGCCGAAACCGGTCACGCCGAGCATGCCGAAGAACACCGCGGTGCCGAGCGACTGGCGCATCTCGGCGCCCGCGCCGGTCGCGATCGCGAGCGGCACCACGCCGAAGATGAACGCGAACGAGGTCATCAGGATCGGCCGCAGCCGCGTGCGCGCCGCGCCGACCGCGGCCGCCAGGATGTCCTCGCCGCGGTCTTCGGCCTGCTTGGCGAACTCGACGATCAGGATGGCGTTCTTGGCCGCCAGCCCGACCAGCACGACGAAGCCGACCTGCGCCAGGATGTTGACGTCCATGTGGCGCAACAGCAGGCCGCTGACCGCGGCGAGCAGGCACATCGGCACGATCAGGATCACGGCGAGCGGCAGCGTCCAGCTCTCGTACTGCGCCGCCAGCACCAGGAACACGAACACCACCGAGGCCGCGAACACGAAGATGCCGCCGTGACCGGCCAGCTTCTCCTGGTAGGCGAGATCGGTCCATTCGTAGCCGAAACCGTCCGGCAGACGCTCGGCCGCGAGCTTCTCCATCGCCGCGATGGCGTAGCCGGTCGAGTAGCCCGGCAGCACGTTGCCCTGCAGCTCGGCGGCCGGATACAGGTTGTAGCGCGGCACGCGATAGGGTCCGGTGATGTCGCGGAACTCGGCGACCGAGCCGATCGGCACCATGTCGCCGCGCTGGTTGCGCGTCTTCAGGTTGACGATGTCGCGCATGTCCTCGCGGAACTGGCCGTCGGCCTGCGCGGTGACGTGGTAGGTGCGGCCGAGATAGTTGAAGTCGTTGACGTAGGCCGAGCCGAGATAGACCTCGAGCGTCTCGAACACCTTGTCGGCGCTGACGCCGAGCATCTCGGCACGCACGCGATCGATGTCGGCGTAGACCTTGGGCGTGCGCGTGTTGAACAGCGAGAACACGCCGACCAGACCGGGGGTCCGGTTGGCCGCGGCGACCAGGTCCTGGGTCGCCGCCTCGAGCGCCTGGAGGCCGCGCCCGCGTTTGTCCTGGATCATCATCTTGAAGCCGCCGGCGGTGCCGATGCCGCGCACCGGCGGCGGCGGGATCGTGATGATGAAGGCCTCCTGGATCACGCTGAGCCGCTTGCGCAGATCCGCGAGCAGCTCCGGGGCGCCCTGACCCTTGGCGTGGCGCTCGGTGAACGGCGCCAGCGCCGAGAAGATCGCCCCGGCGTTGGGTGCGTTGGTGAAGGTCGCGCCGTCGAAGCCGGCGAACGGCACGGCGTGGATCACGCCGGGCGTGCCGAGGATGATCTTGGTCGCCCGGCGCACCACCGCGTCGGTGCGCGCCAGGGACGCGCCGGGCGGCAGCTGGATGACGGTGATGAGATAGCCCTGGTCCTGCTGGGGGATGAAGCCGGTCGGCGCGCGGGCGAACTGCCACGCCGTCAGCCCGACGAGCCCGCCATAGACGACCAGCACGAGCGCGGCGAGCCGGATCATACGGCCCGCGAGCGCGCCGTAGCGCGTCGACAGCCAGTCGAACCCGCGGTTGAAGCCGTCGAAGAAGATCGTGACCAGACGGAATATGCCGGCGCGGCGTGCGTCGCCGTGCGGCTCGTGGCGCTTGAACAAGAGCGCGCACAGCGCCGGGCTCAAGGTCAGCGAGACCATGCACGAGATCACGGTCGCGGCCGCGATCGTGACCGCGAACTGACGGAAGAACTGGCCCGAGATGCCCGGGATGAACGCCGCCGGCACGAACACGGCAGACAATGTGAGCGCGATCGCGATCAGGGCTTCGCCGACCTCGTCCATGGTCTCGTGCGCGGCGTCGCGCGGGCTCATGCCCTCGCGCAGATTGCGCTCGACGTTCTCGACCACGACGATCGCGTCGTCGACCACGATGCCGATCGCGAGCACGAGCCCGAACAGCGACAGGTTGTTGAGCGAAAAGCCCGCGGCGGCGAGCACCAGGAAGGTGCCGATCAGCGACACCGGGATCGCGACGATCGGGATGACCGAGGCGCGCCAGGTCTGCAGGAACAGGATCACGACGACCACGACCAGCCCGACCGCCTCGTAGATCGTCTTGATCACCTCGTTGACCGATTCGCCGATGAACTCGGTCGGGTTGTAGACGATGTCGTAGCGCAGCCCAGCGGGGAACGATTTCGCCAGCTCCGCCATGGTCGCCTTGAGGCGCTCGCCGGTCGCGAGCGCGTTGGTTCCCGGCTGCTGGAAGATCAGGATCGCGACCGCGGTGCGCTCGTCGAGATAGCTGTTGGAGGTGTAGTCCGCGGCGCCCAGCTCGACGCGTCCGATGTCGCGGATGCGCGTCACGCGGCCGTCGGGATCGTTCTTGACCACGATGTTGGCGAATTGGCGCGGGTCGATCAGGCGCCCGAGCGTCTCGACGTTGAGCTGGAAGGCGCCTTCGTGGGGCACCGGCGGCTGATTCAACACGCCGGCGGCGACCTGGACGTTCTGCGATTGCAGCGCCTGGACGACTTCGCCCGCGGTGAGATTGCGCGCCGCGACCCGGTCGGGGTCGAGCCAGATCCGCATGGCATAATCGCGCGCGCCCTTCAGCTGGACGTCGCCGACGCCCTCGAGCCGGGCGAGCACGTCCTTCACCTGCAGGGTCACGTAGTTCGAGATGTAGAGCTGGTCGCGCGAGCCGTCGGGCGAATAGAGATGGATCACCATCATGAGGTCGGGCGAGTTCTTGCGCACGGTGACGCCCAGCCGCTGAACCTCGTCCGGCAGCTTCGGCTGCGCGATCGCCAAGCGGTTCTGCACCAGGACCTGCGCGATGTTGAGGTCGGTGCCGAGCGCGAACGTCACCGTGATCGAGACGTTGCCGTCGCCGGTCGCCTGCGAGACCATGTAGAGCATGTTCTCGACGCCGTTGATCTCCTGCTCGATCGGCGTCGCGACCGTCTCGCTCACGACCTCCGCCGACGCGCCCGGATAGCTCGCGTTGATCACCACCGTGGGCGGCGCGATCTCGGGATACTGCGCCACCGGCAGGCTGAAATAGGCGACGCCGCCGACCAGGGTGATGAACACCGACAGCACCGTCGCGAAGATCGGGCGGTCGATGAAGAAGTGCGAGAAGCGCATCGGGCGGCGCTCAGCCGGCGGTCTTGTCGAGGGCGATCGTGCCTGGTTGCGGCGTCACCTTGGCGCCCGGCCGCGCGCGCAGGAGGCCGTTGATCACGATGCGGTCGGTCGGCTCGATGCCGCTGCGGATGATGCGCAGCCCCTCGTAGGTCGGGCCGGGCCGCACGACCTTGGGCACGACCGTGCCGTCCTCCTTGACCGTCATCAGGAGCTTGCGCGACTGGTCGGTCACCACCGCCTCGTCGGGCACCAGCAGCGCCTGGTAGGGCTCCGAGCCGGGCACGCGCACGCGCGCGAACTGGCCGGGCGTCAGCAGGTAGTTGGGATTGGGGAACACCGCGCGCACGCGAATCGTCCCGGCGCCGCGGTCGACCTGGTTGTTGATGAAGTCGAGCTTGCCCTTGAGCGTCCACGCCGTCTCGTCGACCAGGTGCCCCTCGACCGGCACCGGATCGCTGCGGTTGGCGAGCTGCTCGCCCTTCGCGACCGCACGCTGATAGCCGAGGAAGTCGGCCTCGCTCATGTCGAAATAGAAATAGATCGGATCGAGCGACACGATCGTGGTGAGCAGCGTGGTCGTCGTCGTGCCGCCGTTGCCGCCGCTCACCAGGTTGCCGATGCTGACCTCGTGGCGGCCGATGCGTCCGCTGACCGGCGCGGTGATGTGGCAGAACTCGAGGTTGAGCTGGGCGTCGCGCACGGCGGCCTTGGCGGCCTCGAGACTTGCCGTGCCGCTGCGCAGCTGCTGCAGGCGCTGGTCGTAGGTGCTCTGCGCGACGAAATCCTTCTGGCGCAGCACCTCGGCGCGTTGCACCTCGCGGCTGGCGAATTCGATCGAGGCGTTCGCCTGGTCGACCTGCGCCTGGGCCGACGCCAGCGCGATCTCATAGGGCCGCGGATCGATCAGGAACAGGAGGTCGCCCTGCTTGACCAGCTGGCCGTCCTCGAAATGGATCTCCTGCAGGTAGCCGCTGACCCGGGCGCGCAGCTCGACATAGTCGACCGCGGCGAACTGGCCGGTGTACTCGTCGTGCTCGACGACCTCGTGCCGGAGCGGGGTGCTGACCGTGACGGGCGGTGGCGGCGGCGCGCTGCTCGCCTGGCTGCTGCTGCCGCCGCGCGTGGCATACCAGCCGATCCCGACAGCGACGACCGCCACGATACCGATGCCAATCCCGATCCGGCCGAGTGCCATGGTGCCCCTCCTCGGACGTCAGAAGCCTGGTCATATAAGTCGGCGCCGCCGCCGCGGAAGGTCGCCGGAGGCGCCGAGCAGCAATGCGATGGCTGCGCAGCCCGCTGTGCCGCGGTTGCGCTGCTCAAATTTTGGACAGCAACCAGTCTAGCGCGCGGCGCGGCGGCCTGTCATCGCGCGGTGATGGTGGGCTTCAGAGCGGCTAGGCGGTCGAACTCAAGCGCGCGCCGCATCGTCGGAGAAGCCAGCCGCGAGCCGGTCGATCAGCGCGCGAACGGCGGGCACGAGGCCGCGGCGAGACGGGAAGACCGCGTGGATGAGGGCACGCGGCAGCGCCCATGACGGCAGGATCTGTTCCATTGTCCCGATCACGAGATCGGCGTCGACGAGAAATCGAGGCAGTGCAGCGGCACCAGCCCCCTGCAAGACCGCTCGACGCAACGTCGTCATCTCGTTGGTGACCAACCGCGGGCGATGCACCACATCGCGCGTCTCGCCATTGGGCCCGGTGAGCCGCCAGACGTAGGCGCCGTCGGGTTGCGCGAAGTCCATCGTACCGAGCCGATCGACATCGCCGGGCACCTGGGGGCGACCCACTTTGTCGAGAAGCGCCGGACTTGCCACCAGCACGCCGCCCAGGTCCTCCAGCACGCGGACGACGAGTCCGCTGTCCTCGAGCGGCGGCGTTCGGACGCGCAGCGCAATGTCGACCCCCTCGCCGATCACATCGACGCGTCGGTTGGTCACCTCGATGTGCATCTGAACGCGCGGATAGTCGGCCAGGAAGGTCGAGATGACGGTTCCGACCCGCCGTTCCATGAGGCTGACCGGACAGCTCACACGGACGAAGCCCTGCGGCTCGGCCGATGTGCGATCGATCGCCTCCTGCGCGGCGGCTGCCTCGGCGACCATGGCGAGGCAATGCCGGTGGTATTCCCGCCCCACCTCGGTCACCGAGAAACGGCGCGTCGAGCGCTGGATCAAGCGCACGCCGAGGCGGTCCTCGAGCGCCGCGACGCGGCGGCTCAGCTTCGATTTGGGGACACCCAGCACGCGCGCGGCCGCCGCGAAGCCGCCCCGATCGACGACCTGGGCGAAGTAGTAGAGGTCGTTGAAATCCTGCATCGGGATCGTCCTATCAACAGGACGATGAATAGCAAATCTGCCGACTAATCGCCATGGCGTTCCATAGGTAGGTTACTCCCCAAGAGCAGGCCCCGTGCGCCTGCCGCTTTCAGAGGGAGATCCCCATGACCCAGCGTCGCTCCATCGTGTTGCGCACCGCCCTGCTGGCCGCGCTCGGCGCGGCGACTTTGGCCGGCGCAAACCCGGCTTCCGCCCAGAGCCTGCAGGGCGGCTATCTGGGCCTCGACGTCGGCGCGCATCAGACCGCGTCGCTGGCCGCGCCGGCCCATCCCGGCTCGGGACAGGGCGGCTATCTCGGCCTCAACGCCGGGGCCGACCTGAAGCCGGCCCCGGTGATGGAAGGCGACGAGAGGTCGTCGCCGATGATGTGGTGCCAGAAGACGCCGGGCGACCGCGACATCTGCATGAAGAACGCCGCAGCCGATCACAAGCAGTGCATGGCGGAAGCCCCGAACCACTACGAGGCCTGCCGCTTCGCCTTCGACCGCATGCACTTCAAGTGAGCTGGTGGCGTGAGCTGGCGTCGGCGCATCGCTGCCGGCGCCGTCCACGCAAGGAGATGAAGCCATGAGCTCGATGACCTCGGACGACGACGACGATTGGCGGGAACACCCATCGTCATGGTTTGGCGTCGTCGTCGCCTTCATCACCGTCGCGGTGACGGTGGCGGCCGTCACGTTGCTGTGATGCCGCGCGATTTGCCAACTCGAAAGGAAGACGACCATGAAGGTCCTGCACATCGACAGTAGCCCGCTCAACGGCGCGTCGGTCTCGCGCCGGTTGACGACCTCGATCGTCGAGGCGTGGCGGCGCGCCGATCCCGCGATCGAGATCGTTCACCGCGACCTGGCGGCGGCACCGCCGGATCATTTGACCGCCGAGCTCCTCGAGGTCGTGCGGTCCGGCAAGCGCGAGAACCTGACACCACGCCAAGCGGCAGAGCTCGATCTGACCAACACGCTGGTCGACGAGCTGCTCGCCGCCGACGCGATCGTGATCGGCGCGCCCATGTATAACTTCTCGATTCCCACCCAACTCAAGGCGTGGATCGACCGGGTCGCGCAGGCCGGGCGGACGTTCCGCTATACCGAGACCGGACCCGTCGGGCTTGCCGGCGGCAAAAAGGTCGTGATCGCCTCGTCCCGCGGCGGCGCGTATACCGGCACGGGGCTGGAACAGGCGCTCGATCACCAGGAAGCCTATCTCCGTGCGGTGTTGGGATTCCTCGGCCTGACCGACATCACGATCGTCCGGTCCGAACGGCTCAACATGGGTCCGGAGGCGCGCACCAAGGGATTGAATGCTGCGCAGACGCAGATCGACGAGCTCTTCCCGCGCGCCGCTGCATGACCCGATACCGCCTACCTGTGGACGCGCCGCGCAACGACGTCGCGTCCACAGGCTCGCGGTGGGTCCAGCCGCGGGCCTATAATCCGACCCGGTGACCCGCCGACCGGTTGCTGGGTCTGGACGAGATCGACGACGGCATGGTGACTATCATGATGCAAGTTGCTCGGTGGGACGTGCCGTGATTGCACCGGCCTCGCCGCCTGCGGCGCCACGCAGCTTCTGGGTCGCCGTGATCTGCGGCGCCATGATCCTGACCATCGGCATCGGCGCTCGGCAGAGCTTCGGCATCTTCCAGAAGCCGATCGCCACCGACCTCCACGTGGGGCGGGAGGTATGGTCGTTCGCCACCGCGATGGCGATGCTGCTGATGGGCGCATTCTCGCCGTTCGCCGGCAGCCTCGCCGATCGCTTCGGTCCGGCGCGCACGATCGCCAGCGGCGGTCTGCTCTACGTCGTCGGCATGTTCATGATCGCCTTCGCGCACGAAGGCGTCATGCTTACGCTCGGCAACGTGTTGAGCGGTCTCGGCATGGCGGCGGCCGGCTTCGGCCCGATCCTTGCCGCGATCACGCGCCAGGCGCCGGCTGCCAAGCGCTCCATGGCGCTCGGCCTGGTCACCGCCGGCGGCTCATTCGGCCAGTTCGCGGTCGTGCCGTTCGCCTCGCTGCTGCAGCACCGGCTCGGCGATTGGCACGCGACCATGCTGACCCTCGCCGTCGTGTCGATCGTCATGGTGCCGTTGGCCTTCGGGCTGCGCGCGCCCAGCGCTGCCGCCACGCGGCCCGGTGCTGCGATCCCGCAAGGCACCGGCGCGGCGTTGCGCGAAGCCTTCAACACGCAAGGCTTCTGGCTGCTCACCATCGGCTTCTTCGTGTGCGGCTTCCACGTGACCTTCATCGGGCTGCATCTGCCGCCGTACATCTCCGACAAGGCCGTCGGCATGTCGTTCTTCGGCAGCCCGGTGTCTCCGCTCGAGCTCGGCGGCTGGGCGATCGGAATGGTCGGCTTGTTCAACATCATCGGCTCGGTGCTGTGGGGCTGGACCGGCAGCCGCTACCCCAAGAAGGACATGCTGGCGCTGCTCTACTTCCTGCGCGCGCTCGGCTTCGTGATGTTCCTCGTCCTCCCGCTGTCATGGATCTCGGTGCTGCTGTTCGCGGCGTCGCTCGGCTTCCTGTGGCTCGGCACCGTGCCGCTGACCAGCGGGCTGGTCGGCTACATGTTCGGCCCGACGCATCTCTCGATGCTGTGGGGCATCGTGTACTTCAGCCACCAGCTCGGCAGCTTCCTGGGCGGCTGGGGCGCCGGCCGGCTCTACGACCTGGAGGGCAACTACGATCTCGTGTGGCGGGTCGCGGTCGGGCTGGGCCTGTTCGCCGCGGCGATCCATTGGTACATCCGCGAGCGGCCCGTGGCGCGGCTTGCCATGGCGGCTGCGGCGGAATGAGCACGGACGGCGCGCCCCGTTGGCTGATTTGGCCGACCGTCGGCGGCGCCGTCGTCCTCGCGATTGCGGCGTTCCTGCTCTGGGGTTTGGGTGGCGCCGGTACGCTGCTCGATATGGTCGTGGCCTGGTGCACGTGACCGCATCGCGGGGTCATTGGCGGGCGGTGCCCTCCGTTGCGATGGCGGCGCCGGACCTCGGGTTTGGGAGCGGCGCATAAGCGAGCCCCCATGGAAGGTTCTCGCGAGCCGCGAGAATCCGACCGCCGACCGCTGCGTCGACATCTTCGCACGGTCGGACGGCAGCTTCGGCTTCGAGGAATATCGGCGCGATCCGGAGGATCGTCGCTGGACGCATTTCGGTTATCACGGCGACGTCGTGTTCGCGACGCGTGCCGACGCCGAGGCTGCGGCGACCCGGGCGGTCGCCTGGCTCCGAGACGGCTGACGGCGCCGCGCCGCCTACAGGAAGAAGTCGACTTCCGGGTGCAGCGCTCCCGGAGCGACGCCCTGAAGCTCGACCAGCGTGTGGGCGGGCGCCGCGCCGCCGGGCGTGATCATGACCGCGGTGCCGTTGCCGGCGGCTTGCAGGCTGACATGGTCCGCCTCGATCGGGCTGGTGCTCGGGCTCAGCGCCGCGATCACGGCGCGCAGATCGAGATGGTCGCGCCCGACCGCGAAATTGGTGATCAGCGCGTCGTGGTCGGCCGGGCCGAACACGTAGAGATTGCTGCCGCCGCCGCCCGTGAAGGTGTCGGAGCCGCCGCCGCCGATCAGCACGTTGTTGGCGCTGCCGCCGACCAGCGAGTCGTTGCCGACATTGCCCGTCAGCATATCGTTCTGCGTGTTGCCGATCGCGGTCGCGCCGCCCGTCGCCTCGATCACGAGGTTCTGCACGTTGGCGGGCAGCGTGTAGCTGTGCGCCCAGCTGTCGACCGTGTTGGTGCCGACGGCGGCCTGCTCGACGATGTCGGTCGGGTCGGCGATCATGTACGTGTTGCCGCCCTGGCTGCCCACCATGGTGACGCCGCCCCAATGGGACGAGATCTGGCTGTCCGGCTCGTTCGCCGTCAGGATCTGGCCGGTGGCGGTCGCCGCCACGTAGTTGACCGGCGCGGGGCTGGCGGGGAGCGACAGCGGCAGCTCGACGTTGTTCGGCGTGAAGCTGCCGAGCGCCGCGTTCTCGAACGTGAGCGTGCCGTGCGTGCCGGTGGTCAGCACGACGTCGGGACCGATCTGCGCCATTGCGGCGCGCACGTCGTTGAAGCTTTCGAATTCCGGCGCGTCGAGTTTGATCGTGTCGCCGCCGAGCCCGGTCGCAAAGTCCGTGATTGCCGCCGTGCCGGCATGGTCGAGCACGAACAGGTCGCTGCCGCCGCCGCCGGTCAGGAGGTCGGTGCCGTCGCCGGCGACCAGGGTGTCGTTGCCGACATTGCCGGTCAGGTGGTCGTCCAGCGCATTGCCGATCCCGGTCGTGCCGGCGCTCTGCTCGAGCACCAGGTTCTCGACATGGTCGGGCAGCACGTATCGATGGGCCCAGCTCTCGACCGTGTTGATGCCGGTCGCCTGGGCCTGCACCACGTCGCTCGGATCGGCGACGCAGAAGATGTCGGAACCGCTGCCGCCGACCAGGGTCGTGTTCAGGTAGCTGGTGCCGAGCTGGGTGTTGACGTTGGTCGCCGTGACGATCTCGCCCGCCGCGCCAGCATGGATCCAGGCGACCGGCGCGCCGCTGCTCGGCAGGTTCGGCAGCGCCACGACGTGGTTCGGATCGGCGTAGGCCTGGATCGACTCGATCTGCATGGTCGCCGGGAACGGCGTGCTTCCATTGGGCGCGCCCGGCCAGCTGCCGGCGCCGCCGACCGCGAGGTCGGCGATGATGTACATCGGCTGCTTGTCCTCGGATGGCGTCGGCTCGCTCGCGATCGCGACGCCGTCGAGATACCAGGTGATCGTCGAGGCGGTCCAATCCAGGCCGAAATCGTGGAAGCCCGCGCTGAAGTTCGGCCCGGTATAGGACGCGCGGAATTCCTGCGTGGCGTTCGAGCCGTGCGTGCTCTCGTAGATTGTGCTCGGGCTTTGGCCGAGCATCTCCATGACGTCGATCTCGCCCGGCACGCCCTGCGCCGCGGGCAGCATCCAGAAGCCGGGCCACAGGCCCTGGCCGGCCGGCAGCTCGGCGCGCATGTCGAAATAGCCGTATTGCTGCGCGAACGTGCCGTCGCTCGTGATCATGCCGGACGTGTAGGGCAGGTCGTCGAGCACCGGCAGCAGCGCGGCTTGCGTCGGCGCGGCGGTGATCGACAGGCCGTTGGTGGAAATCGCGAACGGGTTCAAGCCGAGCGGTGTCGCGCCGGTGCCCGCGAAGGACGGGTCGACATAGATCTCGGCTTCGTCGTTGACCGCGAGCGTGCGGTCGTTGGCGGTGCCGCCGTTGAACGGGTAGTGCGTCGTCCAGGTGCCGGTCGCGCCGTTGTTCAAGGCGAGCGACGTGAACCCGTCGCTGAAGGTTTGCAGCAGCCCCGCCGTGCTGAATCCCGCCATGTCCGCCACCCTCGAGCCGGTGTCGTCGCGGGTTCGGGGTTTAAATTAAACCCATTAAACAATTATGTGCAAAGTCACGCGTTTCGCCGACGCTTGAAGCACAATAAGCTCAAATTGCTCGACGCAAAGCGCCGGTCGCGCAGCCCTAGCGCGCGGCGACGCGGGCTTCGATCGCGTCCCAGACCTGGCGCTCGAGGGTCGCGCCGTCGAGCCGGTTGATCTCCTGGATGCCGGTCGGCGAGGTGACGTTGATCTCGGTGAGATAGTCGCCGATCACGTCGATGCC
>DATJNS010000389.1:0-2526 GCA_035507915.1 Candidatus Sulfotelmatobacter sp.
GAGGGCTTCAAGGCCAAGCCGGGCGTGCACTATACCGGCCTGTGGTTCAACGAGACCGGCTTGAAGCGCGCGCTCGCCTTCCAGGGCAAGCTCACGATCACGGGCTCGATCTCGCTGGCGGCGTCCGACGCGTTCAGCCGCAAGAACCTCAACCGCGGCCATGCCGAGAATCTCGACGCGATGCGCAAGCAGACCGCGGCGCACCTCGCCAACGGCGTCACGGTCGACCGCATCGGCGTCATGGCGGCGTTCGGCTGCAACTACCAGGGCGACATCGCGCCGGCCCAGGTGGTGCGCACCTTGGAGGACGGGCTCGGCGTCGCGCGCGAGGCCGGCGTCGACATCACGCTGTTCTCGCTCGCCGACACGATGGGCTGGGCGACCCCGGCGCGCATCGAGCGCCTGGTCGGCGCGGTGCGCGGGCGCTGGCCGGAGAAAAAAATCTCCCTGCACCTGCACGACACGCGCGGGCTCGCGGTCGCCAACGCCTACGAGGCCCTCAAGCTCGGCGTCACGCGCTTCGACTCGACGGTCGGCGGCCTGGGCGGCTGCCCGTATGCCGGCCAGAAGGGCGCGGCCGGCAACATCTGCACCGAGGAGCTCGTGCTCCTCTGCGAGGAGATGGGCGTGCACACCGGCGTCGATCTCGACGCGCTGATCGAGGTCGGCCGCATGGCGGAGACCATCGTCGGCCATCCGCTGCCCGGCGAGCTGATCCACGCCGGCAGCCTGGATGCGTTCCGGCGCAAGGCGGCCTGAGATGTCGGCCCGCCCGCTCGGCGGGCTGACGGTCCTCGAGTTCTCGCACACCATCATGGGGCCGACGGCCGGCCTCCTGTTCGCCGAGCTCGGGGCCGACGTCATCAAGATCGAGCCGGCGCCCAAGGGCGATCACACGCGCGGCCTGCCCGGCTTCGCCGCCGGCTTCTTCGCCGCCTACAACCGCAACAAGCGCAGCCTGGCGATCGATCTCAAGCGGCCCGAAGGCCAGGCGGCGATGCACCGGCTGGTCAAGACCGCCGACGTCGTGCTGGAGAATTTCGGCCCCGGCACGATGGAGCGGCTGGGCTGCGGCTACGAGCAGCTGGCGCCGCTCAACCCGCGGCTGATCTATCTCGCGCTCAAGGGCTACCTCGCCGGCCCCTACGAGCACCGCCCGGCGCTCGACGAGGTCGTGCAGTTCCAGACCGGGCTCGCCTACATGACCGGGCCGCCGGGCCAGCCGCTGCGCGCCGGCGCGTCGATCATCGACGTGCTGGGCGCGGCGTTCGGCGTGATCGCGGCGCAGGCGGCGCTGCGCGAGCGCGAGACGACCGGCCGCGGCCAGCGCGTCTCGAGCGCCTTGTTCGAGAGCGCCGCCTTCCTGATGACGACCCACATGGCCGCCGCGGTCGTCACCGGCAGCGAGCCGCCGCCGATGCCGGCGCGCCGCGGCGCCTGGGCGATCTACCAGGTGTTCAAGACCGCCGGCGGCGGCCAGCTGTTCATCGGCGTCACCAGCGACCAGCAATGGACGCGCTTCGTCCAGGAGTTCGGCCTGCAGGCGCTCGCCGCCGATCCGCGGCTCGCCACCAACGCGTCGCGCGCCGCCGAGCGGCCGTGGCTGATCCCGGCGATCCAGGAGGTCATCGCGACCTTGCCGCAGGACGTCGTGGCCGAGCGCTGCGAGCGCGCCCAGGTGTCGTGGTCGCCGGTCGCCAAGCCGACCGATCTGTTCACCGACGCGCATCTGCTCGCGACCGGCGGGCTGCTCGACGTGTTCGTGTCGCGCCAGGGCGGCGAGAACGGCCCCAAGGTCGGGCTGCCGGCGCTGCCGGTCGAGTTCGGCGTCGAGCGCGCGCGCCCCGGCGTGACGCGCCAGGCGCCGATGATGGGCGAGCACAACGCCGAGATCCTCGCCGCGGCCGGCTTCACGGCCGACGAGATCGCCGCGCTCGCCGCCGCCGGCGTGATCGTTTCCGCGCCGCCGCAGGATCGCTGATGGACGGCGCGCCCTATCGCGGCCGGTCGCTGAAGCGGCTCGAGGACGCGCGCTTCCTGACCGGCCACGGGCGCTATCTCGACGACATCGACTGGCCGGGCGCGCTGCACGCGGTGGTGGTGCGCTCGCCGCACGCCCACGCCGCGCTCACCGGCGTCGACGCGGACGCGGCGCGCCGCATGCCGGGCGTGCACGGCGTGTTCACCGCCGCCGACCTCGCCGGGCTCGGCACCCTGCCCTGCCCGTTCGATCTGCCGATGGTCGAGCCCTTGATCGTGCCGCCGCGTCACGCGCTGGCGCAGGACCGCGTGCGGCATGTCGGCGATCCGGTGGCGTTCGTCGTCGCCGACACGCGCCTGCAGGCGCTGGAGGCCGCGGAGCGCGTCGAGGTCGGCTACCGCGCGCTGCCCGCGGTGACCCACGCGCCGGACGCGCTCGCGCCGGGCGCGCCGCTTCTGTGGGACGAGGCACTCGGCAACCGCGCCTTCCATTTCCAGAAGGGCGACCGCGCCGCGGTCGATGCCGCGTTCGCCGGCGCCGCGCAC
>DATJNS010000390.1:0-3983 GCA_035507915.1 Candidatus Sulfotelmatobacter sp.
TGATCGCGCTGCCCGTCCTGGCGCGCGAAGGCTACGCAGATCGGGCAAGCGGATCGATGGTAGCGGCCGGCGGGACACTCGGCATCCTGCTGCCGCCGAGCGTTCCGCTCATCATCTATGGCGTGATTACGCAGACCTCGATCGGCAGCCTCTTCATGGCGACGATCATCCCCGGCCTTACGCTCGCGCTGATGTTCTGCGTCTATGTGATGTTCGTCGCCCGGTCGCAGTCCAAGCGAACGTCCTACACTTGGTCGCAGCGCCTGCAGGTGGCGCGCCGCGCGGCCCCGGTCGTCGTCCTGCCGGTTTTCATCATCACGTCGATTTATTTCGGCCTCGTCACGCCGACGGAGACCGGCGCGGTCGCCGCCGTATATGTGCTGATCCTCGGTCTTGTTCGGCGTCGGCTCACAATCGTCCGCATCATGCACGCGGCACGATCGGCGGCGCTTACGTCCTCGATGCTGCTGATGATCTTCGGCATGGGTTCGGTGTTCGCACGCTACACCGCGATCCTGCAGCTACCGCAGCGCATCGCGGAAGGCGTGTCGCATATCGAGGGCGGTCCGCTGATCGTGTTCACTGGCATCGTCTTGGCCGATCTCATCATGGGTACGTTTCTAGAATCCGGCGCCATGACGATCCTGACGATCCCGATCTTCTTCCCGATCGCAACCGCGATCGGTCTCGACCCGGTCCAATTCGGCGTGATGGTCGCGGTCAACCAGGAGATTGCGCAGATTCATCCACCGGCGGGACTCAATCTGGTCACCGTCTCTTCGATCTCCGGCATTCCGCTGACGCGCATGATGGTCAGCATCCTGCCGTTTATCGCGATCGAGCTCGTGATGATCTATCTCTTGTATTTCTTTCCGCAGCTAACTCTATTTCTGCCCAGCCACATGATGCACTGACAGCGGCGCCTTCCGCCGTGCGGCGAATGGAGAAGACGATGAGCGCCACGACGGATCGCGATATCGACATGGCAGCGGTCGATGAGGCGATGGCGGTTCTCGATCGCCACATGGCAGCGCTGAACGCTGGCTCGGAGGATCGCTTGGCAGCGACGCTGCATTTTCCACACTACCGGCTGTCCAGCGGCCGCATGACGGTGTGGGATGGCCCTCGTGACTACTTCCGGGACTTCCTTGCCCGTGCCGGCGAGGGCTGGCACCACAGCGCCTGGACCAGCCGAACGCCGATCGCAGCGTCCCCGCTCAAGGTCCACCTCGACGTGACCTTCACGCGGTACCGCGCCGACGGCTCGGCCCTGGGAGCGTTCCGCTCACTGTGGATCGTTGCTTGCATCGACGGACGGTGGGCCGCTCAGGTTCGCTCAAGCTTCGCGGCCTGAGCGCTTCCCGGGGCCTTCTGACTCTCTACTCACTGCGAAGCGGCCGATACCGGCGACTCGAGACGGTTGTGATTCGGCGTGGGGTCTCGACGTGTGAGATCGCTTGCAATAGTCGCCCCCTGAGGGGCGGTTTTCGCGTCCAATCCTAGCCCCCCTGTTGGTCTTGCTGACGACTCCTCCCTGGATATCCGGGAGGGGTTGGGGGATGACGGGCGTGGAGACGATCGCGCGGATCCGGTTCGAGCACTACCAGAACGGCAAGGGGATCAAGCGCATCGCCCGCGAGCTCGGCATCGCGCGCGACACGGTGCGGAAGGTTCTGCGCTCCGGAGCGACCGAGTTCAGCTACAAGCGCGCCGTGCAGCCCCAGCCGAAGCTCGGCGAGTGGGTGGCGGTGCTGACCGAGATCCTGGAAGCCGAGGCCAAGCTGGCGAAGCGGGAGCGGCGCTCGACGCAGCGCCTGTTCGAGGAGCTGCGCGGCCGCGGCTACGACGGCGCGCATGACAGCGTGCACCGGTTCGTTAAGGCGTGGCGCGCTGAGCGGTCGCGCGTCGTTCAGGCGTTCGTGCCGCTGACGTTCGATCCGGGCGAGGCGTACCAGTTCGACTGGAGCCACGAGACGATCGAGTTCGCGGGCCTGCCGCTAACCGTCAAGGTCGCGCAGATGCGGCTGGCTTACAGCCGCATGCCGTTCGTGCGCGCCTACTTCCGCGAGACCCAGGAGATGGTGTTCGACGCGCACGATCGGGCGTTCGGCTTCTACGGCGGCGCCTGTCGGCGCGGCATCTACGACAACATGCGCACCGCGGTCGAGACGGTCTTCGTCGGGCGCGCCCGCGTCTACAATCGCCGCTTCCTGCAGCTGTGCTCGCACCATCTCGTCGAGCCGGTCGCCTGCACGCCGGCGGCGGGCTGGGAGAAGGGCCAGGTCGAGAACCAGGTCGGCACGATCCGCGACCAGCTGTTCCGGCCCAAGCCCAAGGTGAAGACGCTCGACGAGCTGAACGCCTGGCTGGCCGATCAGTGCGTCGCCTACGCCCGACGTACCCGCCATCCCGAGATCAAGGACTGCACGATCTGGCAGGTGTTCGAGGCCGAGCGGCCGAGTCTGACGCCGTTCGTCGGCGGCTTCGCGGGCTTCGTCGAGAAGCCGATGCGCGCGACCACGACCTGCCTGGTCACCCATGACCGCAACCGCTACAGCATCGACGCCAGGGCTGCGGGTCGGGCCGTGCTGGTCCGCGTGTATGCTGACCGCATCGTCGTCGTGCTCGACGGCGAGGTCGTCGCCGATCACCCGCGCAGCTTCAAGCGCCACCAGGTCGTCTATGACCCGTGGCACTACCTTCCGGTCCTGCTGCGCAAGCCGGGCGCGCTCCGGAACGGCGCGCCGTTCAAGGACTGGGACCTGCCACCGGCGCTCGCCAAGATCCGCGCCCGGCTGCAGCACCATCACGATGGCGATCGGCAGTTCGTCAAGGTGCTCGGCCTCGTCCCCGAGCACGGCATCGGCGCCGTCGACGACGCCTGCCGCGAGGCGCTCGAGGCCGGCATCGCCAACGGCGACGTCGTCATGGCGATCCTGGCGCGCCGTCGCCAGGTGCCGCCCCCGCCCAGCATCACGACGCCCGACGCCCTCAAGCTCGCCATCGAGCCCACCGCCGATTGTGCCCGGTACGACACCCTCAGGCCCAAGGAGACGACAACATGGAGCGACACCAGATCATCGACGCCATGTCCGCCCTCAAGCTCCACGGCATGCGCGCCAGCTTCGACGAGATCGTCGGCAAGGGACTGCGCCGACGCGATGAGCTCTATCCGCTGCTCGCCAGCCTGATCAACGCCGAGATCGCCCACCGCCAGTCGCGCTCGATCAATTATCGCATCGGCAGCGCCAGGTTCCCCGTCCTCAAGGACCTCGACAGCTTCGTGTTCGCCGACACTCCGGTCGACGAGGGCCAGGTCCGGGAGCTGGCCACCGGCGCCTTCCTCGACGCCAAGCGCAACCTCATCCTGATCGGCGGCACCGGCACCGGGAAGACCCATCTCGCGATCGCTGTCGCCTCGGCCGTCATACGCGCCCGCGCGCGCGGCCGTTTCTTCAACCTCGTCGATCTCGTCAACCAGCTCGAGGCCGAGAAGGCTGCCGGACGCAGCGGCAGGCTCGCCGATACCCTGCAGCGACACGACCTCGTCGTCATCGACGAGCTCGGCTACCTGCCGTTCAGCCAGGCGGGCGCACAGCTCCTGTTCCACCTGATCAGCAAGCTCTACGAGAACACATCGATCATCATCACCACCAACCTCGCCTTCGCCGATTGGCCGCAGGTCTTCGGCGACGCCAAGATGACTACCGCCATGCTCGACCGACTGACCCACCACTGCGACATCATCGAGACCGGCAACCAGAGCTGGCGCTTCAAGAACCGCGCCTGATCTCCCCCTCCCCGGACCCCACCCCCGGGCTTGCCCAGGTGGGTGCACAGCGCCTCCCCACGCGCGACGCCGCGTCGCTCGCAAGGGCACGCCGCGTCGCGCGCGGGTCCCCTCCGTGCACTACCTGGACAAGCCCGCAGGGGGGCTAACATTCAAAGCGAAAGGGGGGCGACGGTTCGGCGCGAATTGACAC
>DATJNS010000391.1:0-7319 GCA_035507915.1 Candidatus Sulfotelmatobacter sp.
GCGCATCCGCCAGATCGAGGCCAAGGCGCTCCGCAAGCTCAAGCACCCGAGCCGCTCGCGCAAGCTGCGCAGCTTCCTCGACACCTAGCCCGGATATCTCACAGGGAGGGGGTGCATCGGGGCGCGGACTCTGAGAAAGTCGTTGTGCAGCAACACTTATCTCTGGTCCAAGGAGTTGCCCCGATGCCGACAGAGTGTATCCCGGAGCAGTACGAGTTTGCACGTGTCCAAGGCCGGCGTGTGATCGCCGGATTTGACGGCGGTCGGATGACGTCGGACGCCGGCGCGTTGCTGCTGGGACGGGTCGATAGGACGATCCAGCTGACTGACCGATTTGCCCGATGCTTTACAGACAGACGTTTGGCGGCGCTGATCGAGCACGGGGTGTCGACGCTGGTGATGCAGCGGGTGATCGGGATCGCGCTGGGCTACGAGGACCTGAACGATCACGACGAGCTGCGCCATGACCCGGTGATGGCGGTTCTGGCGGGCAAGCTGACGCCGCGCCGTGAGGGCTGTGCGCCGGTGGCGGGCAAGAGCACGCTGAACCGGCTGGAGCTGAGCCGGCCGGAGCCGACGCGCTACCACAAGATCAGCTACGACGGGGCGGCGATCGAGCGGCTGTTCGTCACGTTGTTCCTGGAGGCGCATCGACGCCCGCCCGAGCGGATCGTTCTCGATCTGGACGCGACCGACGATCCGCTGCACGGCACGCAAGAGGGTCGGTTCTTTCACGGCTACTACGGCCACTACTGCTACCAGCCGCTGTACATCTTCTGCGGCGACCAGCTGCTGGTCGCGAAGCTGCGCCCGGCGAACATCGACGGCGCGGCGGGCGCGCTCGAGGAGGTGGCGCGGGTGGTGGCGCAGATCCGCGAGCGCTGGCCGGCGACGCGGATCGTGCTGCGCGCCGATTCGGGGTTTGCGCGCGATCAGCTGATGGCGTGGTGCGAAGCCCACGGCGTCGATTACGTGTTCGGGCTGGCGCGCAACCCGCGGCTGGAGCGCGCGATCGGGGCCGAGCTCGAGATGGCGCGCCAAGACAGCGAGCAGAGCGGGGGCAAGCCGGCGCGCCGGTTCAAGGAGCTGCGCTACAAGACGCGCAAGACCTGGACCCGCGAGCGCCGGGTGGTCGCCAAGGCCGAGTGGACCCATGGCGAGAAGAACCCGCGCTTCATCGTCACGACGCTGGCGCCGGCCGACGCCGAGGGGCGCTGGCTCTACGAGCAGCTCTATTGCGCGCGCGGCGACATGGAGAACTGCATCAAGGAATGCCAGCTCGACCTGTTCGCCGATCGCACCTCGAGCCACACCATGCGCGCCAACCAGCTGCGCCTGTGGTTCGCCTCGATGGCCTACGTACTGGTGTGCGCGCTGCGCCGCCTGGCGCTTCCGGGCACCCGGCTCGCCGCCGCGAGCTGCGGCTCGATCCGGCTCAAGCTGCTCAAGATCGGCGCGCTGGTCCGCATCTCGGTGCGCCGGATCAAGATCGCCATGGCCTCGGCCTGCCCCTACCAACGCGAGTTCGGGTCCGCCCACGCCTTGCTCACGCAAGCCGCGCGCTGACGAACCAGACAGCGCACAGCCGACAGCGCGCCGAACCAGGCGGCATCGGCGGCCCAGCCCCAAAACTGTCATTCAAGACTCGTCTGACGGGCACCGCGGCACCCGACGACTCGTCCGCCGACACGACAGCCGTCCGCCCGAGGTTCGCCTATTAATACCTGCGCCGTGTGAGATATCCGGGCTAGCGCGAACGCGGGGATCCAGGAGTCACGTGCGCGATGTCGGTGCGAATGGCCCCTGGATGCCCGCTTGCGCGGGCATGACGGGCTTCATTGGACCAAGAAGGCCGGCTAGCCTGGATTTCTCACACTGCCGGGTGATTTTGGGGTGGATCATGGGGAGACCGATGGCCGGTCGCTGGGCGAGTCGTCGGCACAGGGTATGCCCGCGTGACGGGTCTTGCGGGGCGTGCTGCGGGCGGGGCCGCGCGCGCGGCCTTGCCGGGGGTATGTCGGCTGTGCGCTGTCTGGTTCGTCAGCGCCCGGCTTGGGCGAGTAAGGCGTGGGCAACCGCGAACTCGCGCTGGTAGGGACAGGCGGACGCCATGGCGATCTTGATCCGGCGGACGCTGACACGCACCAGGGCGCCGATCTTGAGCAGCTTGAGGCGGATCGTGCCGCAGGTCGCGCGGGCGAACTGGGTGCCCTGGAGGGCGATGCGGCGCAGTGCGCAGACCAGCACGTAGGCGATGGCGGCGAACCACAGGCGCAACTGGTTGGAGCGCATGGTGTGGCTCGACGTGCGGTCGGCGAACAGGTCGAGCTGGCATTCCTTGATGCGGTTCTCCATGTCGCCGCGCGCGCAGTAGATCCGCTCGTAGAGCCGCCGCCCCTTGATCTCGGCGGCCGTCAGCGAGGTGACGATGAAGCGCGGATTGTCATCGCCGCGGGTGTGCTCGGCCTTGGCGATCACCCGACGCTCGCGCGTCCAGCTGTCCAGCGTGGCGTAGCGGAACTCCTTGAAGCGGCGAGCCGGCCGGCCGGTGCGCTCGCTCTCGGCGCGCGCCACGGCGAGCTCGGCCGCGATCTCGCGCTCCAGCCGCTGGTTGCGCGCCAGACCGAACACGTAATCGACACGGTTGGCCTCGCACCACGTCATCAGCGCATCGCGCGCAAAGCCCGAATCGGCGCGCAGCAGGATGCGCACGCGGGGCCAGCCTGCACGGATCTGCGCCACCACCCGCGCGATCTCCTCGAGCGATCCCGCCGAGGCGTCGATGTTCGCCGGGCGCAACTTCGAGACCAGCAGATGGTGCCCGCAGAAGACGTACAGCGGCAGATAGCAGTAATGGCCGTAGTAGCCGTGGAAGAACCGCCCCTCCTGCGCGCCGTGCACCGGATCGTCGGTCGCGTCGAGGTCGAGGATGATCTGTTTCGGCGGCCGCTGATGCGCCTCCAGGAACACTTCGACCAACATCCCCTCGATCGCCGGCCCATCATAGCTGATCTTGTGGTAGCGCGTCGGCTCCGGCCGGCTCAGCTCAAGCCGGTTCAACGTGCTCTTGCCCGCCATCGGCGCGCAGTCCTCTCGGCGCGCCTCCAGCTTGCCCGCCAGCACCGCCATCACCGGGTCGTGGCGTAGCTCATCGTGGTCGTTCAGATCCTCGTAACCCAGTGCGATCCCGACCACCCGCTGCATCACCAGCGTCGACACCTCGTGCTCGATCAGCGTCGCCGACCGCCAATCCGTGAAACACCCGGCAACGCGATCGATCAGCTTGATCGCCCGAGCCGTGCTGCCCAGCAGCAGCGATCCAGCGTCCGACGTCATCAGACCGCCGTCAAAACCGGCCTTCACCGACCGGCCTTCGACGCGTGCAAACTCGTACTGTTCCGGGGTACACTCTGTCAGCATCGGGGCACTCCTTGGACTACAGAGAAGTTGTTGCAGCACAACTACTTTCTCAGAGTCCGTGCCCCGATGCAGCCCCCCGTGTGAGATATCCAGGCTAGACGACCATGCGCCGTCCGACAGCATTCATGGCCGCGATTGCGTTGCTCGGCTGTCTTGCGACGCCAAGCTTGGCCCAGGACGCCAGGTGGGGCGCGCCGGACGATGCCACCGTCAAGCTCATCACCGCGATGGAGGGCAAGTGGGCGAGCTCGGCCTGCAGCCCTCAGCCCGATCTCGCGGCCGCGATCGCCGACGACTTTCAAGGCACGACGACCGATGGCCATCGCTACGGGAAAGCCGCGGCGGTTGCTGCGCCGAAAGCGTACGCGCGCGACTGTCACCTGGGCGACGTCAGGGTGCGGTTCTTCGGCGACGCCCTCGCCATCGCGTACGGCGCGGAAAGCCGGATGCGCACGTCGAAGGACGGCACCGACGCTCGGCGGTGTCAGGTCTGGACCGACACGTGGCTGAAGCGTCGGGGGCAGTGGCAGATCGTCGCCGCGCAAGACACCCTCGTCTCTTGCGGCCCATAACCCCCGCTTTGTCAGCGGGCTTTCGCGCGGCTTACGCCACCTCGGGATGCCAGTGGCTCTTGCGCATCGCGGTGATCGTCACCGTCGCGAAGACGCCGGCGCTGGTGAACGGATCGCTTTTCGAGAACGCCTCCGCCGCTTTCTTGTCCGCGACATTGACGATGTAGAGGCTGCCGATCGGCTCGGCCCCGTCGTCGCCCAGCAGCGCGCCGCCGACGACCAGGATGTTGGCCTGGCCGATCAGATAGTTCTTGTGCGTCGTCAGGTGCTTGTTGCGCACCTCGTCGACGCCCTTGGCATCGATGCAATGAACCGCATAGAGCATGGACCACCTCTCTCTGTTGGAGATCGCCGGACTATCGCGACGCGGCCATCAATCGACCCGGAGATCGATGTCCTTGACGATCCGGCCGAACCGCTTGATCTCCGCGGCGATGAAGCCGGAGAACGCCGCCGGCGGACTGTAGGCGGGCTCGGCGCCCTGCGTCTCCAGCTTCGCCTGCATCTCGGGCTTGTCGAGAACGACGGCGATCTCGCGCGTCAGCTTGTCGATGACGGGCGCCGGCGTGCCGGCCGGCACGAGCAGCCCCATCCACAGGCTGACGTCGAACCCGGGGAAGCCCTGCTCGGCCACGGTCGGCAGGTCGGGCATCATGGCGATGCGCCTCGAGGTTCCGGCCGCCAGCGCGCGCAGCTTGCCGGCCCGGATCAGGCCGATGCCCGACGGCACGTTGACGAACATCATCGAGACCCGGCCGGCGACGACGTCCGTCACGGCGTCCGCGCTGCCCTTGTAGGGCACATGGACGATGTCGACGTTCGCCATGTGGCGCAGCATCTCGCCGGCGACATGCGGCGGCGTGCCGTTGCCGGTCGAGGCGTAGGTGATCTCGTGCGGCTTGCGGCGCGCCAGCGCGAGCAGCTCGCCGAGCGTCTTGACCGGCAGCTGCGGACTCACGACCAGGATGAAGGGCAGCACGGCGACCTCGCCGACCGCGGCGAAATCCTTCTGCGGATCGAACGGCATGCTGTCGGGGAACAGCGCGGGATTCATGGCGTGGTTGTTGGACGCCATCACCATCGTGTAGCCGTCGGGCGGGGATTTCGCGACGATCTCCGTGCCGATGATGGTGCTGGCGCCCGGCCGATTGTCGACGATCACCGATTGGTGCCAGGCGCCCGCCATCTCCTGCGCCAGGATGCGCCCGACGATGTCGGTGCCCGAGCCCGGCGGAAACGGCACGATCATGCGGATCGGCTTGTCGGGATAGTCGGCAGCCGCTTGCGCGCGCGCGCCGGCCGGCCACGCGAGCACGACCATCGCGGCGGCCACGAGACTCCGGAGCACGGGAAACGATGACATGACGGTTCCGTCCTGGCCTGGCCTGGCGACGACGTCGGTGGGATGCCCTCAGACCGCCTCGGCGAGGCCGATGGTCTCGGGAATGATGTGCAGGTCCGCCGGCAGGTGCATGGTCGCGCGCTTCATCAGGCGCCGCTCGGTCGGCGGGAACGGGTCGCGCCGGTGCAGGAGGAACCCGTTGCTCCACAGCAACGTGTCGCCGACCTGCCAGTCATGCGCATAGACGAACTCCGGACGCGTCGCGAATTCGGCGAGCTCGTCGAGCAGGCGGCCGGCTTCCGCCTCCGCCATGCCGACGATGCCGATGCTGGTCGTCGGATCGAGGTACAGGGCCTTCTTGCCGGTCAGCGGATGGGTGTGCACCAGGGGATGGGCGACATCCGGCGTGCGCTTGCGGCCCGCCTCCGGCAGCTTCTGGTCGGCGCCCTTGAACATGTTGAGACGCTTCTGATAGCGGAACACCGCGGTCTTGCCCTCGATCGCCGACTTCAGGCGCTCGGGCAGCGCGTCGTACGCGGCCGCCAGACTGGCCCAATAGGTGCGGCCGCCCTGATGGGCGATCTCCACGGCGTAGAGCGCCGCGCCGGTCGCCGGATGCGCCATATAGGCCTGGTCCGAATGCCACTCGACCTCGCCGTCGCCCAGGCCGCCGAGCGCGTTGCCGTCGCCGTCCTTGAGGTTGGTGATCAGGCCGATCTCCGGCCGCACGCGCGACGCCCAGTCGGTGCGCACCGTGCGCTCCAGCGAGCCGAACAGCGCGCAGAAATCCGCGTACTCGTCCTCCGACAGCGATTGGCGGCGGAACACCAGCAGCCCGTGCTCGGCGAACAGCTTGCGCAGGCGCTCGACGTCGGCGCGCCCGAGCGGTTCCCATAGCCGGAGCCCCGTGATCTCGGCCGCAAAGCTGCCTGCGAGCGGACGCACATCCATGGCCATGCGAGCTTCCTTCCCCTGGGGCCGCGAACCCGCGCCAGTTGGACCCGGCGCCCAACCTCTGTAAAATGAATTCAATGCATAGGATTATTCGTGCCGAGAATGTCGAGAAATCCCGCCGCCAGCCCCCGCCCCGATAGTGACCGGGTGTTCGCCGGACGCATCCCGCGGCATCTGCGCGCCGTCGACTTCCGCCTGCTGCTGGCGTTCGACGCGCTGATCACCGAACGCCACGTGAGCCGGGCGGCGGCCGCGGTCGGGCTCAGTCAGCCGGCGATGAGCCATGCGCTGGCGAAGCTCCGGCAGCAGTTCGACGACCCCTTGTTGGCGCGCACGTCGACCGGCCTGGAGCCGACGCCCAAGGCGCTCGACCTGATCGAGCCGGTGCGCGAGGCCATCCGTCAGGTCAACCGGCTGTTCACCGAGGGCCCGAGCTTCGACCCGCGGACGTCCTCCGACGCCTTCGCCGTGCGCATGGGCGACCTGAACGAGGTCCTGTTCCTGCCGCAGCTCCTGCGCATGCTCCAGGAGCGCGCGCCCAACATGACGGTGACGGTGGAGCACCTGCCGCCCTCCGAGACGGTGCGCGCCCTGGAGGCGAGCGCCATCGACTTCGCCGTCAGCGCGCTGATCAAGCATTCGAAGTCGGTCCATTCGGTGGAGCTCAGTCGGGACCGCATGGTCTGCGTCATGCGCAAGGGGCATCCGGCGGCCGATCGCCGCCTGACCCTGCGCGCCTTCCTGTCGCTCCGGCATCTCCGCATCGTGCAATCGGCGGGCGACGTGCGCTTCGTCGAGGAGGCCTTGTCGAGGCGCGGCCTGCGCCGGCGCGTCGTGGCGACGACGCCGCATTGGCTCGCCGCGTCCTACATGATCGAGCGCAGCGACCTCGTGACCGCGTTGCCGGAGAGCATGATGCGCCGGCTCAACCGGGATGGCCGGTTCGTCGTGCGCGCGCTCCCGGTCGGCGGCAACGAATTCTCGTGGCGGCTCTACTGGCACCGCCGGTACGACGCCCGGCCGGCGCACCG
>DATJNS010000392.1:0-12628 GCA_035507915.1 Candidatus Sulfotelmatobacter sp.
CCGCACCTTGAGCCGGTCGGGCAATCGGAACGCCGCCGCGGCAACCACCGGATCGAGGAACGGGGTGCGACCCTCGAGCCCGTGCGCCATCAGGCAGCGGTCGAGCTTGGTGAGCAGGTCGTTGGGCAGCCAGCCCGCGCAATCGACGGCCTGAGCGACCTGGAGGCGCGACCGCCCGTCAACCATCTCCGTCACCTCCGACGCCGCGATGCCGTCGCGCCAGCCGGCGGGGTCGCCGCGCAGCACGCCCAGCCGGTCGAAGCCGCCGCGGTTGAAAGGCGCCCGCCCGCCCCGCCACCACGGCCGCATGGCGCTGCGATAGCGGCCGTAACCCGCGAACAGCTCGTCGCCGCCCTCGCCGGTCAGCACGACCTTGAGCTCGGCGCGCGCGACCTGGGCGAGCTTGTAGGTCGGCAGGCAGGCGTAGTCGGCCGCGGGATCGTCCATTGCGGCCGCGACCGCAGGGAGCAGACGCCAGCAATCGGCCTCGTCGAACCCGACGTCGGTGTGATGCGCGCGGCAGGCCTCGGCGACCGCGCGCGCCGCCGGCCGCTCGTCGGCGACCTGCGCGCCGTCGAAGCCGACCGCGAAACTGCGCACCGGCACGTTGCCGAGCTCGCTCATGTAGGACAGCACCAGCGAGGAATCGACGCCGCCCGACAGGAACAGGCCGTACGGCACGTCCGAACGGCAATGCACCCGCACACTGTCGGCGAGCGCGGCATCGATCGCCGCGAGGGCGGCATCCTCATCCTCGGGCAATGGCGCGCCCTGGGGCAGCGCGGCGATGCGGCGGCGCTCGACGATGCGGCCGTCGATCGCCGCGATGGTCTCGCCCGGCAGGACCCGCTTGATCCCCGAGAAGATGGTGTCGCGCCCGGTGGTGAAGCGCAGCTGCAGCAGCTCGTCGCGCACGCCGTCCTCGAGCGTGCGGCCGGCCAGCCCTGCGTCGATCAGCGCGCGTGGTTCCGACGCGAACGCCAGGCCGTCGTCGCGCTCGACGTAATAGAGCGGCTTGATGCCGAACGGATCCCGCGCCAGCACCAGGCGCGCGTTCGCCGGATCGTGGAGCGCGATCGCGTACATGCCGCGCAACCGTTCGGCGAACTCGAGCCCGTGCGCGCGATAGAGGTGCAACGCCGGCTCGCAATCGGACTGTGTCGCGAACCGCACGTCGGGCAATCCTGCGCGCAGCTCGACGTAATTGTAGATCTCGCCGTTGGCGACCAGCGCCGCGCCGCCGGGCTCGAACAGCGGCTGATCGCCGGTGACCAGGTCGATGATCGCGAGCCGCGTCTGCATCAGGCCGACCGACGCCTTGGCGTGATAGCCACGCCCGTCGGGGCCGCGGTGACCCAGCAGATCCGCCAGGCGGTCGAGCAGACCGCCCACCGACGCACCGCCGAGCCCGGGGTTGGCGCCCGCACCGTTGCCGCGCAGCATGATGCCGGCGATGCCGCACATCAGGCGCACACCTGATTGAACAATGCGAGATAGCGGCGCACGACCATGCTCTCGGTGAACTCGGCCTCGTAGCGTGCGCGCCCCGCACGCGCCAACGCGGCCGGCAGCGTCGGATCGTCGATCAGCTGCTGCAGCGCCGCCGCCAGAGCGGCGGCATCATCGATCGGCGCGAGCAGCCCGTCGACGCCGTCGCGGATCAGGCCGCGCGGCCCCTGGCTCGCGGCGGCGACCACCGGCACACCATGCGCCCAGGCTTCGATCACGACGTTGCCGAGCGGCTCGTGGCGCGACGCGCACGCCAGCGCGTCGGCGGTGGCGAGCAGCGCCGGAACGTCGCCGCGCCAGCCGAGAAAGCGCACGCGCTCGGCGATGCCGCGCTCGGCGGCGCGCCGCTCGAGCGCCGGCAACGCGTCGCCTTCGCCGGCGATCCACAGCCAAACCGCGGGTAGGCGCGCAACCGCGTCGATCAGCACGTCGAATGCCTTGTTGGGGTGCAGTCGGCCGAGCCCGAGCACCAGCGGCGCGTCCGCCGGCGTGCCGAGGGCGGCGCGGTCGACTGGCGGCGCCGGCACGGCCGCGACGAAATTCGGCAGATGGTGCACGCGCGCGGAGTCGAAACCCTGATCGATCAGCCAATCGCGAATGTCGGCCGTATTGGCGATCAGATGGTCGCACGCGCGGTAGTACTTGGCGTCGTAGTAGCCGCCCAGCCGGCCGACATGCACGAAGCGCTTGCTCGCCCGTGCTGGTGGCGGGCAGAACGTGGTCGCCCGGCTCATCCAGGTCAGCACGAGGTCGGGGCCGAAGCGCTCGATCTCGGCGCGGAAGCGGCGACCGGTCGACCAGTCGAGCGGGCCGCCGAAGCGCAGCGCGACCGCGTCGAGCCCAGCCGCCCGCAAGCTCGCCAGCCGTTCGGGATGGGCGCGCGTCAGCACGTGCTGCACCACGCCGGCCCGGGCGAGCGCGCCGACCAGACGATCGAAGAAGGCCTCCGCGCCGCCATGTGCCGCCCCTGCCATCGCCTGGAGGACCTTCAAGCCGAGCCTTGGCGCGCCACGCGCGGCGCGGCGACGGACGCCGGCGCGATCCCGCAACGTCGGGCAAGCGCGACGGCGGCATCGTAGGCGCGCTCGACGTCGAGCGTATCCATGAGCTGCGTCAGGGTCGAACGATCGGCGCGCCACATGGCGTCGAGGGCAGCGGCGCCCAGCGTCGTGCGCGCGACCGCGCCGCGCGGCCCCCACGGCGCGTAGTGGCGGTCGTCGCTCGGGCCGAACAGGCCCAAGGTCGGCACGCCGCTGGCGGCGGCGAGATGCATCAGCCCGGAATCGTTGCCGACGAACAGGCTACAGCGCTGCAGCGCGGCGGCGACCGTGAGCAGATCGCCGAGGCCGATCGCGTCGATCGTCCGCCCACGCGGCAGCCGCTCGAGCAGGGGCGCGGCAGCATCGCGCTCGTCGGCTGCGCCGAACACCGCGATGCGGCCGCCCGGCAACACGCCGTCGCGCGCGGTCAGCCGCTCGGCGAGCGCCGCGAAGCGGTCGAGCGGCCACTGCTTGTAGGGCCAGCTCGTGGTCGGTCCGAGCGCCAGCACGGGCGCGCCGTCGGGGATCGCGCGAAGCGCGGCATCGCGGTGCGCGGCGGCGAGCCAGACCCGCGGCGCCGGCGGCTCGGCGAGGCCGAGCAGCGCGCCGAGCTGGACGACCCGGTGCGCCGCGTCGTTCGGTTTGTGCCAAACGTGGCGTTGGCCGGCGCGCAGCAGCCAGGCGAGCGCCGAGCCACGCAGGTCGATCACGATGTCCCATCGGCGCGTCACGGTGGCGAGCCACAGCCGCGCCCAGTGGGCGATGCCGAGGCGTTTGTCCATCGTCAGCACGCGCTCGAGCCCTGGGACGGCGGCGAACAAAGACGCCGCGGGGCGGCCGCACGCGACCGTGACGCACGCGCCGGGATGGCGCTCGATCAACCAGCCGAGCAACCCGGTCGACAGCACCGCATCGCCGACCCGCGTGGACGTGACGAACAGGAGGTTCAAGGGGGCCTTCTTCAGCCGCGCCGGCAGCCGCGCGCGCCTCTCAACCCAACGGAAACCCAGGCTGGCCGCGTTATAGTCGCCGGCCCGCCGCTTGCCAACGCTGTTGCGGCCGGGCGGGGGGTGGTATCACTCCGGCCGACCCGACGCACGAACCTCATGCCCGACACCACGTTCGCCGGCGCCACGCCGGCAGCCCCCACCCGTCCCGGCCGGAACTGGACCGTCCTGAGGCGCCTGATCGCCGCGTGGTTCCGCGACCGCGGCCAGTTCGCGCGGCCGGTCATCGCGCGCACCTGTCCGATGTGCGGCCATCACGGCATGTTCGTCAGCGTCGGACGGCCGGCGCGCTGGGACGTGCGCTGCCCGAACTGCGGCGGTCGCGAGCGCCACCGGCTGACCCACCTGTGGGCCACTGCGGGCGGCAGCGACACGTTCGCGGGCAAGCGCATCCTGCATTTCGCGCCCGAGAAGGCGGTGCGCCGCCAGATGCGCGGCAATCCGCTCTACGAGACCGCCGACCTGCATCAGAGGGGCACCACCCACAAGGTCGACATCACGCGCGTCGATCTGCCGGACGCGCGCTACGACGTCGTGATCGCGCATCATGTGCTCGAGCATATCGACGACGACCGCGCGGCGATCGCCGAGCTGTTCCGGCTGCTCAAGCCCGGCGGCACCGCGGTGCTCAGCGTGCCGATCAATCCGACGCGCCACGCCACCTACGAGAACCCCGCGATCGCGACGCCGGAGCTGCGCGTGCTGCATTTCGGCGGCGACGACCACAAGCGCTACTACGGGCTCGATTTCGCCGACCGCCTCGCGGACGCCGGCTTCGCGGTCGAAACCTTCCGGATGCCGCCCGAGGACGAGGTGCGCTACGGGCTGCTGCGCGACGAGTGGATCTACATCGCCACCAAGCCCGACGCCCGACCGCCCAGATGACCGTACGCCATGGCTGAGCCGCATCGGATCCTGGTGATCCGCCTCGGCGCGCTCGGCAACATCGTGCAATCGCTGGGCCCCTTCGCGGCGATCCGCGCGCATCACGCCGCCGCAGAGATCACGCTCTTGACGCGCGCGCCCTATGCCGGCTGGCTCGCCGACGCGCCCTATTTCGATCGCATATGGATCGACGCGGCGCCCGCCTGGTGGAACGCGCTCGGTTGGCGGCGCCTGCGGCGCCGCCTGATCGACGGCGGCTTTGCCCGCGTCTATGACTTGCAGACCTCGGGCCGCAGCAGCCGTTACTTCCATCTGTTCCCGCGCACCGCGCGCCCGGAATGGTCCGGCATCGCGCGCGGGTGCTCGCATCCGGACCCCGACCCCGCGCGCAACGCGCGCCACGATCTGACGCGCCAGCGCGGTCAGCTCGCCGCGGCCGGAATCGCTCACGTGCCCGATCCCGACCTGGCATGGACCCGCGGCGACCTCGCGCGCTTCGGTTTGCCGCCGCGCATCGCGCTCCTGGTGCCGGGCAGCGCGCCGCACCGCTCCGACAAGCGCTGGCCGGTCGCCCACTACCGCGCGGCCGCGGCGGCGTTGGTAACCGGCGGCCTCGCGCCCGTGATCGTCGGCGGCGACGACGAGCGTGCGCTCGGCCGCGCGATCGCCGATGGCACGGGTGCACGCGACCTGACCGGCGAGACGACGCTGGGCGAGGTCGCCGCGCTCGGGCGCGCCGCCGCGCTGGCGATCGGCAACGATACCGGGCCGATGCATCTGATCGCCGCCGTCGGCTGCCGTGCCGTCGTGCTGTTCTCGCGGGCGTCAGACCCCGCTCTATGCGCGCCGTGGGGGCGCCAGGTCGCGGTGCTGCGTCGGCCGGATCTCGCCGACCTTGCCCCGGAAGAAGTTCTGCGTACGGCCCAAATCGACGCGTCATCCCTGGCCGACCGCTAATTTTTTCTGTGCGCAATCGTGGGTATGACGCGTCTCGGCTGTGCGTATCACGCACGACTCAACCGACCCGCCGGCATCGTGCCGGCGCGGCGTTAGCCGAAGGACCACCGACCATGCGACCTCTGATCGCCGCGATGGCGCTCGCCCTCGCCGTACCCCTTGCGCTGCCCCTCACCGCCGCCCGTGCGGCCGATACCGACCAGAACCCGCCGCGCGGCTTCAAGACGCTCGACGCCGACGGCGACGGCAAGATCAGCTTCGACGAGTACAAGACAGTGAGCGAGAAGCGCATCGCGCGCTTCGTCGCCCGGCATCCCGACGGCAAGCTCGCCGCCGCCACGCCCGATCAGCGCGAGGTCATGATCAAGGCGCGCTTCGACGCGATCGACGCCAACCACGACGGTGCGATCGACGAGACCGAGTGGGCCAACCGCCCGCACGGCCGCCCGCGCGCCCAGCAGCCGTCGTAAGTCCTCAGGGCGTCGCCGGCCGGCGGGTCGGTGCGGCGACGAACAGCACCAAGAGAACGGCGCCGCCGGCGATCCACGTCACCGGCGGCGTCCAAGCAAGCAGCGCCGCGTAGTTCCGATCCCCCGCTGCGCCGCTGGCGACCAACCCGATGCGCACGACCGTGGCGAGCGCGAACGCCGAGTACAGCGCACCGACCAGTCGGCCCTCGCGGCCGCCGTGGCCGATCGCGAGCGCGGCCGACACCGCGCTCATGGAGATGGCGCCCCAGGCCGCGCCGGCCGTGAGCTGTGCCGCAATCAAGACCTCGAGGCTTGGCGCCAGTGCCGCGACGTATGTCGCCGCGCCGCCGATCACCCCGGCTGCGCCCATTACCGCGAGACCGCCCCAGCGGCGGGTCGCCAGGCTCGTGGGAAACATCGCGACGTTGAAACCGATCCAGAAGATCGGCAGCAGCAGGTCGAGCTCGGTCGGCCTGGCGAAGCGCAAGAACTGCGCCGCACTGTTGAGGTTGCCATGGACTTGGAAGCCGACCCCGAGCACGGCAATCACGACGAGGAAGATCGCTGCGCGGTCGGAGAGCGCCCCTCCGACGACGCGCTGCGCAGTCGGACGTGCCGATGCGGGCGCCGCGAGCCCACGCTCGACCGGCGCAACGCCAGGCTGGCCAGCAGCAGGACCAGGCTCGACAGCGCAAACGGCACGCGCGGATCGATGCCGCGCAGTGCGACGGTCAGGTACGGCGCCAGGGCGCCCGCGACGCCGAGCCCCAGCAGCGCCAGGCTGGCGAGCCACGGCACGTTCGAGCGCGCCGCGTATTTGCCGAGCAGCATCAAGGGCGGCGCGCGGAGCGCCGACGAGGTCGCCGCCCATACCACGATCAAGCCGAGCAGGACCGGCCCTGCCGCCGGCCCGAACCCGGCGACGACCGGCAGGGCGGCGAAGGCCACGCAGGACAGCGCGGTGATCCAGGCGACCGCATGCCCGAGCCGTCCGACCAGGGTGGCGAAGCGATCGGCAGCCGCACCCATCGCATAGTCCGTCACCGTGAAGACCACCTGGTCGAGCAGGAGGATCCAGATCACCCAGGCGCGCGGAATGCCGACAGCGCCAGCGAGCTGGGGCAGGAAGATCGCGTAGACCGTCCAGCCGAGCGTGAACAGGAATTGCAACGCCGCGAGATAGAGCCCCGCGCCCTGCGGAATGCCGGTCGGCAACGTCCCCTCCCCTCAGGCGGGAGCGAGCATAGCAGACCGGGTCAGCGGCCCTTGAACACGACCTTCTGCTTGGCGAGGAACGCTCGGAAACCGTCGCGGTAGTCGTCGGTGTCGAACGTCTCGTAGGGCTCGGCGCGCTCGGCATCGGTGAGTGGCGCGGAATCGCGCAGGCGACGCGCGAACTTCTTGTGCCAGCGATTGACCAGAGGCGCGCCATCGGCAATGCGACGCGCGGCCGCCAGCGCCTCCTCGGTCACCTGCGCGTCGGGCACGACGCGCGTCACCAGGCCGAGCCCGTGGGCCTCGGCAGCGTCGAACACGCGGCCCTCGAGCAGGATGGCGAGCGCCGCCGAGCGGCCGACCAGCTCGATCAGCGCGCCGATCTCGGGATAGGCCATGGTCACGCCGATGCGGTTGATCGGCACGCCGAAGCGGCTCGACTCGCCGCAGATCCGAAGGTCGCACATGATCGCGAGCTCGAGTCCGCCGCCGACGCACAACCCATGGATCATCGCGACGGTCGGATGCACGCAGTCGGCGATCGCCGCCATCGTCTCGTGCATCAGGCGCCCGTAGTCGGCGGCCTGGCGCGCGTTGGCACGCTCGCTGGCGAACTCCGCGATGTCGGCGCCCGGGCCGAACGCCTTCTCGCCGGCGCCGCGCAGCACGACGCAGCGCAGACCGGTATCCGTGCTGAGCGCCCGTATCGCGTCGCGCACGCCCAGCCACATCGCCTTGTTGAGCGCGTTCAGCTTGTCGGGGCGATTGAGCACCACCACGGCGATGTCGCCGTGGCGTTCGACCAGGACCGGATCGGGCATGCGGGAGGGCTCCTTCGGCTGCATGGCTGGGGCTTGCGATCGAGCATAGGAAAACCCGGCACGCTGAGGTATGGGAATCCCCGAGATTCGCGGAAAGGTGCAGCCATGTCCCATGTGATGCATCGCAGCGGCGCGCACGACCTGCCCGAGGCGGTCGCCGGCGACGGCTGCTACCTGATCGACCGCGCCGGCAAGCGCTATCTCGACGCTTCGGGCGGCGCCGCGGTGTCGTGCCTCGGCCACAGCCACCCGCGCGTGATCGAGGCCGTGCGCGATCAGGTCGGCCGCATGGCCTACGCGCACACGTCGTTCTTCACCAACCGGCCGATGGAGGAACTCGCGGACCGGCTGGTCGCCGACGCGCCGCCCGGCATCGAGAAGGTCTATTTCGTGTCGGGCGGCTCCGAGGCGATCGAGGCCGCGCTCAAGCTCGCGCGCCAGTACTTCGTCGAGATCGGCCAGCCGCAACGCCGCCACTTCATCGCGCGCCGGCAGAGCTATCACGGCAACACGCTGGGTGCGCTGGCGGTCGGCGGCAACGAGTGGCGCCGCCAGCAATTCGCCCCGTTGCTCATCGAGGCGCACCACATCGCGCCGTGCTACGCCTATCGCGACAAGCGACCCGACGAGAGCGAGGAGGCCTACGGCCAGCGCGTCGCCGACGAGCTCGAGGCCATGATCCGCGCGCTCGGTCCCGACAGCGTGATTGCCTTCGTAGCCGAGACGGTCGGCGGCGCGACCGCGGGGGTCGTGCTGCCGGTGCCCGGCTATTTCCGGCGCGTGCGCGAGATCTGCGACCGCTACGGCGTGCTCCTGATCCTCGACGAGGTGATGTGCGGCATGGGCCGCACCGGGACGCTGCACGCCTGCACCCAGGAAGGCGTCGCGCCCGACATCATGGCGATCGCCAAGGGCCTGGGCGGCGGCTACCAGCCGATCGGGGCGATCCTGATCGGCGGCCGCATCGACGCCGCGATCGCGCGCGGCTCGGGTTTCTTCCAGCACGGCCACACCTATCTCGGCCACGCGACCTCCTGCGCGGCGGCGCTGGCCGTCCAGCGCGCGATCAAGGACGAAGATCTGCTCGCCAACGTGCAAGCGCGCGGCGCCCAACTCGCCCGCGCGCTCGACGACCGGCTCGGCAACCATCGCCATGTCGGTGATATCCGCGGCCGCGGCCTGTTCTGGGGTATCGAGCTGGTCGCCGACCGCGCCGCCAAGGCACCGTTCGACCCCGGCCTCAAGCTCAACGCGCGCGTCAAGCGCGAGGCCATGGCGCGCGGCCTGATGTGCTATCCGATGGGCGGCACGATCGACGGCAAGCAGGGCGACCACGTCGTGCTCGCACCGCCCTACATCGTCAATTCGACCGAGATCGCCGAGGCGGTCGCCAAGCTCGGCGACGCGCTCGATGCCGCGATCGCGAGCACGCGCGCCTGAAGCCGCGCGCGGCCGACGCGCGCCGCTTACCAATCTTCACCAATCTTGGCGTGCCGGACGGCGGCTGCGCGCGGAAACTGTCGCGCAGCCGCACCCAGGAGGCACGTCATGCGCGCACCGCATCAGCCAAGGCTCCGCATCGTTCAGGTTCGCGATGCCGCCGAAACGATGCTCCAGCAGCTGGCCTGTTTCTGGGAACTCGGCACGACCGGTCTGGTCTGTCGCTGGCGGCCGATGCTCGTACCCACGCACCGGCTCGGTCGTCGACGACAGCTCGACCGGTAACTCCCCCCGCGTACCCTCCCCCACTCCCCTCCCCGCGCGCTTTTCCCCGAGCGCCCGGGGAGGGATCTTCTTGGCGGAACCGGTGCCGCCGCCGCGCGGCGCGGCTTGTGTCGTCGGGCTGGATCTGGCAGAAGACCGCCCATTCGAACACTGGGCTGCCTGAACACTGTCCTCATGAGCGTCGCGATCGTCACGGGCTCGGGCGGGCTGGTCGGGTCCGAGGCCGCACGCTACCTGGCGGCCAAGGGTCTCGACGTCGTCGGCATCGACAACGACATGCGGGCGCATTTCTTCGGCGCCGGCGCGAGCACGCGGCCGGCGTGGACCGGGCTCGCGCGCGCGCTCAAGTCCTACACCCACCTCGAGGCGGACATCCGCGACGCCGGTGCGCTCGAAGCGGTGTTCGCGCGTCACGGCAAGGACATCGCGCTGATCGTCCACGCGGCGGCCCAGCCGTCGCACGACTGGGCGGCGCGCGACCCGGCGACCGATTTCTCGATCAACGCCGGCGCCACGTTGAGCCTGCTCGACCTGACGCGGCGCCACTGTCCGAACGCCGTCTTCGTGTTCTGCAGCACCAACAAGGTGTACGGCGACACGCCCAATCGTCTGCCGCTCGTCGAGGCCGAGACGCGTTGGGAGCTGCCCGCATCCCATCCCTTCGGCGCACACGGCATCGACGAGACCATGAGCCTCGATGCCTCGATGCACAGCCTGTTCGGCGTGTCGAAGACGTCCGCCGACCTGATGGTGCAGGAGTACGGTCGCTATTTCGGCCTGCGGACGGCGTGCTTCCGGTGCGGCTGCATCACCGGCGCCGGACACGCCGGTGCCCAGCTCCACGGCTTCCTGTCGTATCTCGTGAAATGCGCGGTCGCCGACCAGCCCTATACGGTGATCGGCTACAAGGGCAAGCAGGTGCGCGACAACATCCATGCGGCCGACCTCGTCGAGGCGTTCTGGCAGTTCTTCGAGCGTCCGCGCAGCGCCGAGATCTACAACATGGGCGGCGGCCGGTTCGCCAATTGCAGCGTCGTCGAGGCGATCGCGCTCGCCGAGACGCTGACCGGCCGGTCGATGAAGCGCAGCTACGATGCCACCAGCCGGGCAGGCGATCACATCTGGTGGATCAGCGATACCCGGCGGTTCCAGATGCACTACCCGGCGTGGCGGCCGACACGCACGATCGCGGCGATGATCGCCGAAATGCACGCCGCGTTCGCCGCGCCGGTCGGCTGACGCGATGGCGGCTCCGCCCGTCTTCGTCATCAATCTCGAGCGCGACCGCGAACGCCGCCGGCACATGACCGAGCTGCTCGGGCGACTCGGGCTCGCGGCCGAGTTCGTGACCGCGGTCGACGGCCGCGCGCTGTCGGATGCCGATCGATCCTCGTACGATCGCGCCCGCGCGCTACGCGTCTACGGTGTCGAGATGATGGACACCGAGATCGCCTGCTTCCTCAGCCACCGCCGCCTTTATGAACGTATGCTGCGCGACGGCATCGAGGCCGCGCTCATCATGGAGGACGACGTGCGCGTCGAGCCCACCCTGCCCGCCGTTCTCGACGGTCTCCTGGCGACGGCGCAGATCGACTGGGCCGTCGTGCGGCTCGATTCGAAGCGCCGCCAGGTGATCGAGCCGCCGCACCAGGGCAAGTTCCTCGGCACGCGGGTCGCCGATCTGCCGGCCGGCGCAGGCCTCTATCGGCTGCGCACCCATGTGCTCGGCGTCGGCGCCTATCTGATCCGACGCGAGGGCGCCCGCCGCATGCTCGAGTACGGCCGCCGCATCTTCATGCCGATCGATCAGACCATGGATCGCTTTTGGGAGAACGGCATCCTGCCGTTCGTGGTGCGGCCGTTCCAGGTTCACCAGGCCGAGGATTTCGGCTCGAGCACGGGCGTGCGGGCGCTCGACCGCCGCAGCGTCCAGCCCTTGGGCGTCCGGGTGCGCCGACGCCTCCAGCGCATGAGCGACGGCGTACGCAAGCGCGCCTTCAACCTGGCGCACTAGGGTCGGGCGTCGCGGCGGAAGATCAGCGACAGCGCCGGCGTGCGCTTGCGATAAGCCTTGACCAGGCGGAAACCGTAGCGCGCGAACGCGAGCTCGGCGTTCCCACGGTTGAAGAACTGCAGATGCTCGGGCGGGATCACGTCGCTCCATCGGCTGACGTCCGCCGGCACCGCAGGGTGTCCGGCATCCGGCGCCGAAACATAGACGTGGCCGCCCGGCTTGGTCACGGCGGCCAACGTCTCGAGGAACCCGTCGGGGCCCGGCAGATGCTCGAGCAGCTCGGAGGAGAACACGAAATCGAAGCGCAACCCGCGGCCCCGGAAATCCGCGAACGGCTCGCAGTAGAACGTGCAGCGCGGAAAATGCCGGCGTGCGTAGGCGATCGCGCCGGAGCCGATGTCGAGACCGCTCGCGCGCGCGCCCAGTCGGGCGAACGCACCGGCCATGAAGCCGCCGCCGCAGCCGATGTCGAGCACCGACCGACCGACCACGTAGGGCAGGAACTTGAGGCTGCGCACCCAGGCGCGGCGCCGGCGCGACACCGCCTTGTTGAAGAAGTTGGCGGTCGGCGCGCGCGCCGAATCGTTGTAGTAGGCGGCAAGCTCGGCTTCGCTCGGATAGGGGGAGACGAACAGGAAGCCGCAGGCACGACAGCGCCGCAACGCGTAGCCGTCCTTGGCGAAAGCGGATCGCGCCTCGGCCTCCCGGCACGCCGGACACGCGACGGCGGTCGGCTCGTCGGCCGAGGCGCGCGCGGCGGTTTCCTCGATCCTCGACATCGCGCGGTCTCCATAGTCCCTCCTCCGCCGCGCAGCAATGGGGGATCACTGGACGCGATGGCGCGCCACCGCCGCTTCGTTCCAGGCGAGACCCAGGCCGGGACCGCGCGCCGTCACGCATCCGCCGACTGGCGCACAGGGTTCGGCGAGCACGGCACCCGCGACGTCGAGATATTCGAGCCAATGGGCGGTCGGCGTGACGGTCA
>DATJNS010000393.1:0-5987 GCA_035507915.1 Candidatus Sulfotelmatobacter sp.
CGACAGCCTGCACCTGTTCGACAGCGAGTCGGGCAAGCGGCTCGTCTAGCGCGGCAGGGGCGCAACCCCGCGAGCGTCGGAGCGCCGGCGTCGCTAGCGCAGCACGGTCGCGCTGCCGATCAGCACCAGGAAGACCAGCGCCACGCGGCGCGCCAGACGCTCGTCGGCGTGGCGGAACAGCCGCGCGCCGACATGCGTGGCGATCAGGTAGCAGGGCATCACCATCAGGGTGCGCCCGACCACGTCCCAGGTGATCAAGCCGTCCCACAGGAACGTCGGCACGGTGACGAGCTGAGTCAGCGCGAAGAAGCTGATGAAGCCGGCGCGGTTCTCCGCCATCGGCCGGTCGCCAGCGAGAAAGTAGAGGATCAGCGGCGGTCCGCCGAAGCCGGCACCGCCGCTCAGCATGCCGCCCAGCGCGCCGACCAGCAGGTTGGCGGGCTGGGTGCGCTGGCCGCGGTAGCGCCAGCCGGCCAGCAGCACGAGCGAGAAGCCGAGCACGATCGCGCCGATCGCGCGCCGGATCACGGCGGCGTCGGCCACCAAGAGGATCATGGCGCCGAACGGGATGGTCAGGGCCGCCGCGCCGATCATCGGACCGACGTCGCGCCACCGCGTTTCGCGCAGTGCCGGCAGCAGCAGCTGGAAGAGGGTCGTGGAGTTGAGCAGCACCGTCATGGCGACGGCGTCGCGCGCGGCGGCGACGAGCGTGAAGCCGGGCGCCAAGATCAGGGCCCCGCCGAAGCCGGAGAAGCCGCGCACGAACCCGGCCGCGCTGGCGACCGCCGCCTGCACCAGGAACACCGGGCTCGCCACGAGGCTCAGCACGTCCGCCAGCGTCGTTCCCTCCTTGTTCTTGAATCGCGGGTCAGCATGCTACACTTGGGGGCATAGGGAGAAGTGTCATGCCGGATTTTGTGGCGGTCGCATTGGGCCTCCTGGCGCTGGTCGGGCTCGGCCTGGGCGCCCTGATTCTGGCCCGCCTGGGCGGGCTCGCGGTCGAGCGGGCGGCGCTGGGTAGCCGGTTCGACGCGCTCGACAAGGCCGGGGAGCGGCTCGAGCGGACCCTCGATTCGCGCCTGACGGCGTTGCGCGACGACGCGACGGGCAGCGCCAAGGGGCTGCGCGAGGAGGTCAACGCACATCTCGTCCGGGTCGCCGAGTCGCTCGACCGCAAGCAGGACGCGCTGCGCGAGCAGGTTCAGGCGCGGCTCGACCAGCTGCGCGTCGAGAACGGCGACAAGCTCGAGCAGATGCGCGTCGTCGTCGAGGAGAAGCTGCACGGCACGCTGGAGGCGCGGCTCGGCGAGTCGTTCCGCCTGGTGCAGGAGCAGCTCGAGCGCGTGCACGCGGGGCTCGGCGAGATGCAGCTGCTCGCGACCGGCGTTGGCGACCTCAAGCGCGTGCTCAGCAACGTCAAGACGCGCGGCATCTGGGGCGAGGTGCAGCTCGGCAACCTGCTCGATCAGCTGCTGACCGTCGAGCAGTATGCGACCAACGTCGAGATCGTGCCGGGCAGCGGCCAGCGCGTCGAGTTCGCCATCCGGCTGCCGGGCCGCGACGACGGCCGGCCGCTCTGGCTGCCGATCGACGCCAAGTTCCCGCAGGACGTCTACGACCAGCTGGTCGACGCCGCCGAGCGCGCCGATCCGCTCGCCGAGGCGGCGGCGGCGGCCGAGCTCGCGGCGCGCGTCAAGCTGTTTGCGCGCGACATTGCGACCAAGTACGTGTGTCCGCCGTACAGCACCGACTTCGCGATCCTGTTCCTGCCCACCGAGGGTCTCTACGCCGAGGTGCTGCGCAAGCCCGGCCTCGCCGACGCGATCCAGCGCGACCACCGCGTCACCATCGCGGGTCCGACCACCCTGGGCGCGTTCCTCAACAGCCTGCAGATGGGCTTCCGCACGCTCGCGATCGAGCAGCGCTCGAGCGAGGTCTGGCAGGTGCTGGGCGCGGTCAAGACCGAGATCGCCAAGTTCGGCGACGCCTTCGACAAGGTGAAGAAGAAGCTCACCGAAGCGACCCGCCAGATGGACCAGATGGACACGCGCAAGCGCGTGCTGCTCCGCACCTTGAAGGACGTCGATACGATCGCCGCGCCCGACGCGCCGCCGCTGCTCGGCGGCACGTTGCTTGATGGTCCGCTGCTCGACGACGACGAGCCCGAGGCGATGCAGGCGGCGGAGTAGGGGTTACGCCCGGTCGATCAGGTGAATGAACGACCCCGCGACCGTGCCGAGGACGCGGCCGGCCGGCGCGGCGGCACGGCCCTCGGCGTCGCTCGCCTCGAACAGCGGCGCGCCCGGACCTTCCTCGACGATGCGCGCATAATGGAACTCGTGGCCGCGGAAGCTTGACCCGGCCGCGCCGAGCGCGCCGGCCGCGGCGAGACGCACGTTGCGGTAGCCCAGATGGAGCGCACGGTCGGCGAAGCTCGTCACCAGCGGCAGCAGCCCGGCCATCGCGTGCAGCGCGCCGGCGGCGTCGATCAAGGTCCGTCCGAGCACCATGTAGCCGCCGCACTCGCCCCAGATCGCGGCGCCGCGGCGCGCGGCCGCGCGCACGCCCTCGAGGAAGCCGCGATTGCCGGCGAGCTGCGCCGCGTGGAGCTCGGGATAGCCGCCCGGCAGATAGATGGCGTCGGCGTCCGGATCGGGCGCGGCGTCGGCGAGCGGCGAGAACGGCAGCAGCGTCGCGCCGGCGCGCCGCCAGCCGTCGAGCACGTGCGGATAGCGGAACCCGAACGCGGCATCGTCGGCGATCGCGATGCGTCGGCCGAGCGGCGGCAGCGGCGGCGCGCCGTCGCCGACCAGGGTCGGGCGCCCCGGTGCCGCGAGCGCGCGGCACGCCGCGAGATCGACATGGCGCGCGATCAGCGCGCCGGCGTGCGCGACGAACGCCTCGAGGCGCGGATGCTCGATCGCCTGGACGAGGCCGAGATGACGGTCCGGCACGCCGAGCTCGGGGTCGCGCGGCAGCGCGCCCAGCACCGGCACCGCGACACCGGTCGCCGCGCACGCCTCGGCAATCAGCGTGGCGTGCGCCGCGCTGCCGACGCGGTTGACGATCGCGCCCGCCAGCTTGACGTCGGGATGATGGGTCGCGAAGCCGCGCAGCATCGCGGCGACCGAGGCCGCGGCGCCGCGCGCGTCGAGCACCAGCACGACCGGCCAGCCGAGCGCCCGGGCGAGTTCGGCGGTCGAGCCGCGGCCGGTCGCGCCGATGCCGTCGAACAATCCCATCACGCCTTCGACGATCACGAGCTCCGCGTCGTCGAGTCCCGCCACGGTGGCGCGCAGCGTGTCGGCGCGCATCGCCCAGACGTCGAGGTTGGGCGCCGGCCGTCCGGCTGCCGCGGCGAGGAAGCCCGGATCGATGTAGTCGGGGCCGGCCTTGGCGCCGGCGATCCGCACGCCGGCGTCGCGCAGCGCACGCACCAGGCCCAAGGTCACCGTGGTCTTGCCGGCGCCCGAGGCGGGTGCGGCGATGACGAGGCCGCGCGTCACGTCAGCGCAGATACTTGCGCAGCGTGTCGGCCATCTGGTCGGGCGTGGTCTCTTGGGTGAAGTGGGTCAGGAATTTGCCGTCGCGCCCCATCAGATAGACGATCGACGTGTGGTCCATCAGATAGTCGGGCTTGTCGCTCGCCTTGGCGTAATAGACCCGATAGGCCTTGGCGGCGGCGGCGATCTGATCGGGCGCGCCGGTCAGCGCCACGAAGCGCGGATCGAATTGCTCGGCGTAGCCCTTCAGGTACTGCACCGTGTCGCGCGCCGGATCGATCGTGATGAAGATCGGCACGATCTGGTCGGCCGGCGCGCCGAGCTTTGCGAGCGCGTCGGCCATGTCCTGCAGCGAGGTCGGGCAGGCATCCGGGCAGTGCGTGTAGCCGAAATACACCAGCATGTAGCGGCCGCGGAACTCGGCGTCGGTGCGCGTCTTGCCGGTGTCGTCGACCAGGCTGAACGGTCCGCCGATCGGCGGTGTCGCGATGCTTTGCACGCGCGACAGCAGCGCCCCGCCGTTCGGGCTCACGAGATCGCTGATCAGCCAGCCGATCGCGCCCGCGCCGGCGAGCGCGACGATCCAGATCAGCCAGACGACCCGGTTGCGCCGGGGCGCGTCCTTGCGCTCGATCGAGGTCATGGCGTGATACTTGGCCGTCCCGGCCCGATGCCGCAAGGTCGCAATTGGCGCAGGGATCGGCTGGCTAGCGCTGCTGGTTCCAGCGCTGCTGGTCCTGTCGTTGCTGGTCCAATCGCTGTTGGTCGAGCCGTTGCTGGTTCCAGCGCTGCTGGTCGAGCTGCTGGTTCCAGCGCTGCTGATCGGCCTGCTGCTGATCGAGCTGCTGATTCAAGCGTTGCTGGTCCAGCCGTTGTTGATCGGCGCGTTGCTGGTCGATGCGCTGCTGCTCGAGCCGCTGGTCGCGCGCGTGGGCGTCGGCGTCGAGGCGCTGACATTCGTGGAAGTCGGCCATGTAGGCGTTGAGCGCGCGATCGGGGCCGATCGCCGGGTTCACCTGGCCGCGCGCCAGCCGGTCGCGCGCGCGGTCCAGGCACTGGCCGTAATCGTCCGCCGCCGCGTCGCCGATCGAGATCGCCGCGAGCAGCACGCCGCCGACGATGGCGCGCGCGCAGCGCATCAGCCGGTCGCGCGCGGCAGCAGGCCGAGCGGATCGGGCTCGAGCGCGCGTCCCGCCGCCGCGCCCTGCCAGTCGAGCCCGGCGCGCAGCCGCACCACGCCGCCGACGACGATCACGGCGGGCGGCTCGATGCGCGCGCGCGCGACGTCGGCGACGCACGTCCCCAGTGTGGTCTCGACGACCTGCTGGCGCGGCGTCGTCGCGTGCGCGATCACGGCGACCGCCTCGTCGACGCCGCGCCCGCCCTCGATCAGGCGGTGCGCGATCGCGTCGAGATGCTTGAGCGCCATGTAGAGCACCAGCACGGGCGCGCCGCGCGCCAGCGCCGCCCAGTCGAGCCCGTCGGGCAGGTCGCCCTCGGTGCCGTGTCCGGTCACCAGGGTGACGGCGGCGTTGACCGCGCGGTGGGTCGCCGGGATGCCGGCGTAGGCCGGGCCGCCGAGCCCCGCCGTGATGCCGGGCACGACGCGGAACGGCACGCCGGCGGCGACCAGCGCCAGCGCCTCCTCGCCGCCGCGGCCGAACACGAACGGGTCGCCGCCCTTGAGCCGCAGCACGCGCTGGCCCTGGCGCGCCAGCCGCACGAGCTGCGCCGAGATGTCCGGCTGCTTGGGCGACGGCTTGCCGCCGCGCTTGCCGGCGAACAGCTGGCGCGCGTCGGGACGCGCCAGCGCGACGATGCGCGGATCGACCAGCGCGTCGTACACCACGACGTCGGCCTGCGCGAGCGCGTGCGCCGCCAGCAAGGTCAGGAGCCCGGGATCGCCGGGACCGGCGCCCACCAGCCACACCGCGCCCGGCTCGAAAACCGGCAATTCCACGGGGGATTGAGCCATCACGTCATGATAAACGCCCGAACATGGGCTGGATAGGCGAGCGGCCGCGGGGCCGGTATGCTGGGCCGATGTCGACCTTGCCCGCTTTGTTCGTCTCCCACGGCTCGCCCATGATCATGCTCGAGGACGGGCACGCGCGCCGGTTCCTCACCGGCTACGCCGCCGAGCTCGGCCCGCGGCCGCGCGCCATCCTGGTCGCCTCGGCGCATTGGGAGACCGCCGAGCCGCGCCTGACCGCCAGCCCGGCGCCCGAGACCATCCACGATTTCGGCGGCTTTCCCGACGCGCTGCATCGCATGCGCTACCCTGCGCCGGGCGATCCGGCGCTCGCCCGGCGCGCCTGCGATCTGCTGGGCGCGGCCGGGTTCCCCGCCGCGCTCGATCCGCGACGCGGGCTCGATCACGGCACGTGGGTCCCGCTCAGCCTGATCTATCCGGCGGCCGACATCCCGGTCGTGCAGCTCTCGCTGCAAACCCATCTCGGCGCCGAGCATCATTACCGCATGGGG
>DATJNS010000394.1:0-4901 GCA_035507915.1 Candidatus Sulfotelmatobacter sp.
TGAGCGCGGTCAATCGCGACACCTGGCTACGGCAGGCGCTCATGACGGCGAACCAGCTGCTCGACGCCGGCCGGATCGCCGATGCCGACCATCTGCTCCGCCAGGTCGTTACCGAACGACCGAATCACCCCCCGGCGCTGCACATGGCCGGAATGGTCGCGTTCCGGGCTGGCCGCGCCAGGGAAGGCAAGGCCCTGGTCGAGCGTGCGCTGGCGATCCGACCCGATATGCCCGACGCACTCTACAACTTGGGCATCATGCTCGTCGCGTTGGACTTCAGGGAACGGGCCAAGCAGGTCTTCGCCCGCGTGGTCGAGCTGCGGCCGGATCACGTGGCCGCCTGGAACTACATGGGCAACGTCCATTACGGCGACGGCGCATTCGACGCCGCGATCGCCGCCTATCGGCGCGCGCTCGCGATCGCGCCCAACGGGCATGCGACGATCATCAACATCGCCCAGGCGTTGTCGTCGGCGGGCGAGCACGCGGAGGCGCGAGTCCATGCGCTGCGCGCGATCGAGCTGGCGCCTGATGCCGATGTCGTTCACGCCGGGCTCGGCACCATCCTGCTGCGCGCCGGTGCCCCCGAGGAGGCCCTGGCGCCTCTAGCGCGCGCCGCCGAGCTCAATCCGAGCGACGCGAGGCACCACATCAATCTCATGTTCGTGTTGCATCGGCTCGCGCGCGACCACGATGCGCTGGATGCCTGCGAGCGCGCGCTGGTCCTGCGGCCGCGCGACACCAACGCGCTGCACCACAAGGCGGCATTGCTGGCGCTGCTCGGCCGTCACGAGCAGCTCGAGAAACTCATGCCGCTCGATCGCCTGGTCCAGGAGCGTGAGATCGTCCCCCCCGCCTCGATGGGCGATCTCGCGAGCTTCAACCGCGCGCTGGTCGAGGCCATCTTGGCGCATCCGACGCTGGCCGCCGCAAAGATCGCCAAGGCGACGCGCGGCGGCCGCCAAACCGGGAACCTGCTGGACGGCTCGACCGGCGCGTTAGCCCAGCTCGCGGCGATCATGCGACGGGAGGTCGAGGACTACGGCAAGCGCCTGGCCGAGATGATCGATCACCCGATGGGTGTGCCGGCGCCCGCCGAATTCGATCTGCAGTCGTGGGCGATCGTGCTGGACGAAGGCGGCCACCAGCTCGCCCACTTCCACGAGCCCGCCTGGGTCAGCGGCGTCTACTATGCCCAGGTGCCGGACAGCATTACGGCCGATCGATCCGATCATGCCGGCTGGATCTCGTTCGGCCGACCCATGGAAGACTTCGACACGTCAGACGCGATGCCCGAGCGCTGGGTCCACCCGCGCGAAGGCAAGATGCTGCTGTTTCCAGGCTGGCTCGGTCACCGCACCAAGCCGTTTCGTGCCGACCGCCACCGGATCAGCGTGGCGTTCGACGCCGTTCCCGTGACACGGCTCTCGGCCGGGTAGCTACGCCGCCGTCGCTGCCTGTGCGCTTCCTGAGCTTGCCGCGCAAGACCTCGCGTAGGTGCCCCCGTCAACGAGACCCTCGATGTGGGCAATTGCCCGGCACCTCACACCATGCGCAGCCGCCGGAACGCCGCGACCTTGACCTGATCGAGCACGACCGCGAAGACCGCGGCGGCGGCGAGCACGGCGCCCGCGATCGGCACCGGCAGCGGCGCCATCAGGATGCCGCCGGTCGCCAGCGTCGCGATGATGCCGACGTCGGCGACCGACGACGCGATCAGCCACGCGCTCGGCCGCGAACGCCACAGGCGCCGGCGCTCGCGCGCGACGTAGAGCACCGCCTGGCCGCTGAACACCAGGGTCACGGCGGCGAGCGTGCGCAAGGTGTCGAGGTCGAGGCCGAGCCCGAATTTGCCGATCGCCAGCACGGCGCTGCAGAAGGCGAGGTTGGTCAGCCCCATGGTCGCGCCGGCGACCGTCAGATTGTCGATGCGCCACACGTTGGGCCGGGCCGACGGCCGCACGTTGTCGGTGGTCGCCGACATGGCGAGGAAATCGCCGGCCGCCATCATGATGACCATCAGGGTCGGCGTCAGGATCGCGTGGCCGGTCATCACCAGCCCGACGGTCAGGAACAGGAGCTGGTCGATCTTGCGGGTCAGCGAGCGCAGCGTGTAGGTCAGGATGCGCTGGAAGGTCACGCGGCCCTCGCGCACCGCGGCCAGGATGCCGGCGAGCCCGGGCTCGGTCAGCACGATGCCGGCGGCCGCCTTGGCGACGTCGGTCGCGCTCGACACCGCGATGCCGATCTGCGCCTGGCGCAGCGCCGGCGCGTCGTTGGCGCCGTCGCCGCACATGCCGACGACGTGGCCGGCGTCCTGGAACGCCTTGACGATGTGGAACTTGTCCTCCGGCAGCACGCCGGCGAACACCGCGCAGCGCTCCGGATGCGCGTCGGCGAGCGCGTCGCGGCCGCACACCGGGCCGTCGAGCCCGACCGCATGCGCTACCACGGACGCCGTCGCGGGCGCGTCGCCCGTCACCATGACGGCGCGCACGCCGAGCGCGCCGAGCTCGGCGAGCAGCGCCGCGGAGTCGGTGCGCGGCGGATCGCTGAGCGCGATCAGGCCGACCAGGCGCAGCGCGTCGGGCGGGCCGGCGGCGACCGCGAGCACGCGGTAGCCCTGGGCCTCCAGCGCCTCGGCGTCGCCGGTCGCGCGCGCCGCCGGCGTGCCGAGAGAGTCATCGGTCGCGCGCGCCACCGGCGCGCTGAGCGCAGAGACCGCGGCGAACGCGCCCTTGACGATGCGCAGCGGCGCGCCGGCCGGATCGGTCGCCGACGCCGCGGCGAGCTTCTTCGCCGGATCGAACGGCTCGAAGCGGACGAGGCGCGGCAGCGTGGCCGCAGCGCGCGCGTCGGCGGCGGCTTGCCCCATCGCCGCGTCAGCGGCGGCTTGCCGGATCGCGGTGTCGACCGGGTCCTGGCCGGCCTCGGCGCTCGCCAGTGCCGCGAGGCCGAGCAGCCGCGCGTCGTCGCCGCCGTCGAGCGGCTTCAGCGCGACCACCGCCAGGCGGTTGCGCGTCAAGGTGCCGGTCTTGTCGACGCACAGCAGGTCCATCGAGGCCGCCTCGTCGATCGCCGACAGGCGCGTCGGCAGCACGTTCAGCCGCGCCAGCGCGCGCGCGCCGAGCGCGGTCGCCAGGGTGAAGGTCGCCGGCAGCGCGACCGGGATGGCGGCCAGGATCGCGGTCAGGGCGAGCGGCACGATCTCGAGCCCGGGCAGCCCGAGGAACAGCGCGTAGGCGATCTGCAGCACGACGATCGCGCCGTTAAAGATCGCGAGGTTGCGCACGACGCGCAGCACGGCGTGCTGCTGCGAGCTGACGACGTGGGCGGTGCGCACCAGCTCGGCGGTGCGGCCGAACGTCGTGTCGGCGCCGGTGCCGGTGACCTCGGCGCGCGCGGCGCCGCGCCGCACCAGCGCGCCGGCGTAGCTCTGGAAGCCCGGGCCGCCCTCGACCGGCAGCGACTCGCCGGTGATCATCGAATGGTCGAGCAGCACGCCGCCGTCGATCACGCGCACGTCGGCCGGCACCACGCTGCCGAGGGTCAGCGCGACGACGTCGCCCGGCACCAGGTCGGCGACCGGCCGGGTCTGCCAGCGCCCGTCGCGCCGCACGCTGGCGACCAGCGCCAGGCGCGACTTCAAGGCCGCCAGGGTCGCCTGCGCGCGGCTCTCCTGGAGCACGCCGAGCGCGGCGTTGAAGGCCAGCAGCACGGCGATCACGGCGGCCTGCACGTACTCGGCGAGCCCGACCTGCAGCACGATCGCGGCCTCGAGCATCCAGGGCACCGGCGCCCAGAACTTCTCGACGACGCGGCGCGCCAGGCTCGGCGACGCGTCGGCGATCGCGTTGGCTCCGTGCTGCGCCAGCCGACGCGCCGCCTCGGCGCTCGTCAGGCCGCGCGCCGCCCCGTCGTCGTCGGCCGCCGGCGGCGGCGCGCTGGTCGAAGCCTCGCCCATGCGCCGCATTATGCTTCATCGCGCGCGCCGGCGCCGGGCCAATGGCGCTTCCTTGACCCTCGCGCGGCCCGAAGCCTATCGTTCCCGCCAATGCCCAGCCCGGATCGGACGTCGGATCGCGTCGATGAGGCGGCCCCGCCGCCGGCGGGCGCGTGCGCCGAATGGGATGCCGGCGATCTCGGCTGCGGCCCGCTGGTGCTCGAGCTGCGCAAGCGCCTGCGCGCCATGCCGGGCGAGCTGCTGAAGATCGTCGCGCTCGACCCGGGTGCGCCGCTCGATCTGCCCGCCTGGTGCGGCATGACGGGCAACACGCTGGAGCACGCCGAGCCGGCGCGCCACAGCTACTGGATCCGCTCCAAGACCGATTGGACCTGACGCCGAAGGAGACCCCCGATGGCCGGAAAATTCGTCGTGAGCCTGACCTGCGCGAAGGACAACACCGACAAGGCGACGGTCGCCTTCGTGGTCGCCAACGCCGCCGTGGCGTCCGACAAGAAGACGCTCGTGTTCCTGTCGATCGAGGGCACGCGGCTGTCGCAGCGCGGCTACGCCGACGACATCCACGAGAGCGGCTTCGCGCCGCTGCGCGACCTGATGAAGAACTTCGTCGAGGCCGGCGGCGAGATCTACGTGTGCTCGCCCTGCTTCAAGAAGCGCGCGCTCGACGAGAACAATCTGGTGCCGGGCGCGGTCGTGGTCGGCGGCGCCAAGCTCGTCGAGTTCATGGCCGAGGGCAGCCCGAGCATCAGCTACTGAGCGGCGCGATGACGCCGACCGCGCGGCACGCGCAGCCGCCCGACGTCAGCTTCGACGGCGGCGACCTCGACTGCGGCAACGGCCTGCTGCTGCTGATCCGCAAGCACATCGACCCGATGGCGCGCGGCCAGCTGCTCGAGATCCGCTCGACCGAGATCTCGGTCGACGAGGACCTGCCGGC
>DATJNS010000395.1:0-24322 GCA_035507915.1 Candidatus Sulfotelmatobacter sp.
GACAGGCGGATCGCGCGCACCATGAGGGGAAAGCCCATCACCGCGCAGGCCAGCGCGGCGCCGGTCCAGCGGAACGCGAACACGATGCCGAGCTGCGTCTCGAGCAGCCGTCCGAGCGGACCGTTGTGGCCGAACAGCAGCAGAAGGACGTATCCGGTGACCACCGGCGGCAGCACCAGGGGGAGATGGACGACGCCGTCGAGCAGTGTCTTGCCGACGAAACGCCCGCGCGCCAGCACGGCCGCGGTCAGCACGCCGAGCGGCAGGCTCGCGACGGTCGCCCATACGGCGACCCGGAGACTCAGCCGAATCGCGGTCAGCTCCTCGGGCGACAGCGTGAAGAACCGCATCGTCCTATTCTCGGCCACTTTCTTGGCGCGCCGGCACGACGCCGAGCGCGCGGGCGCTATATTCGACCGAACACGTCGCTTGGGTAAAGGGCCGGCGCGCGGTCAGGCGAGCCAGCCCTCCTCAAGGGTCTTGGCGAGCGCGCGCTCGACGATCGCCGGCGCACCGCCGACATAAGTGGTCGGATCGAGCACGCGCGCCAGCGCCGCGCCGTCGAGCGCGTCGCCGACGCGTGGATCGGCGCGCAGCGCCGCCTCGAGGGTCAGCCCATGGGTCTGGCCGTGCATGCTCGCCTCGTAGACCACCTCGTGCGCGGTCTGCTTGCCCAGCTTGTCGGACAACGCGAACATGACGCGCTCCGACAGGATGTAGCCGCCGAGCAGGTCGAGGTTGCGCCGCATGCGGTCCGCGTGCACGACGAGCCCCGACAGCACGAACTTGGTCTGCGCGAGCATCGCGCTGATCATCAGGCAGCTCTCGGGCAGCGCCTTCCATTCCATCTTCCAGGCCGCGCCGTCGCGCTCGTGCTCGTGATGCATCGATTCGGTCATCAAGGCGACCGCGTGGCGCAGCGCGCGTCCGACGGTCACGATGTTCTCGACCACGGTCGGGTTGCGCTTGTGCGGCATGGTCGAGGAGCCGACTTTGCCCTCGTTGAACGGCTCCTCGAGCTCGCCGACCTCGTTGCGCGACAGGTTGAGGACCTCGTTGGCGATCTTGGCCAGCGTCGCGCCGAGCAGCCCGACCAGCACGACGTATTCGCCCAGGCGGTCGCGCGCCGGCTGCCAGGAGATGTCGGCGCAGCCGAGACCGAGTCGCGCCATGACGCGCGCCTCGAGCGTCGCCGCCCGCTCGCCGAACGACGCCTGGGTGCCCACCGCGCCGACCAGTCCACCGACGAACACCCGAGGCTCGGCCTGGACCAGGCGTTCGTGATGGCGCGCCAGCTCGCGCAGCCAGATCGCGCATTTGTGGCCGAAGGTGATCGGCAGCGCGTGCACGACGTGGGTCCGCCCGACCATGGCGGTGTGCTTGTGGGCGTCCGCCAGGCGATAGAGCTCGCGGCCGATCAGGCCGAGATCGCGCAGGATGATGGCGTGCGCGGCCTTGAGCTGCAGCGCCACGCCGGTATCGAGGACGTCCTGCGTGGTCGGGCCGAAATGGATCCATTCGCCATGCTGCGGCTGGCAGCGCTTCTGCACCTCGCGCAGCGCCGGGACGAGCGGATGCTTGGTCTTGCGGATGCCCTCGGCGACGACCTCGAGGTCGATCAGCGCGACGCGCGCGTGCTCGGCGATGTCGCGCGCAGCGGCCTCCGGCACGATGCCGAGCGCGGCCTGCTCGAGCGCCAGCGCGGCCTCGAGGTCGAGCCACTTCTGCACGCGGGTCTCGTCCGAGAAGATGGCGCGCATCTCGTCGGTGCCCCAGAGGTGGTGCAGCAGGATGGAGTCGAACACGTTGGAGGGCATGGGTCGGATCCCGGCGCAGGGAATGGGGGCCCGATAGTGCGAACATTCGCCCGCCGGCGGCAAGCGCGGCGGCGCGGGATGGCGACGTGGGCGCGGTCCTAGTCGGCGGCCGCCGCGACGGCGCCGGCGCGCTGCTGCGCCGGGCCCTCGGCGCGGGTCAGGTTGTGCGCGGTGTTGACCAGCGCGACGTGCGAGAACGCCTGGGGAAAATTGCCGAGCTGGCGCTTGAGCCGCGGATCGAACTCCTCGGCAAGCAACCCGACGTCGTTGCGCAGGTCCAAGAGCCGTTCGAACAGCTCGTGCGCGTCATTGCGCCGGCCGAGCAGCACCAGGTTGTCGGCGAGCCAGAAGCTGCAGGCGAGGAATGCGCCCTCACCCGGCGGCAGCCCGTCGACGCCGTGCTCGGTGTGATAGCGGCGCACCAACCCATCGACCACGAGCTCCCGCTCGATCGCCTCGACCGTGCCGCGCACCCGCGGATCCTCGGGCGGCAGGAAGCCGACCAGCGGCAGCAGCAGCAGGCTGGCGTCGAGCTCCTTCGAGCCGTAGGACTGGACGAAGGCGCCGCGCGCGGGATCGAAACCCTTGGCGCACACATCGTCGTGGATCTGCTGGCGCACGCGCCGCCAGCGCGCAACCGGCGCCTTGAGGCGATTCTCCTCGGCCATGCGCACCGCGCGGTCGAACGCCACCCAGCTCATCACCTTCGAATGGGTGAAGTGGCGCTGGCCGCCGCGCACCTCCCAGATGCCGTCGTCGGGTCGGTCCCAGATGGTCTCGAGATGATCGACCAGCGCGATCTGGAGGTTCCACGCCGCCTCGCTCGACGCCAGGCCCGCCCGCACGGCCTCGTGCAAGCCGTCCATGATCTCGCCGTAGACGTCGAGCTGGCGCTGGTTGGACGCCGCGTTGCCGATGCGCACCGGCGCCGCGCCCTGGTAGCCAGGCAGCCACGGCACTTGCCACTCGACGAACTGGCGCTCGCCCGAAAGCCCATAGAGGATCTGGACATGCGCCGGCTTGCCGGCGATCGCGCGCAGGAGCCAGTCGCGCCAGGCCTGCGCCTCCTCGGTGAAGCCCGACACGATCAGGGCCTGCAAGGTGAACGTGGCGTCGCGCAGCCAGCAGAACCGGTAGTCCCAGTTGCGCCGGCCGCCGGGCTGCTCGGGCAGCGAGGTCGTCGGCGCCGCGACGATGCCGCCGGTCGCAGCGCAGGTGAGCGCGCGCAAGGTGAGCAGCGACCGATGGACCGCGTCGGCCCAGCGACCCTGATAGCGGCACCGGCTCACCCAATCGCGCCAGCTGCGCTCGACCCGCGTGATCGTCGCCGCGGCGTCGATCGCCTCGGGCGCCGGCAGGTTCGAGGGCGACCAGCTGAGCACGAACGGAACCTGCTCGCCTGCCGAGACGACGAAATCGGCGCGCGTCGTGAAGTTCTTGCCGCGCAACGTCACTGGACAGCGCAGCACCAGCAAGTCCGGCCCGGCGATCGCCGTGAGGCCTTCCTCGGTGCGCTGCACCCACGGCACGATCAGGCCATAGTCGAAGCGGATGGCGAGATGCATGCGCATCGCGACCTCGCCGCGCCGGCCGACGACCAGGCGGACGACGTCGGACGCGACGCCGCGCGCGGCCATGCAGTCGATCACCGTGACGGCGCCCGAGTCGGTCTCGAAGTCGGTTTCCAGGATCAGGGTGCCGTCGCGGTAGCGACGGCGGATCCGGCTGACCTCGCCGATCGGCGCGATCTTCCAGCGGCCATGCTCCGCGCTGCCGAGCAGCGCAGCGAAGCACGCGGGCGAATCGAAGCGCGGCAGGCACAACCAATCGATCGAGCCGTTGCGCGCCACGAGCGCCGCGGTGTCGCGATCACCCAGGAGGGCGTAATCCTCGATCGGGGATGGCACGGGCGGTTGACTTTCGCGACGGTTACCGGCCAGTCAACGACAGCCCTCGGCGCGGGTTCCAGGGGTGGTTTCTTGACGCAGCCGGCACGCTCGGCTAGGTGACTGGCCCCGCATGAACGCCTCGCGCGTCGATGCCGTTCTTTGCAGTCCATCGAGGGACGCGCGATCTTGACCGCCGCCGCGTCGGCATCTCCTGAATCATGATTACGGTTCGAGACCTAAAAACCCTGATCGTCGGCAAGGCGAAGGATGCGCTCGCGCCGGAAGCGCGCCGGCACATGGTGCTGGCCGCCTTTCTCGCCTGGATCGGCCTGGGCGCCGACGGGCTGTCGTCGGCCAACTACGGTCCCGAGGAAGCCTTCATCGCGCTGGGTGCGCACAGCCACATGGCGCTCTACATCGCGGGCGCCACCGCGATCACGGTGTTTCTGATCGCCATGGCGTACAACCAGGTGATCGAGCTGTTCCCGTCGGGCGGCGGCGGCTACAAGGTCGCGACCGTGCTGATCGGACCGTACGCCGGGTTGGTCGGCGGCGCGGCGCTGATCGTCGATTACGTGCTCACCATCGCGATCTCGATCGCGAGCGGCGTCGATGCGCTGTTCAGCCTGCTGCCGCTCGACTTCCAAGGCGCCAAGCTCGCGGTCGAGCTCTTCGTCACGCTGGTCCTGCTGGTGCTGAACCTGCGCGGGGTCAAGGAGCCCGTGCGCGTGCTGATCCCGATCTTCCTCGGCTTCGTGATCAGCCACGCCGCGCTGATCGTCTACGGCATCACGGTCCACGCCGCAGCGATTCCCGCGCTCGGGCCCAGCACCTTCGCCGAGACGAGATCGCTCGCAGGCGCGATCGGCTGGGCGGCGGTGCTGTCCCTGATGCTGCGTGCCTATTCGCTGGGCGGCGGCACCTATACGGGCATCGAGGCGGTCTCCAACAACGTCAACATCCTGAAGGAGCCGCGCGTCCAGACCGGGCGGCTCACCATGCTCTACATGGCGCTGTCGCTGTCGTTCATGGCCGGCGGCCTCCTGCTCCTCTACCTGCTGTGGGGCACGCGGCCGCAGCCGGGCCAGACGCTCAACGCGGTCGTGTTCGCCCAGATCCTGCACAACATCTATCCCGGCGCCGTGCACCTCGAGCGCATCGTGCTCCTGGTCGTGCTCGTGTTCGCCGCCTCGATCCTGTTCGTCGCGGCCAACACCGGCTTCCTCGGCGGACCCGCGGTGCTCGCGAACATGGCAGCGGACCGCTGGGTGCCGCACCAGTTCGCCAACCTGTCGAACCGTCTGGTGACCCAGAACGGCATCATCCTGATGGGCGTGGCGGCGCTCGCCACCCTGGTGGTGACCGACGGCCGCGTCTCGATGCTGGTCGTGCTCTACAGCATCAACGTCTTCATCACCTTCACGCTGTGCCTGCTCGGCCTGTGCATCTACTGGGGGCGCCGGCACGATCCGACGCAGCCGCGGTTCGGCCGGCTGAGCCACGCCTTCGCCGCCTTCGTCGTCGCCGCCTTCATCCTCGGCGTCACGGTCGTCGAGAAATTCACCGAGGGCGGCTGGCTCACGCTCCTGGTCACCAGCTGCGTGATCGTCCTCGGCGTCGTCATCAGGCGGCACTACAGCTTCACGGCACGCGAGCTCGCCAAGGCGGACGCGCTGTTCGCCACCGCCATGCCGAACGGCAAACGCCAGCCCGAACTCGCCTGCGACCCGACGCAATCGACCGCCGTGTTCCTGGTCGGGCGGTCGCTGGGCACCGGCATGCATACGCTGCTGTCGCTGCGCCGCCTGTTTCCCAACCAGTTCAAGAATTTCGTGTTCGTCAGCGTCGGCGAGATCGACTCGGGCAGCTTCCACGGCGAGGAGATGCTGAACCACCTGCGCAAGGACGTACGAGCCACGCTCGACCATTATGTCGGCTACTGTCAGCAGCGCGGCCTCCCGGCGACCGCCTATGAAGGCTACGGGCCCGACGTTCTGGCCGAGCTCACACGGCTGATCGACCAGGTGATCGCACGCTTTCCCAACAGCGTGTTCTTCGCCTCCAAACTGATCTTCGACCGCGAGACCTGGTTCGTCCGCCAGCTCCACAACGGCACCGCGTTGACCATGCAGCAGGAGCTGCACAAGCGCGGCATCCCGATGGTCATCCTGCCGATGAACGTGTGAGGGCGGCCGCCAACCGGAGCGTCGCGCTCAGCTCGGGCGGACCCACGGCTTGCCCTCGTCCTGCGCGACGAACCACGAGCGGATCAGGCGGTTGAACGGCTCGGGCGTGGTCTTCGAGCAGACATGGCCGCCGGTCTCGAGCCAGGCGAGCTCGGCCCCCGGCAGCTGGCGCGCGATCTCCTCCGACATGAAGGGCGGCGTGACGTAGTCGTCCTTGGCGCACACGATCAAGGTCGGCGTCTTGATCTCCTTCAGCCGCGCGGCCACGTCGAACGCGCAGATCGCGTCGATCCGACTGGTCAGGATCTCGGCCGGCGGGAAGTTGGCGATCGCGAGCGCCTCCTCCTTCTGGAGCTGCGCGAAATTCTGCGACACCCACCAGGGCGAATGCAGCGAGATGTTGGACGCGTGCACGTAGCCTTCCGGCCCGCCGTGCGCGAGCGTCGCCTTGCGGACCTCGAAGGCACGGTCAAAGAACGGATCCTTGCGACACCAGGTCGCGAACAACACGAGGCTCTTCAGCCGCCGCGCATGCTTGAGGGCGAGCAGCTGGCCGATCGCGCCGCCGGTCGAGTGGCCGAGCACGTGGGCGGCCGGGATCGACAGCCCGTCCATCAGCCCGATCACGTCGGCCGCCATCTGCTCGACCGAGTAGCGGATGCGGCTCTTCTCGCTCTGGCCGGTGCCGCGATGGTCGTGGAGGATGACCCGGAAGCGGTCGGTCAGCGCCGGCAATTGCGGCCGCCAATAGCTCGCCAGGCCGCCGAGGCCGCTGACCAGGAGCAGCGGCGGTCCGGCGCCGTGCTCCTCGTAATAGATCTCGCCGCTATGGACCGTCAACTTCGGCATCTGCGCCCTCCGGACGTCGCTCCGTCCGGCCGATCATAGCGGGTTCGCCACGGTGCGACATTCCCTGACCGTTCTTGACGAATCCTGGCGGGCGCCGCGGGCGGCCGACCCTTAGCGTGGGCCATCCGTTATTCGTGCAAGGGAGCGAACGATGACCGTCCTGACACGTGGATGCAGCCGCTGGGCCGATGCCATGCTCTATGGCCTGCTCACCGCCGGCGTGCTCGACGCCGCCTACTTCGCGGTGTTTTGCATGACCTGACGGGCCGCGCGGCCCGTCGATGCTCAGGTGCTCGAGCCGAGCAGGGTCACGACCGAGATCAGCACGGTGAAGGCGAGCAACACCGCCCACATCGACCACCCGACCCAGGCCGGCGGCCGCGCGCGCTTGGCGTCGCGGGTCCACTCCTCCCCGAACCGGCTGAGCGTCCGGTCGTTCTTGTAGCTCCGGTCCATCCTCAGGGATCCCCGTCGCGGTTACGTCATAATTGGTTCAACGCGCGAGCGCGCGTCGAGTTGTCGGATCGCCGTACGTCGTGATTGCCGCGGCGCAGCATGCGGCTAGACTGGACGACCGGATCGAAGCCATCCCGAGGTCGAGAGGTCGAGGCGGCCATGCGCGGGCTGACCAGGATTCACATCCGCAGGACGATCGCGCTGCCGCTCGCGCTGCTCTGGATCGGCGCGTGCACCGCACCCGATCGCGCCGCCAGCGAGGCCGCCAATCCGGCCTGCCCGCCGCTGCGCGCCTATTCGAAAGAATTCCGCGAACGTGCGGTCGCCGAGCTCGACCTGCTGCCGGCGAACTCGGCGGTCGAGGAGATGCTCACCGACTACGCCGTGTTGCGCCAGCAGATCCACGGCTGCCAGCAATGAGCCGGCAGGCGGCTCGATCGGTCAGGAGGCGGCGGCCGTCTCCGGGCTCGCGCGCTCTGGCACCTTGCCGCGCAGCTCGGCCAGATGGTCGAACGCGCGCGTGTAGGTGCCGACGCCGAGCGTGATCGACCGCAGCTCGATGATCAGGTCGTGGATCTCGGCCTCGGGCATCTGCGCGACCACCTCGTCCCAGCCGGGCCAGCCCGCCTTGGCGTCGAACCCGAGAAGCTGACCGCGCCGGCCGGTGACCAGACGCTGCACCTTCGAGGTGAACTCGGTCGGCACCGCGATCGCGACCTTGAAGATCGGCTCGAGCACGTAGGGATCGCATTTCGGCATGCCGTCCTGCATGCCGATGCGCGCCGCGGTCTTGAACGCCATGTCGGAGCTGTCGACCGCGTGATAGCTGCCGTCGAACAGCACCACCGCGACGTCGACCACCGGGAAGCCGAGCGGACCCTTGGAGAGATACTCCTTCACGCCCTCGCCGACCGCCGGGATGTACTGCTTCGGCACCGAACCGCCGACGATGCGGTCGCTGTATTTGAAGCCGGCGCCGCGCGGCAGCGGCTGGATCTCGATGTGGATGTCGCCGAACTGGCCGTGGCCGCCCGACTGGCGCTTGTGGCGCGCGTGCAGACTCGTGCCCTTGCGGATGGTCTCCTTGTAGGCGACGTCCGGCTTCCGCGTGTTGACCTTGAGATTGTAGGACTTCGCCAACTTCTCGATGGCGGCGTTGATGTGGAGCTCGCCCTGGCCCCACAGCACCGTCTGACCGGTGTCGGCGTTGTGCACCACCGAGAGCGCCGGATCCTCCTCGATGATCTTCTGCAGCGCACCCGACAGCTTGACCTCGTCGGCGCGGTTCTCGGCGGTGATCGCCATCGAATAGACCGGCTTCAGCACCGCCGGGAACGGCAGATCCTCGCGGGCACCCGACGGCGTCAGCACGGCGCCGGTCTTGACCTCGTCCATGCGGCCGAGTCCGACGACGTCGCCGGCGACCGCCTCGCCGATCTTGGTCAGGGTGCCGCCGCCCATGTGGTAGAGCCCGCTGACCCGCGAACCGCCGAGCGTCGCGCCGTCCTTGATCGAGCCGCGCCAGATGCGCGCGACCGACAGCTTGCCGGTGTGCGCGGCGTGGAACGTCTTGACGACCTGGAGCAACGGCTCGCCCTGCGGCGCGATCTTGCGGCGCGCGGCGGTGGTGGCCGCCGCCGGCGTGTCGTGGCGCAGTGCCTTCCACAGCCGGAACACGCCGTGGTTATGGGCGGCGGCGCCCAGCATCACGGGGACGATCAGGTCCTCCGCGACGTCCTTGGCGATCTGCTGATAGACCTCCTTCGGCGTCGGCACGACGTCCTCGAGGATCTTCTCCATCAGGGCATCGTCGAAATCGGCCAGCGCCTCGAGCATGCTGGCGCGCGCCTCGCGCTCGCGATCGCGCTCGGTGTCGGGCATCTGGATCAGGGCCGACGGCTTGCCCGGCTGGTAGCGGTACGCCCGCTCGCTCGCCAGGTCGACGTAGCCCGCCACGGCGTCGCCATCGCGGATCGGCACGTGGCGCAGCACCAGCGGGTGCGCCGACATCGCCTGAAGCGCCGCCAGCAAGTCGCGCACGCGGCCGGTCGCCGTATCCATCTTGTTGACGAACAGGATGTGGGGAATGTCGTGATCGTCGAGAAACTTGAGGGTGGGCGCCAGGGTGAGGGCGCGGTCGGCGACGGCCTCGCAGACGACCACCGCGACGTCGGCGGCCATCAGGGCGTTCTGCGCCTCCTGGGCGAACTCGATCGAGCCCGGGCAGTCGATCAGCGTCCAGGGCTCGCCGAGAAAGTTCGCGTGACCGACCGCGAGCTCGCCGGTCGCAGCCGGATGACCGCCCTTGCGGGCCGCCGCGGTCTCCGCGGTCGCCAGCAGGCCCTCGAACAGCTTGGATTTGCCGCTCAGATAAGGGCCCACCAGGACCGCGCACCGCGGCGCGCCATCGCTTCCATCCCTCATGCCGACCTCCAATTGGGGAGGCGGTCTCCCGCGGCGATCGAGAGCCGGCAGCCGCACTCCCAGTTCGTTCAAGAAAGCGTAACGGGGCGCCTGAGCATGGCAAGCGGAAATCGGCGTTGGGTCGCGCCTGCTGCCCTACGCGGCAGGGGCATCAGCCCCCGCGAGCGTTACCGAGAATCCTTGCGCGGGAATGAATCCGCCCACCGTCCGTGCGGGCGCTCGTGGGCTGACGCCCCTGCCGCGCTCGGTCGGGCGCACTCGGCGAATGGAACTCAGTACGATTTCGGCAGACCCAGCACGCGCTCGGCGATGTGGCAGAGGATTAGGTGCGGGGTGATCGGCGCGATGCGCGCGATCTGGATCTCACGGAAATAGCGTTCGACGTGATACTCGCTCGCGTAGCCGAAGCCGCCGTGAGTCAAGACCGCACGCTCGCAGGCGCGATGGCCGGCTTCCGCGGCGAGGTACTTGGCGGCGTTCGCCTCGGCGCCGCACTCGAGTCCGGCATCGTAGCGCGCCGCGGCGTTGAGCATCATGAGCTGAGCGGCCTCGAGCTCGATCCAGCTTTCCGCCAACGGATGCTGGATCGCCTGGTTGCGGCCAATCGGACGGCCGAACACCATGCGATCCTTGGCGTACTGGGTCGCCCGCGCCAGCGCGGCGCGGCCGAGCCCGATCGCCTCGGCCGCGATGAGGATGCGCTCGGGATTGAGTCCGTGCAGCAAGACCTGGAAGCCGCGACCCTCCTCGCCGATGCGATCGGCGACCGGCACGCGCAATCCATCGATGAACAGAAGGTTCGAGTCGACGGCCTTGCGGCCCATCTTGTGGATCTCGCGCACCTCGACCGAGCGGCGGTCGAGATCGGTGTAGAACAGCGACAGGCCCTCGGTCGGTCTGGCGCACGCCTCGAGCGGCGTCGTGCGCGCGATCAGGAGCACCTTCTCGGCGACCTGCGCGGTCGACGTCCACGCCTTGCTGCCCGACACGACGTAGCGGTCGCCGTCGCGTACCGCCTTGGTGCGCAGGTGCGTGGTGTCGAGCCCGACATCGGGCTCGGTGACCGCGAAGCACGCTTTCTCGCGTCCGGCGATCAGCGGCGGCAGCATGCGGCGGCGCTGCGCCTCGGTGCCGAACACGACCACGGGGTTGAGCCCGAAGATGTTCATGTGGATCGCCGACGCGCCGCTGAACCCGGCGCCCGACTCGGCAACCGCCTGCATCATCAAGGCCGCCTCGGTGATGCCGAGGCCAGCGCCGCCGAACGCCTCCGGCATCGCGATGCCGAGCCAGCCGGCCTCGGCCATGCTGGCGTGGAACGCGTCGGGAAAGCCGCCCTCGGTGTCGAGCCTGAGCCAATAGTCGGGGCCGAAGCCGGCGCACAGCTTGGCGACCTCGTCGCGGATGCGCCGCTGCTCCTCGGAAAGCGCGAAATCCATCGCCGCCTCGCTGGCTGATCCGCCCCGCGAATGCTCGGCGACAATGCCCTCGATGTCGAGTGGCCCGGCGCGCGACGCCTCGTGGGCGACCCGCGCCGGGCCGCTACGCCTTAGTTCGCCGCCGCTTTCTTGACCAGCGAACAGCCGCCGGCGTCGAGCGGACGGTACGCCTCGTCGGCCGGAACCGCCTTGACGAGCTTGTAGAGGTCCCACGGCCCCTTCGACTCTTCCGGCTTCTTGACCTCGAACAGATACATGTCGCGCATCAGGCGGCCGTCGATGCGCAGCCGGCCGTTCTTGGTCATGAAGTCGTTGATCGGCGTCGCCCGCAGCTTCTCCATGACCTTGAGGGGTTCCTTGGTGCCGATCGCCTTGACGCCCTCGAGGTAGGCGTGCATCGCGCTGTACACGCCGGCCTGCGTGAAGGTCGGCGGATGACCCATGCGCTGCTCGAAGCGCTTGGAGAACGCGCGCGTCTCGTCGTTCATGTCCCAATAGAACGGCGCGGTGAGCTGGAGGCCCTGCGCGGTCTTGAGCCCGAGCGTGTGCGCGTCGGTGAGGAAGAAGAGCAGCGCCGCGAACTTCTGGCCGCCCGAAACGACACCGAACTCGGCACCCTGCTTGATCGAGTTGATGGTGTCGCCGCCGGCGTTGGCCAACCCGATGATCTTGGCCTTGGAGCCCTGCGCCTGCAGCAGGAACGACGAGAAGTCCGACGTGTTGAGCGGCACCTTGACGTCGCCCAGCACCGTGCCGCCGGCGGCCTTCACGACGTCGGCGGTGTCGCGCTCGAGCGCATGGCCGAACGCGTAGTCGGCCGTGATGAAGAACCAGGTATCGCCGCCGCTCTTGACGACGGCCGAGCCGGTGACGTGGGCGAGCGCATAGGTGTCGTAGACCCAGCTCGCCGCGTACGGCGAGCATTTGGGGCCGGTGAGATCGGATGTCGCGGGGCCGACGAACAGCGCCAGCTTCTGCTTCTCGCGCGAGACCTCGTTGACCGCCAGCGCGACCGAGGAGGTCGGCACGTCGGTGATGACGTCGACGCCGTCGGTGTCGTACCACTGGCGCGCGATCGCCGAGCCGACGTCCGGCTTGTTCTGGTGGTCGGCCGAAATCACCTGAACCGGCTGGCCGAGCACGGCGCCGGCGTCCTCGGCCGCCATCTTCGCGGCCTCGAACGAGCCTTTGCCGCCGATATCCGAGTAGAGCGACGACAAGTCGCTGAGCACGCCGATCTTGACCTGGGCCGCGGCCGGCGGCGCCGACCCCGCGCCGACCAAGAACGCGAGCGCCATGGCGCTCCGAGCGAGTACGCGCATCTCAATCCCCTCCGCATGATGGTGGGCGTCGTACGGGTCCGCCGACGCCGCGCGGAGCATAGCGGCTCATCGACGCGGCGCGACCTCCGTCCGGCGCATGCCCCAACGCGTGCGGCGCATGGCGCGGCGGACCGACCGGGACGAAACTGGAGGCATGGCCCGACAAAATCGCGTGACGCCGTTCGGCGCGATCGTCAGCCCGCCGGCGGGCAGCGCCGGGCGCGGCGATTTCATGGGCAATCGCGGCTGCCTGCATGACGATCGGGGACGGCTCCACGGCCGCCCGTGGCGCACGCGCGCCTGGATCACCTGCCGGCTCGCGTTCAAAGGGCGCCGGCGCACGCTGATGACGCCGCGACGCTATACCGAGCTGTTTTTTCTCGACGAGGCGACGGCGTTCGCCGCCGGCCACCGGCCGTGCGCCGAATGCCGCTGGCACGACTACCAGCGCTTCCGCGGGTGCTGGCCCGCCCTGGCTGGCCGGCCGGTCGCGGAGCTCGACGCGGTGCTGCACCGCGAGCGCGTCGACGTCGGCGGACGGAAGATCGTGCGGCCGATGCGCGCGGACGACCTGCCCGACGGCAGTGTCGTCGCGCTGCCGGAGCGGCCCGACGCCGCGCTGCTCAAATGGGGCGATCAGCTGTTCCCGTGGTCGCTCGATGGTTACGGCCCGCCGGTCGCGCGCCCGCGCGATGTCCTCGTCCTGACGCCGCCGTCCCTGATGGCGGTGCTCGCGCGCGGCTACCGGCTCGCGCTGCACGCCAGCGGGCCGGCGCCAACGGCGGCCGCGCCGGCAGTTTGAGGCTCGGTCGAGTGCGCGTGAGGCCGAGATGGATAAAATTGCGCGAATTGACGCTTGAATGCTAGCTTGTCGAGCATTTACCAGAAATCAGCAGTTGCGGTGTCGTAGTGTCACCGGCTCTGCTATTGATCGCGATCCGGGCCGGCATTGCCTCCGGTCCCGAACGGCCGAGCATAGGCATAACGCGTGTCCATGACCGACGAAGCGACGGCAGCCCGTCCCCGTGAAAAGCCGACGCCGAGCCCGGCAATCCAGGCGCTCGACACCGAGATCCGCACGCGCTTCGCGCGCCGCACGGATGCGCTCGAGTCCTTCCTCAACCAGTGGATCAAGCTCGACGAGTCGCAGGCCGCGTTCTTCGGCGCGCGGGGCACCAGGGGCGAAAACTACCTGCAATACGCGCTTTCGGCGGGCGACATCCCGATGGCGCTCGGCATCACGCGCATGTGCACCGGCTTCGCCGGCACCACCGACTCGGGCCGCATCGTCGAGTTCCTGAACAACGTCGATCACGGCGGCGACGACATGTGGCACTACCTCGCCGCCAATCTGACCGAGCGCGAGGACGAGGACTCGCTCGAGATCGCCAAGCTGCTGATCCAGCTCGAGATCGACTACTGCCGCAAGAACGACAAGGACGAGAGCCCGCTCGCGCGGCTGCTGATCCCCGAGGTCAAGTGGCAGTCGGTCAACAGCATGCTGCGCGCCAAGACCCTGACCTTGCAGGAAATCGAGATCTCGTTCCCGACGCGCATCGCCAGCGAGCCGCAGCTGCGCGGCGAGATCATGACCGGGATCTTCTTCTCGGACATCACGAACAACCAGGGCCGGTTGATCCTCCACATGCTCGAGCAGGCGCTCAGCCCGAAGATGGAGAACGCCGAGCGCGCCCAGGTGGCCGCAGTGTTCTTCGAGTATCTCGGCGGCAAGCGCGCCGAGACCGTGCTGATGCGCCTGGTCGAGACCGACCTCAAGGACGTCGCGGAGCGCTTGCTCAACCTGCTGCAGCGGGTCGCCGAGGAGAGCACGGCCGCCGTGGCGGCGACCGACCTGCAGCTCGCGAAGGCCCAGCAGCAGGTCTTCCTCTACCGTCGGCTCGGGCGCCGCAATCGGCTGTTCCAGAGCCTGCTGCACAAGTGCATCGCGGCCGACCAGCCGAACTACATCACGCTGATCCTCGGCATGCTGCGCAACGAGGAGATCGTGGTGCTGCGGCGCAACGGCCGCAGCGAGGGCGGCGACCGCGAAGTGCTGGTGATCGACAAGGGCTCGGCGGCGCCCGCCAACCCGGCGATGTCGCTGCTGCTGGCGCAGGACGTGCGCGGCAACACGCCGTTCCACAGCGCGGTCCTGGCCGGCAAGCTCGAATGCCTGCGCAAGCTGTTCTTTGGCCTGTCGCTGATCGACAGCTTCGCGATCATCAAGCGCATCCCCAACCGCTACGGTCTGACGGTCGCCGACCTGATGTCGCCCAAGGACGCCTACGGCAAGCTGTCGGTCGAGATCAAGGCGCAACGCCTGTCGGTCGAGGACGCGCAGACCTTGCTCAACACCATCAAGGTCGGCGACCGGCGCATCCACGAATACATGGGCGAGGCGCTGCGCAAGGCCGAGGACGTGATCGCGCGCACCGGCGGCGCCAAGGTCGCCAAGCCGACCTTCGACCTGGCGCGCATCCCGACCGTGCAGCTGATGCTGCAGAACCAGGCCGGCGCCCGTCCGGCCGCGCCGGCGCACCCGACGCCGGGCCAGCCGCCTCGCCCTCCCACGCGCTGACCCCTCACTTGGCGGCGCCGATCATCGCCTGGTAGAGCGCGCGCAGCATGTCGCCGGGGCGCTGGGCGCCGTACTTGAGGCTGTTCTTGCCGGCTTCGATGATCTCGGGCGTCGGCTCGCGGGGCACCACGGTCATGCCGGCCTTCTTGAGGGCGGCGAGCACGGCATCCGCCTGTTTGGTGTAGTCCTCGAAGAAATAGCGCTTGTCGGCGTCGCGGATGGCATGCGCGATGGTGTCGGCCAGCTTGACCTGCTTCATCCTGCTCAACCCCCGCTCCGAACCCGCTGGTTGCGCCGATCATCCCGCATCGGCGCGTTCGATTGAAGCGTCGCGCGGTCGTCGCCGACCGCGCCGATTGCCCTTGCGCCTGCGATGGGCCAGCCCGGATAGTGCCTCGACCGACAGGTCGAGCGGGAGCGGACATGCGCGCCTGGCGCGCCGGTTTGAGGATCGGGGTGCTCGCCGTGCTGCTCGCGGCGGGTGGCTCGGCCGCGGCCCAGACGCCGCCGCCGTCCGGCGGCGTGTCCGGGGCGGCCACGCCGGTCGATCTCGAGCTCGTGCTCGCGGTCGACGTATCGCGCAGCATCGACGCCGACGAGTTCGATCTCCAGCGCCAGGGCTATGCCCGCGCGATCGTCAACCCGAACGTGGTGAATGCGATCAAGAGCGGCGCGATCGGCGCCATCGCGATCGCCTATGTCGAATGGTCGGGCGCCGATCAGCAGAAGACCGTGGTCGACTGGACGCTGATCCGCGACGCGGCGTCCGCGCAGGCGTTCGCCGCGGCGGTCCTCGCGGCGCCGCGCTCGTTCGCCGCCTACACATCGATCAGCGGCGCGATCGACTATTCGGTCCAGCTGCTGGCGACCAAGCGGTTCGACGCCCAGCGCCAGGTGATCGACGTCTCGGGCGACGGCAGCAACAACAGCGGCCGGCCCGTGTGGCTCGCGCGCGACGCCGCGATCGAGGGCGGCATCACGATCAACGGGCTGACCATCATCAACGACCGTCCGAACCCATTCAGCCGGCCGGAGCCCAAGCTCGACGACTATTACCGCGAGAACGTCATCGGCGGCGCCGGCGCCTTCGTGCTGATCGCCCACGATTTCAGCTCGTTCGCCGAGGCGATCCTGTCCAAGCTGATCAAGGAGGTGGCGGACCGACCCGCGCTGCCCGCCGCCACGCGCCTGGCGCGCTCGCGGTAGGGTCGACGGTGATCGGTCCGCGTTAACGATAACTGTTCATTCATTGTAAACCGTTTTAATCGACCTTTTGAGGGGCTTCCCGGACGCCGTTCGGGGAGTCCGTTCCCTTTTACGCGCGGTTCCCATGACCGTCCCGTTCTCCGGCCTCGCCGATCCCGGCAGCAACGCCGCCAAGCCGAACAAGATCGGCGGCTACAACATCGACAATGCGGTGCTGACCGGCATCAAGAACGCCAGCAAGTCGACCGGCGTCGATTTCGGCTACCTGATGGCCCAGGCCGCGCAGGAGAGCAGCTTCCAGGCCGACGCGCGCGGGGGCAGCTCGAGCGCTACCGGGCTCTACCAGTTCCTCGACTCGACGTGGCTGTCGATGATGCGCACCCACGGCGCCAAGTACGGCTTCGCCGACCTGGCGTCGCGCATCCAGCCCGACGGCCGCGGCGGCTACGTCGTCGCCGACCCGGCCGAGCGCCAGCAGATCCTCGATCTGCGCAAGGACCCGAAGGTGTCGGCGGTGATCGGCGCGGAGTTCGCGCTGTCGAACAAGGAATATCTCGAAAGCGAGCTCGGACGGCCGGTCGGCTCGACCGAGCTTTATCTCGCGCACTTCCTCGGCGCCGCCGGGGCGACGCGCTTCCTCAAGGCGATCGAGCACAACGCCGGCCAGGCGGCCGCCGATCTGGTGCCGCAGGCCGCCGCAGCCAACCGCAGCGTGTTCTACGACCGCAGCTCCGGTCTGCCGCGCACGGTCGGGCAGATCTACCAGCTGTTCGCGCAGTCGATCGAGACCAAGCAGAGCGAGTTCGCCGACGCCTCCGGCGTGCCCGGGTTGCCCGGCCTGCCGTCGATGGCGCCGCGCGGCGCGCCGAGCGCATCCGGCACCACGGGGACGTCGACCCTCCGCGGCCCGGCGCTCGCGTTCCTCGGCAGCGGCCCGCCGCCGAGCACGACATCGGTCGGCTCGGGCGGCACCGAAATGAGCGCGCCGACCCTGTCGCTGTTCTCCATTCTGGCGCTGACGGCGCTCGAGGCGCCCGACCCGAGCTCGGCGCTCGGCGGCCGCGAGACCTCGGACGGCCGGATCGTTCACAGCGACGGCCGCGTGACCCGCGCCGACGGCCGCTCGCCCAAGAGCGATCAGGTACCGGGCGAACCGCCGGTCAAGCGGACGATCGACCAGTCGATCTAGCGCCCGCCTACTCGCTGCTGTTCCACACGTAGTACGGCCGCGTCAGCATCGGCTCCGACCAGCCGGCGTACCAGGCGTGCGCATGGTGTTTCAACCGCTGCAGCGTCTCGGCGGCGCGGCGCTGCTCGGCCCCGATGCCCCTGGCGACGACCTTGCGGATCTCGTCGTAGAGCGCCGCGACGTCGACCGTGCGCCAGACGTGATCGTCGATCACGAGCTTGCCGCCGACCATCACCGTGTTGACGTCGGTGCCGCGCGCGCGGTGCAGGAACGCCTCGACGATGTCGAGCGACGGGTCGAGCCACGGATCTTCCAGCACGCCCTCGAGATCGACCAGGACGGCGTCCGCCTTCATGCCGGGCGCGAGCGCCCCCAACCGGTCGGCGAAGCCGCACACGCGCGCCGCGTTCACCGTGCCCATGGCGAGCACGGCGTAGGCGTCGAGCGCCGGCTTCTCGAGATCGAAATCCGGCGTGCGATGGAGCTTGTGGATCATGCGCAGCTCCATGACCGCGTCCTCGTCGTCGTTGATCGTCTTGTCGACCATCCCCATGGCGACGTTCACGCCGGCCTGGACCATGTGCCAGATCGGCGCCAGGCCGTTGCGCATGTTGAGATTGCAACTCGGGTGCGTGGTCACCGAGGCGCCGCGGCGCGCCATCAGCTCGATGTCGGCCTGCGTGACGTGGATGGCGTGGCCGTACGTGACGTTGCGGTCGACCAGCCCCAGGCCGTCGAGCCACTCGAGCGTCGGTTTGCCGTGGGCGCGCAGGCCGTAGGCCTTCTGGATCGGCGTCTGGAGCAGATGCATGTGGATCTCGGCGCCCAGGCGTTCTGAGATCGCCTTGGTTCGACGCAGGAAGTCGTCGGTGGCGCCATGCGCCCATGACGGCGACAGGAGGATGCGCGTGCCGGGTCCGTCGAACCGCGCGTGCAGCCGCTCGAACAACGCGAAATAGGCGTCGGCCAGCGCGGCGGGATCGCCGGTCGCGTGGCTCTCGGCCCAGGCTTTGAGATCCGCCGGCAGCGTCTTGATGAAGCCGGCCTCGTCGAGCGCGAGCTTGTTGAGGTTGCGGATGCCGGGCGAGAAGGCCAGCCGGATGCCGCTGTCGAGATAGGTCGCGATGGCGCGCTCGGCGTACTCGCCCGCGCCGGCGCCGTCGGTGTCGAAGCCGTTGTGGTGCACCGTCGTGCAGCCGCCGCGCAGGTGGCGCACCGCGGTCAGGCCGGCGCAAAGCTCGGGCGGCAGCACCGGCATGAAGGCCCAGTCGAACAGCGCGTTCTCCAGATAGTCGTGGCGCACACCCTTCTGGATCGGCGACAGCCCGCGGCCGTGACAGTGCGCGTCGATCAGCCCCGGCATCAGGAGCTGCTTGCCGTTGCCCTTGACGGTCGCCTGGGGATGGCGGGCGCTGAGCTCGGCGAATGGCCCGACCTCGGCGATGGTGTCGCCGGCGACCCGGACGGCGGCGTCCGCGAGCACGCCGGCGGCGCCCCGGCGCGCGTCGGTCAGCACGTAGCGGCCGCGCAGGATCGTGTCGCTCATGAGCCCTCCGCCGTTCACACGCCGGCAGTCTAGCGCGGACGGCGGGCGCGGCGGATCTGAAGAAGAACGCCTCAGTGGGCGCGGCGGCGCTGACGCTCGCGGTGCCAGCCCCTGAAGCGGCGCTTGTCGGAGGCGTGCCGGGCGAAGCTCCGCATGGCATCGACGAGGCGCCAGAGCTTGGCCATGACGGCGGGTCCTTTCCCTTGGGGCTGCTGCGTAGCACGGCTGCGTGACGGGCTGGTGACCACGCGACGACACTGCGGTGACGGCGCCGCGCAGCCGTGCGATCCGACGCTCTACGGCGTCCGGCATTGCGCCGCGACGCATCGACATGTCGGTGCGGCATCGCCCGTGTGTCGCCCGGCCGCCGCCGATTCGCTCCGGCGGTCGGGGCCTTCGCCCTGGTCAAGCGCTGCCGGAGGGGCAACTATCGGGCCCGCGAGGAGGCGATCATGGCGACCAACAAGAAGCAGGTGCTGGCGTCCACCACGATGGCCAAGGCGGGCTGGGACTTCATCGCGACGCGCGACGACGTCGAGGCGCGGCCCTATACGGCCGGCACCCAAGCGGCGGAGTTCCACGCCATGTTGCGTGAGCTCGACGGCATCGCGCTGGGCGGCCCGTCGCCGTTCGGCGCCGCCGAGGTCGCCGCCGCGCCGCGCCTCAAGGTGGTGACCCGGCTCGGCGTCGGCTACGACGCGGTCGACGTGCCGGCGCTGACGGCGCGCAAGATCCCCCTGATGGTCATCGGCACCGCCAACTCGGTCTCGGTCGCCGAGCAGACGCTCTACCTGATGATGACGGTGGCCAAGCGCGGGCGCCGCCTCCACGACCTCGTGGTGGCAGGGAAATGGGGCGAGAAGGCCGCCGATCGGCCCGTCGAGTTCTTCGGCAAGACGCTGCTGATCGTCGGCTTCGGACGCATCGGCACGCGGGTCGCCAAGCGCTGCCTCGGCCTGGAGATGACGGTGCTGGTCTACGATCCATACGTGAAGGCGGAGACCATCCGCGCCGCCGGCTGCGAGCCGGTCGCCGATCTCGACGCCGCGTTGCCGCGGGCCGATTTCGTCACCATCCACTGCCCGAAGAACAAGGAAACCGTCGGGATGTTCGGCGCCGCTCGGCTGGCCCGGCTGAAGCCGTCGGCCTACCTAGTCAACGCGGCGCGCGGCGGGCTGGTCGAGGAGGCCGCGCTCTACCAGGCGCTGACCACGGGCAAGCTCGCCGGTGCCGGGCTCGACGTCTTCGAGCAGGAGCCGACCCCGACCGACAATCCGCTCCTGAAGCTGCCGAACCTGGTGGCGTCGCCCCACATGGCCGCCGGCACGGTCGAGTCGGCCGAGCGCGCCGGCGTGATGGCGATGCGCAACATCCTGAGCGTGCTCGACGGCGCCCCGATCCGCGAGAACGTGGTCAATCCCGAGGTCTTCGACTGAGGGACCGGAGCTATGCGCTCCCGAGGGGTGCAAACCCGGGCTCCGGTGTGACAGCATAGGGCCCATGAAGGTTGCGCTCGGTCGCGCCGCCAGGGTCAACGCCCTGATCGGCACGGGCCATTTCCTGTCGCACTATTACGGCATCTGCCTGCCGCCCCTGTTCCTGGCGTGGCAGAAGACGTTCGGTGTGTCGTTCGCCGAGCTCGGTCTGTCGGTCGCCCTGATGTCGGCGACCACGGCGCTCCTGCAGACGCCGGTCGGCTTCCTGGTCGACCGCTACGGCGCCCGGCGCTTCCTGATCGGCGGCACCCTCCTGATGGCGCTCTCGGTGTCCGCGATGTCGTTCGCCACCGCGTACTGGCAGCTCGTCCTGCTCGCCATGCTGTCGGGCATGGGCAACTCGGTGATCCACCCGGCCGACTACGCGATCCTATCCGGCTCGATCGCGCACGAGCGCATGGGCCGTTCGTTCGCCTTCCACACCTTCAGCGGCAATGTCGGCTCGTCGATCGCGCCGCCGGTCACGGCCATCCTGCTGCTGGCGATCGGCTGGCGGGCGACCTTGCTGACGGTCGGCCTGATCGGCATCCCGATGGTGCTCGCGATCCTCTGGCAAAGCCGGATCCTGACCGATCAGACGCGGCCGCACGGGTCGAGCGCAGGCTCGATGATCAGCGGCAGCGCGCTCCTGATGACGCGGCCGATCCTCCTGTTCTTCGGCTTCTTCCTGCTGAGCGCGATGTCGGGCGCCGGGATCCAGGCGTGGCTCATCACGGTGCTGCATACCGTGCACGGCATGAGCCTCGAGAGCGGCTCGACGGCGCTGACCGGCTACCTGGTGGGCGCGACCAGCGGCATCCTGGTCGGCGGCTGGGCGGTCGACCGCACGCGCCGGCTCCTGACGTTCGTCGTGACCCTGACGATCCTCGCGGCCGGGCTGATCCTGGTGGTCGCGACGGTGTCGCTGGGCGATCTCCCGACCGTCGGCGTGCTGTTCGTCGCCGGCATCCTGGTCGGCGCCAGCCGCACGCCGCGCGACGTCATGGTCAAGGATGCGGCGCCGCCCGGTCAGATGGGCAAGGTGTTCGGCTTCGTCAGCGCCGGCCTGCCGCTCGGCGCAGCGCTCACGCCGGTGCCGTACGGTTTCCTGATCGACGCCGGCCGTCCCGATCTCGTGCTCGTCCTGGTCGCGGTGCTGCTGCTCGGAAGCCTGCTCTTCATGGGCAGCGCGCGCGCCGTCGCCAAACCTGCCGCCGGCGTCGCGGTGCCGGCCGAGTAGGCTCGGGCGCCGGCAAGCCCGCGCCCGCCCACCGTGCCCACGCTTGGCCCTGCCAGGGGCCGTCGCTAGGATGCCGCGCGCTCTGCGCCGCGCACGGATGCGCCGCGCTTGGAAGCGTCCGGCAACGAAAATCTCGGAGGACACGTCATGCTCGAAACCACGATCGCGGGCAGCCTGCCCAAGCCGTCCTGGCTCGCCAAGCCCGAGATGCTGTGGGCGCCCTGGCAGGCCGCCGGCACCGCGCTCGGCGAGGCCAAGCGCGACGCCACCGTGCTGGCGCTCAAGGAGCAGGAGGACGCCGGCATCGACATCGTGACCGACGGCGAGCAGTCGCGGCAGCATTTCGTCCACGGCTTCCTCGAGCACATCGAGGGCGTCGACTTCGCCAAGCGGGTCACCATGGGGATCCGCAACAATCGCTACGACGCCCAGGTGCCGACCGTGACGGCGGCGCTGCGGCGCAAAACGACGGTACACGCGACCGAGGCGCGGATCGCGCGCGCCCACACCACCCGCAAGCTCAAGTTCACGCTGCCCGGGCCGATGACCATCGTCGACACCTTGGCCGACGGCCATTACGGCGATCGCGTGAAGATGGCGATGGCATTCGCCGATCTGCTCAACCAGGAAGCGCGCGACCTCGAAGCGCTCGGCGTCGACGTCATCCAGTTCGACGAGCCCGCCTTCAACGTCTACATGGACGCCGTCAAGGAATGGGGCATCGAAGCGCTGCACCGCGCCAGCGCCGGCCTGCGCTGCAAGACCGCGGTGCATATCTGCTACGGCTACGGGATCAAGGCGAACATCGAGTGGAAGGTGAGCCTCGGCGGCGAGTGGCGCCAATATGAAGAGATTTTTCCTGCGCTCGCGGCCAGCCGCATCGATCAGGTGTCGCTCGAATGCGCGAACTCGCGCGTGCCGATCGAGCTGCTCGGGTTGCTGAAGGGCAAAGACGTGCTGGTCGGCGCGATCGATGTCGCGACCGATCGCGTCGAGACGCCCGAGCAAGTTGCCGACACGATCCGGCGCGCCATGGCGTTCGTGCCGCCCGAGCATTTGTATCCGTGCACCAATTGCGGCATGGCGCCACTCGCCCGCGCGCTCTCCTACGACAAGTTGAAGTCCCTCGCCGCGGGTGCCGCCCTGGTGCGTCGCTCGCTGCCGTCGTAGTGAATCTCGAACACGCGCAGAAGAATTCGTCGCGGATCGATCCACGGCTAGATTAGCCGGGTGACCGCAGGACAGCAGGACGGGATTTCGAGGAGTCGATGGAGGACACCTAGTCGACCCGACAGGTGTTCCTCACTGATTACCTGCACAGCCCGGCGCAGGCTCTGCTTGCTTTGCCCAATATTTATGTGTTAACGATTTATACACCTTTCGAGACGCCTCATGGCCTCGAACGCGGAATGTAAGCTTATTCTGACTAAACAAAACGAAATAGATCAATCGAATCAAAGATAACTGGGCTATCGTTGCGACGGTATCTCATGCGACAGCAGCACGAGACCGCAAAAGCCCAGCAAGTCGGGAAGGGGCAGCGTGATGCGCTCATTCAGAATTCGCCTGGCGCAGCTGGGGTTTAGCATTGTCGCGTCGGTCGGGCTGGCGGCTTGCGCCGACCCGACGATCGACGGCGCGTTGAAGAGCGTCGTGACGGCGATGCGCGACGCCAACGCCCAGACCAGGATCGACCAAGCCGACCATAGTAGCGCGTCGACACGGCCGGCCCCCGCGGTCGCCGATTCGACCGTCCACGGGTCCAATGGCGCCCCAGCGACCACGATCAAGCCGGTTGCCGCTGCCGCCGCCGTGCCGGCGCACGGCTCGGCCCCGGCGGCCCACACGACGCCCGATCTGGCCGCCATGCAGCACCAGATCGACGACCTCGAGCACCGGGTCGCCGATCTGTCGGCCGAGAACCAGCGTCAGATGCAGCAGCTCAGCATGATGACGAACGGCGCGATCGCCGACATGGAGCAGCTGTTCAACTCGCTGCGGCTGGAGCTGCGCTCGGCGCCGGGCAGCGACCCGGCGCCCGCGCCCAAGCGGCGTACGCCGTCGCCGTCGGCCAACCGCGCGCTGCCGAGCGGCCAAGGTGGTCCGTTCCTGCCCTGGCCGCCCAAGTCGAGCGCCGCGCTGACCCCGAGCGGCCACGTCGAGCCGCTGCTGCCCGATCTCCAAAGCCTCTATCTCATGCACCAGATCGTGATGGCGCTGCCGCTGGGGCCGCCGCTCGACGAGGCGGTGGTCACCGGCCCGTTCGGCCACCGCCGCGATCCCTTCAATCACCGCTCGGCGTTCCACGACGGCATCGATCTGCAGGCGCCGATGCGCACGCCGGTCCATGCGGCGGCGGCCGGCACCGTGGTGTTCGCCGGCATCCGTCCGGCCTACGGCCGCGTCGTCGAGATCGACCACGGCTTCGGCATCCACACGCGCTATGCGCATTTGTCGGCCATCGACGTCCACGAGGGCGACCGGATCGAACGCCATGCGGTGGTCGGCCTGCTCGGCTCGAGCGGCCGCAGCGCCTCGCCGCACCTGCACTACGAGGTGCTGTTCAACGGCCGGCCGCATGACCCGGCCGACCTCCTGGTGCTCGCCGAGGGCATCCGCTCGCTGCGTTAAGGCGCGGCAGGGGCGCAAGCCCCGCGAGCGCCAGACAACTCTCTCGCGGCAGGGGCGCAAGCCCCGCGAGCGCCC
>DATJNS010000396.1:0-3503 GCA_035507915.1 Candidatus Sulfotelmatobacter sp.
TCGACCATCGTGTTGATGGTGTCCTTGAGCTGCAGGATCTCGCCGCGCACGTCGACCGTGATCTTCTTCGACAGGTCGCCGCTGGCGATCGCGGTGGTCACCTCGGCGATGTTGCGCACCTGCGCGGTCAGGTTGCCGGCCATCGAGTTGACCGACTCGGTGAGGTCCTTCCAGGTGCCGGCGACGCCGAGCACGTTGGCCTGGCCGCCCAGCCGGCCCTCGGTGCCGACCTCGCGCGCCACGCGCGTGACCTCCGAGGCGAACGCGTTCAGCTGGTCGACCATCGTGTTGATGGTCTCCTTGAGCTGCAGGATCTCGCCCGAGACGTTGACGGTGATCTTCTTCGACAGATCGCCGCCGGCGATCGCGGTCGCGACCTCGGCGATGTTGCGCACCTGGGCGGTCAGGTTGCCGGCCATCGAGTTGACCGAGTCGGTCAGGTCCTTCCAGGTGCCGGCGACGCCGGGCACCTGCGCCTGGCCGCCGAGACGCCCGTCGGTGCCGACCTCGCGCGCCACGCGCGTGACTTCCGAGGCGAACGAGTTCAGCTGGTCGACCATCGTGTTGATGGTGTTCTTCAGCTCGAGGATCTCGCCCTTCACGTCGACCGTGATCTTGCGCGACAGGTCGCCGCGCGCGACCGCCGTGGTCACCTGCGCGATGTTGCGCACCTGGTCGGTCAGGTTGCCGCACATCGCGTTGACCGAGTCGGTCAGGTCCTTCCAGGTGCCAGCGACGCCCGGCACCAGCGCCTGGCCGCCCAGCTTGCCTTCGGTGCCGACCTCGCGCGCCACGCGCGTCACCTCCGAGGCGAACGAGCGCAGCTGGTCGACCATCGTGTTGATGGCCTCCTTGAGCTGCAGGATCTCGCCGCGCACGTCGACCGTGATCTTCTTCGACAGGTCGCCGTTGGCGACCGCGATCGTCACCTCGGCGATGTTGCGTACCTGGCCGGTCAGGTTGTTGGCCATCGAGTTGACCGACTCGGTGAGGTCCTTCCAGACGCCGCTCACCTCGGGCACCTGGGCCTGGCCGCCCAGCTTGCCGTCGGTGCCGACCTCGCGTGCCACGCGCGTGACCTCCGAGGTGAACACGCTGAGCTGCTTGATCATGGTGTTGACGATGGTCGCCGAGCGCAGGAACTCGCCCTGCAACGGACGACCGTCGACGTCGAGGCTGACGGTCTGCATCAGGTCGCCTTGGGCGACCGCCGCGATCGCGCGGGTCACCGCGGTGGTCGGCCACAAGAGGTCGTCGATCAGCGTGTTGACCGAGTCCTCCATCTCGCTCCAGGCGCCGCTCGCGACGCCGAAGCGCACGCGGTGCCGGGTCTTGCCCTCGCGGCCGACCAGCTGGCCGACGTGGTCGAGCTGGCGCGCCATGCGTTCGTTGGCGGCGACGATCTCGTTGAACGTGTCGGCGATCTTGCCGGCGAGCCCGGTCCGGTTGCCCGGCAGCCGCACCGAGAAGTCGCCGACGCGCATCGCCTGCAGCGCGTGCAGCAGTTCGTAGCCCTCGTTGCCGAGCGCGTCGGCGCCGTTGCCGTTGGCGTCGGGATGCGCGCCGTTGCCGTTGCCCGGTTCGAGCGGCACGCTCGGAACGCCGTCCATCCCAGGTTCGACCGTCGCGCCACCACTCATCGTCGCCTCCTCAGTCCCCCGCTGCACCAGACGCGCGCCGCAAATTCGAAGTAAATCGTCTCGATCGCCTCACCAAATGATGTAATGAAATCGATTGCGCGGCGAAAGACCAGCCAAGATATCAAAATCGAGTCGGAAATTCAAGAAATCAAAAGGCTTTTACACAAACGAACTCCAAGGTTTTCTACAAAACCTTGGCTAGTCGTCAAAAATTTCGGAATTGTGCCAGGTCGTCGCGCAACGAAACCACAAGTCCTTGTGATGCTTGCTGAATTCCGCGCGCTATCCCGCAGCCCCCCTTCGTTGTCTCAATTATCCCGTAAACGTCGTGCGTAGACTTAGGTTGCCGGGCCTATGCGGAAATGTTTGGGTGGCCCACCCCAGCGCCCGACGGCGGCCCCATAAATTTGTTAGGAATGTTGGTTAACCTCGCTCCGATGATCCGCCGCTGGTGCGCCCCGATCGCGCTCTCGGTCGGCGTGGCGCTGAGCTTCGCCGCGCCGCTGCGCGCCGCCGATCCGCCGGCGCCGCCCAGCCTGGGCGCGGCGCCGGTGGTCGCCAAGCTCGGCCGCCGCAGCCTCGCGCCGGCGCCCGACTACGCGCTGCCGCACCACGGCGGCACGGTCAGCCCCGCCCGCATCGCCCGCGAGGGCTGGCAGCATTGCGCGCTGACCTTCGACGACGGCCCCAACGAGATCACGCCGCATATCCTCGAGATTCTCGAGCGCGAGCACGTGGTCGCCACCTATTTCCCAGTCGCCGCGACCGCGGCGCGCCATCCCGACGTGGTGCGCGCCTTCGTCGCCGACGGCCACGAGATCGGCAACCACAGCCTCGCCCACCACAACCTCGCCAAGATGAGCCCGGCCGCGCAGCGCGCCGACCTCGCCGAGGCCAACCGCATCCTGACCGGGCTGGGCGCCCGGCCGACCCTGTTCCGGCCGCCCTACGCGGCCTACGACGCGCGCGTGATCGCGAGCGCGCGCAGCGTCGGGCTCGAAACCGTGCTGTGGAGCCTCGACGTGCGCGATTGGGAGTATCACGACGCCGGCATGCTGGCGGCCCGGGTCGATGCCGGCGCCGGCCCGGCGTTGGTCGTGCTATTGCACGCCACCTACCCGTGGACCGAGCACGCGCTGCCCGAGATCATCACCGCGTTGCGCGAGCGCGGCTGTCGCTTCGTCACCCTGTCGGCGTGGATCGCCTTCATGCGCGGCGGCGCACCGACGCCGCCGGTCATCGAGGCCGCGGCCCAACCGCTGCCCGCCGCACCGCCGGCCGTCGAGGCCCCTGCGCGGCCGCTAGCGGTCGTCGCCAGCGCCCCGACGGAAGCGCCGACGGCCGCCGCCACCGCAGCCCAACCGCCGCCACCGCCCGTCGTCGTCGCGGCGCGCGAGCCGCCGCCCGCAGCGCCCGAGCCCAAGCCTGCCCCGGCGGTCGCGCCGCCGCCGCCCGCGCTCTTCACCGCCGCGCCGCCGCCGGCGCCGCCCGCGGCCGTGGTCGCCACGCTCGCCGTACCGCCGGCCGCACCACCGCCGACGCCCGTGACGCGGCCCGTCACACCTTCCGTGGCGCCGGCTGTCGCGCCGCCCGTCCGTCCGACGGCCACCGCGCCGCCGGCGCACCCGCCGGCGACCAAGCCCGCTGCGGTGCCCGCCGCGCCGCGTCCCGTGCCCGTGCCCGTGGCTCTGACCCTGCACCCTGCGACTCTGACGCACGAACACGGCAAGACCGAGCTGCGCATCGTCGGCGACGACGTGTATCTGACGCTCGGCCCCGACGCCGACCTCGACGCGATCACGGCGCAGATCAAGGACGCGCTCGCGCATCCGAGTTCATCTCCCCGCTAGAATTGGTGGCGGC
>DATJNS010000397.1:0-4492 GCA_035507915.1 Candidatus Sulfotelmatobacter sp.
GCCCTCCGAAGGCAGAGGTCACAAGTTCGAATCTTGTCGGGTGCGCCAGCTTTTCACCGATCCGCCAGCAACCCCGGCAGGTCCGCCAGCAGGCCGTCGCGCGCGCGGATGCTGGCATAGCCCTCGACCTTGGCGTCGTCCTTGAGCAGGCGCGCGAACACGACCGTGCGGGCGCCGGGCTTGTCGGCCCAGCCGACGAACCAGCCGAGCTGACGGTCACGATCGAGCGCGCCGTCCGCGCCGAGCTGGGAGCCATTGCCGGTCTTGCCGTGCGCCGTCCAGCCGTCGGGCAGCGGGAACTGCGGCACGATCGCGATCGCGCGCGCCTGGGCGGTGGGCGACAGCGTCAGGCGGCGACCGAGGAGCTTGCGCACGAAGCCCACCTGCTCGACGGGCGAGATCTCGAGCGACGAGCTGAGCCAGGCGTTGGTCAAGCCGTTATCGCGCCCGGGATCGCCGGCGAAGTCGCGATTACCGTAGTCGAGCCGGTCGACGGCCTGCTGGAAGCGCGCGGCGCCCAGCCGGCGCGTGAGCTCCTGCGAGTACCAGACGACCGAGTCGCGCAGCCAGCTGGTCGGGTCGACGGTCCGCTTCCAGCTCGCGAACGAGGCGTCGTACTCCGGTTTGTACGGCCACGCCGGCGTGTGCGCGTCGATCAGTATGCCGGCGTCGTAGCCGATCACCGCGAGCGCCAGCTTGAAGGTCGACGCGGGGCTGTTGCGCGTGTCGCATTGCGCCCCCGCGCGCTCGAGCACACGGCCGCTGTCCGCTTCCACGACGAGCGTGCACACCGGCGCCGCCGCGGCCGGGATTGCGAGCAGGCACAGCAGGCCGCCGAGCGCGGCCCAGGGCGCACGACGCCGCATCACGGCGCGGGCGCGCCCGCCGCGGCGTCGACGCCGAGCGCGGCGAGCAGCGGCGCCAGCAAATCGCCGTAGGCGCGCCAGCGGCCGACCGCGCTGCGGTAGAGCGGCTGGCGCACCTGCCCGGCGCTCGCCGTGCGCACCGGGCGCTCGGCGCGGTGGAAGGCGAGGCATGCGTCGTGCCACGCCAGGCCGCAATGGGCGACCAGCCGGCGCGCCTCGCCCTCGAGGTCGTCGATCACGGCCTCGTAGCGCACCTCGAGCATGACGCCGGCCGGCAGCACGCGCGCCCAATGCGCCATCAGGGCCGCGTAGGCGCGGTAGTAGCGCCCGAGCTCGCCGAGCTCGTAGGCGTAGGGCTGGTCGCCGACGAAGTTCTTGGTGAAGCACGACAGGCAGGTGTCGATCGGGTCGCGGCGCACGTGCACGATGCGCGCGTTGGGCAGCGCCAGGTGGATCAGGCCGACGTTGGGAAAGTTCAGCGGCAGCTTGTCGGTGATGCGCGGCGCCGCGGGCGCGAGCGCGCGCACGGCCGCCAAATAGTCGGCGCCGAGCGCGCGCAGCATCTCGGCCGACAGGCGCGCGACCTCCTCGGGCAAGGCCGGTTTGGTGCCGTCGGGCAGCGCGACGCGCAGCATGGCGCGCGGGAAATCCTCGAGCTCGCCGCCGGCGTGGACGTCCGGATGGCCGGCCAGGATCTGCTCGACCAAGGTGGTGCCCGAGCGCGGCATGCCGACGATGAACACCGGCACGGGCGAGGGATCGCCCACGCCCTGCAGGCGGCCGAGCAGCGCCGGCGCGTACGTCTGCCCGATCAGCGCGAGCTGGCCGAGCGCGGCCGCCTCGTCGTAGGCGATCGAGCTTCGCTTGAGCGCGTTGGCGTCGAGCAGGTGCCGGAAGGCGCGCGCCGGCTCGCCCAGATCCTCGTAGGCCTTGGCCAGCGCGAAGTGCAGGTTGGCCTGGTCGGCCTCGGCGTAGGCGCCGATGTCCTGCGCCAGCGTCTCCATCGCCGCGAGGTGCGGATCGTTCCGATCGACGAAGCGCTTGCGGTCGACCAGCAGGTGATAGAGCTCGACGCGCCCCGGCGCCAGCGTGAGCGCCGCCTCGATCGCCTGGCGCGCCTCGTCGGCGCGGCCGAGGATCTGCAGCGCCGAGCTCAAGTTGCGATGATCCTCCGGGCGGCGCGGATCGATCGCGATCGAAGCGCGCAGACAATCGACCGCCGCGGCCTCGCGCTTGAGCTGGATCAGCGCGTGGCCCTTGTTCGACCACGCGGCGGCGTGGCGCGGATCGATGGCGAGCGCGGCATCGAGGCTGCCGAGCGCGGCGTCATGGCGGCCGAGCGTCGACAGCACGTTGCCCCGGTTGCTCAGCGCCTCGACGAAGCCGGGAGCGACGGCGAGCGCGCGCTCGTATCTCGCGAGCGCTTCGTCGAAGCGCCCGAGCCCGGTCAGCGCGATGCCGAGATTGTTGTGCGCATCGGCGAAGTCGGGCTTGAGCGCGACCGCCGCTTCGTAGCAGGCGCGCGCCTCGTCGAGCGCGCCGGTCGCGCCCAGCATGACGCCGAGGTTGTTGTGCGCGTCGGCCGACCCGGGCTGGAGCGCGACCACGCGCCGGTACTGCTCGGCCGCCTCGGCGGGACGCCCGAGCGTCAGCAGCGCACGCGTCAGATTGTCGAGCGCGGGGAGGAAGTCGGGCTTGAGGGCGAGCGCCGCATGATAGGCCGCCAGCGCCTCCTCCAGACGCTCGGTCGAATGCAGCGCGACCGCGAGATCGTTGGCCGCCTCGGCGGAGGGCGGATTGCACGCGGTCGCGCGCTCGAGCAGCGCCACGGCGTCGTCGAACCGGCTCTGGCGCAGACGCAGCAGGCCGAAGGCATGCAGCGCGCCGAAATGATCGGGCTGACGCGCCAGCACCTGCTCGTACAGCCGCTCGGCGTCGGCCAGCATGCCGCGCTGGTGCAGCGCGCGCGCCCGCTCGAAGGCCGACGCCGCGGGCACCACGCCCGAGGGCTGGCGACGCCGCGTCATGGGGCCGCGGTTCCGCCGCGGCACGCGCGCCGGTCGGCCATGGACCCGAACCGCTCCCCGTCCCTGTGGCTCGGTGCGATCATCGTGCCCGCGATCCTAGCGCCTCGGCGCGGTTCGCCGATGGCCGCATGGTACCGTGGGACCGCGACGTCTGTCCCATGCCGTGCCGGCGCCGCAGCGGCGTCGTCGCGCTTGGCGCCGTCGGGTGTCGTGCCATACTGGTCGTCGTGATCGCGCGCGTCGTCATCGTCGTTTCCTGCATCCTGATCGCCGCGGCGTCGGCGCGCGCGCAGGCGCCGCCGCCCGGGCCCGGCTGGATCACCGACACGCGCACCGGCTGCCGCATCTGGAACACCAACCCCAAGCCGAATCTCACGGTCAGCTGGAGCGGACCCTGCCAGAACCGCGTCGCGCAGGGCCACGGCGTGCTGCAGTGGTTCGCCAACGATCGTCCGGCCGACCGCTACGAAGGCGACCTGGTCGCCGGAAAATTCGACGGCCAGGGCAGCTACATCTCGGCCGACGGCTTCCGCTACGCCGGCGGATGGCGCGACGGCCGGGCGAACGGCCGCGGTGAGCTGACGACGAAGAACGGCGACTTCAGCGGCACGTGGATCGAGGGCTGTTTCCGCGACGGCGATCGCCGCGCCTGGGTCGGCGTCGCGGCGTCATCGTGCAAATGAGCGGTCGGCACGGCTCAGGGTCTCTGATCGGCCGCCGCGACGTCATGGTGCGGACGGGCGCGCTGGGCGCCGCGCTGCTGGCGCGATCCGCCTGGGCGGCGCCCGCGGCGCCGCTGCTCACACGCGCGATCCCGCGCACCGGCGAGCGCCTGCCGGCGGTCGGGCTCGGCACCGCCGAGGTGTTCGACGACGACGACGCCAAGACGCGCGACGCCGCCGCCGCAGTCGTGCGCGCGCTCGTCGAGTCGGGCGGTCGGCTGATCGACACGGCGTCGTCCTACGGCGATGCGGAGCGCGTGCTGGGCGGCGTGCTCGCGGCCGGCCACTGGCGCGACCGGATCTTCATCGCGACCAAGCTCGAGACCTCCGAGCAGCGCGAGCTCGACCGTTCGCTGGCGCGCCTCGGGACTGCGACGCTCGACCTGCTGCAGCGCCACAACGTGCGCGACCCGCAGCAGTCGCTGGCGGCCTTCAAGGCGTGGCAGGCGCGCGGCGTCTGCCGCTATGTCGGCATCACGTCGACCAGCCACCGCGCGTTCGACGCGATCGAGGCGGTGCTGCGCCGGGAGCGGCCCGATTTCGTGCAGATCGACTACTCGATCGACGACCGCGAGGCCGAGAAGCGCATCCTGCCGGCGGCGGCCGAGGTCGGGGCCGGCGTGCTGACGGCGCTGCCGTTCGGGCGGGGCCGGCTGTTCCGCGCCGTGCGCGGCCAGGCGCTGCCCGACTGGGCCAAGGATGTCGCCGAGAGCTGGGCACAGTTCTTCCTCAAGTACCTGCTGGGCGACGAGCGCGTGACCGCGGTGATCCCCGGCACCCGCGATCCGGCGCACATGGTCGACAATCTCGGCGCGCTGCGTGGGCGCCTGCCCGATGCGGCGCTGCGCCGCCGCATGGCGAGCTTCATCGACGCGCT
>DATJNS010000398.1:0-16764 GCA_035507915.1 Candidatus Sulfotelmatobacter sp.
CGTGACCGCGTTGCCGGAGAGCATGATGCGCCGGCTCAACCGGGATGGCCGGTTCGTCGTGCGCGCGCTCCCGGTCGGCGGCAACGAATTCTCGTGGCGGCTCTACTGGCACCGCCGGTACGACGCCCGGCCGGCGCACCGCTGGATCCGCCAGCTCTTCGAGGCGGCCGCCAGCCAGGTCCGATAGGCGAGCCGCTATGCCGCCGCGGTCGGGCCGTGCGCCGGGAGCGGCGCCCGGACGACGCGCTCGGCGGGCAGCCGGATCGTCGCCACCGTGCCCTTGCCGACGTCGCTGTCGAGCGTGATCGTGCCGCCGTGCAGCGTGACGAGGCCGCGCGTGATCGACAGGCCGAGCCCGGTGCCCTCGGTGCGGTCGCGATGCACCCGCGCGAACGGCTCGAACACGCGGTCGAGCGCGTCGCGCGGGATGCCGACGCCGGTGTCCGACACGCGGATGATCAAGCTGCCGTCGGGCTCGCGCCCGGTCGCCAGGCGGACGCGACCGCCCGCGGGGGTGAACTTGACCGCGTTGGACAAGAGGTTGAGGAGGATCTGGCGCATCGCCTTGACGTCCGCCCGCACCGTGACGTCGGCGATGTCGGTCTCGACGGCGACCTGCTTCGCGCGCGCCTCGACCGCGATCAGGTCGCACGCGACCACCGCGACCGACGCCAGCGCGATCGGCTCGTCGAGCAGGTCGGGCCGTCCCGCCTCCATGCGCGACATCGCCATCAGGTCGTTGATCAGCGACAGCAGATGCTGGCTGCTCGACAGGATCAGGCGCATGTACGCGTCGTGCTGCTGCTCCGGCAGGCTGCCGGCCGGCGGGTTCCGGATCAGCTCGGAGAAGCCGATGATCGCGTTGAGCGGCGTGCGCAGCTCGTGGGTCGTCGTCGCGAGGAACATCGACTTCGCCCGGTTGGCCGTCTCGGCCTCATGGCGCTCGCTGACCAGCGCCACGATGGTGAGCACGTTCATCGCCAGGAGCACGACCAGCGTGCCGACCAGCTGCAGCGGATTGGCCAGGCTCGGCGCCTGGAACGGGCCGTAGCCCGCGACCGTGCCGGCGGTCGCGATGATGGCGACCAGCGTGACCAGCGTGTAGGCCGAGCGCAGCGACATGCGCAGCGCGATCCACGACACCGGCACGACCAGCAGGAACGGGAACACCGCGCGGATGTACGTGCCCTGCAGCGGCGGCGTCAGGAACAGCGCGATGCTGACCGCGGCGATCCACAGCCAGACCGCAAGATGGTGGCGCAGCCAGCCCTCGCGGACGTCGCTCGCGTAACCCTCGGGCTCGCGCTCGAGGCCGAGCCAGAGCACCAGCGACGGCGCGAGATAGAGCGACCCGCCGCTGTCCGACAGCCACCAGTTCACCCAGATCGAATAGAAGCGGGTCGGATCGAACGGCTGGCCGATCATCAGCGCCAGCGCGCCGCCGCCGGCGATGATCGCCGGGCTCAGGAAGGTCGTGCAGAACACGAACGAGACGACGCCGTAGAGCGAGGTGAACAAGCCGCGCTGCGGCCGCAGGTGGCGCATCACGATCGCGCCGGCCACCGGCCCGAGCGCGTTGCTGAACGAGATCAGCGCGGTGACGTGGAGCGGCGCCGCGAACAGCACGGCGTTGGTCAGGAACGAGCCGAGAAAGATGCCCGGGAACATCCGCGCCTGCCCGACCATCGCGGCGACCACGGCGATCCCGGTCGGCAGCCAGATCGGCGCCGGGAACAGGCCGTAGGCTGCGAAGAACCGGCTGACGATCCAGCCGAGCGCGAAATAGAGCCCGCAGGTCGCGAGGTTCGCGGCAGTCCAGCGCAGCAGGCCGCCCCCGGCCAGCACCGGCAGCACCCACGGATTGGGCGTCCGACGCGCGGCGGCGATGACATCGAGGATGCGGCGCAACCCTCTCCTCCGGGCGGCACGGGATCGGTCGCCCAGATCATCCGAATTTGCTTAACAGGCTGTTGACGCCTGCCGCGCAGGTTGAATTTGCCGCGACTCTGGACGCGCGACGCACGCGCCGACGCGGCGCGATGGACGCCGGAGCGGATTTCAGTCCTTGAGCAGACCGGACCGCAGCGCTGCGATCACTTGACCTTCTGGTGACCGTCCGGGTGGGCTTCCTCGCGATAGATCTGCAGGTTCTTCATCAGCGGGAAGTCCTGCAGCGAGAACAGGATCGCGGGCGCCTTGCCGGTGTTGGCGTGCTCGTGCCAGTGGAAGAACGGCACGACGAAGAAGTCGCCGGCGCTCCACGCGTAGGCCTCGCCGTCGACGACGCTGCGCCCCTTGCCCTCGAGCACGTAGTAGACCGCGCAGCTCGCCTGGCGATGCGCCTTGGTCTTGACCCCCGGCTTGATCATCTGGATGCAGCAGGCGAACGTCGGGTAGACCGAGCCGCCGGTCGCGGGATCGACATATTCCATCATCACGTCGTCGAACGGGTCGGACTCGTGCTGCGCCAGCCGCTTCAGGGCGGCGTGGGTGTTGGCCCAGCGATAATGGATCAGGCCGTTGCGCTGCGACGTGCCGGCGGTCCGCGTCATCGGGCGCAGGCCGACGGCGCTGTAGCGGTCCTCGGAGATGCCGGCGCGGCGCACCGGCAGCTTCTTCTTGCGCGACACCTCGTAGCCGATCTCCTCCTCGATCGACTTCAGGTAGCCGCACGAGTCGAGATACTGGATCAGCGGCAGGTCGAGCGCGTCGATCCAGACGCCCGGCTCGGTGCCCTCGTTGCCGTAGTCGTGCCATTCCCAGCCCGGCGTGACGATGAGGTCGCCGCGCTCCATCACGCACTTGTCCTCCTCGACGGTCGTGTAGGACCGGCCCTTGAGGAAGAAGCGGATCGCGTTCGCGGTGTGGCGATGCGGCACCGCCAGCTCGCCCGGCAGGATCTGCTGGATCGACACCGACAGCGTCGGCGTGACGTATTTCCAGTCCGGCGTGCCGGGATTCATGAAGCGCAGCATCCGGCGCTCGCCGAGCTTGACGTGCTCGCTCATCTTGAGGAGCCGCTGGACCTCGGCGTCCTTCCAGATGAACGGCCGCACCAGCTGCTCCTTCGGCCGCACCACCGGCCGGCCGGCCGAGCCCGGGATGTCGAGCGACGCGCGCTCCAGGTCGCTGAAGAAAGTGTCCAGAGCCGCAGAGTTCCCCGCAAAATCTCGGGCCGCCATGCTCGCCTCCGTCCGCTCAGTCCTTGGCAACGTCCTCGGCCCCATCCTTGGCGACGTCCTTGATCGCGCCGCCCCAGCCGTGGGCGCTGATGTCGACGACGACGCCGTTCGGGTCGTGGAATTTCACCTCGTAGAACAGATTGGCCGCGTTCGGGTCGTCGCCCGGCACCTCGCCCATCCAGTGCCGGCCGCCGGCCGCCTCGATGCGCCGGCGCGCCTCGTGCGGATCGTCGACCCAGAAGCCGATATGGTGCAGGCCGACGTAATCCTTGCCGCGCGACCCGGCATACTCGTCGCTCTTGTAGTGCAGCAGCGCCACGTTCACCACGCCGTCGCTCAGATAGACGCCGCTGGCGAGCGGCGAGTCGGTCTCGCCGATTTTGCGCATGTCGAAGGCGCGCTGGTAGAACTCGGCCGCCTTCCACGGATCGGGCACCGAGAACGCGATGTGGCGGAGCTTTCCCATGGTTCCTCCGAGATGGGGCGTGGGATAGACCTTGGCGTTACACCGGGGTCGCGAGCAAGGTCGGAACCGCGAACGTGTCGAGCACGGCGACCCGCTCGACGAAGCGCGCGGCCCCGCCCGACACGCGGATCCGGTCGAAATAGCAGCCGGCGCAGAACAGGCGCGACTGCCCCGTCTTGGTCGACTGCACGATCATGAAGTTCGACTCGACGGCGGCGATGTCGCCGGTGACCGACGTGATGACGGTGCCGCCCATGATGTGGCGGTCGTAGTGCGGATTGAACTTGTTGGCGTGGCGCAGCGCCACCAGGCGGTCCTTCAGGCTGGCCTTGCTGTCGCAATGGATCAGCGCGGCCGGCAGGCCGAGGCTCTGGTTCTCGCGCGAGGTGACGATGTAGCGCGCCGCGTCCTCGAAGCGGTCGAGCCAGGCGTCGAGGTCGTCGCGGTCGATCAGCATCGCGCTCGACACGATGAACGCGTCGATCACGGCCTTGATCGCCGGGCTCACCGCGGTCACCGCGACGCCCCCGCCGCGTAGCCCATCAGCTCGCTGTAGTACGACCACATGCCGCGGATCGGAATCTCGTTCACCCGCGTGTCGAGGCTGACGATCGGCCCGACGCCGCCCATCTCGACGACGGCGCACGCCTGCTGCTCGGCCAGGCTGGCGCGCTGCACCAGCTCGAGCGCCTCGCCGTCCTCCATCGAGATCAGGCCGGCGGGCCCGACCATGTTGGCCTGCTTGATGCGATGGCGCGTCATGGTGTCGTCGTCGTCCTGATAGCCGAAGATCGTGAACACGACCTCGAACTCGTCGGGCGAGACGGTCTGGACCCGCCGCATGCCCAGGCAGTTCGACACCTGATGGAAGGTGCCGCCGGGAAACAGCGACATGATCCGGGTCGTCACGCCGCTCGGCCACTCGCGGACCGTGGTCACGAGATCGCGGTCCTCCAAGGTCATGTAGTCGCCGCGCTGCACGCGGTTGTCCTTGTAGGCCTGGTTGGCGTCGCTGTCGGAGTCGGAGCCGGCGTGCTGGAACAGGAGCGTGTGGCGGCCGCGGTCGTCGAGATAGCCGCCCGACCGCTGGGTCAAGCGGCTGAGCCCGAAGGTGCGGTTGAACTCGTGCAACAGGCTGGCGTGATAGGCGTCGCGCGTGTTCTCGGCGTAGAGCTTCCAGTTGGCGTGGATGCGCTGGCGCTGATAGCCGAGGATGCGGATCGGCCGGCTCAGGATCTCGCCGAGATTCTCGACCATCATGGGCCCGAGATAGCTCTCGAGCGGCTCGGTCGCGGCGCTGAACGTGCCGAAGATCGCGCCCTTCCAGCAGGTCACGCGGAGCTTCGTCAGACCATGCCGGCTGATGTCGAAGCCGGGCGGCATGCCGCCCTTGCCGTTCACGCCCTTCTGGAACGGCACGCCGAGGAGGTCGCCCTGATGGCTGTAGCACCAGGCGTGATAGATGCAGGTGTGGTCGGCGGCGTTGCCGTACGGCTCGCGCACGATCTCGGCGCCGCGATGGGCGCAGCGGTTGACGAAGGCGTGGACCTGCCCGGCGTTGTCGCGGTTGAGCACGACCGGCGTCTCGCCGACATAGACGACGCGGAAGTCGCCGGCCTTGGGGATCTCGGCCTCGAGGCCGAGGATCGACCAGGTCGGGCCGCGGAAAACCCGCTCCTGTTCCAGCTTGTAGATCGCGGGATCGTGATAGAAGCTGTAGCCGATCCGCGAGTAGTCCTGCTCGGGCAATTGCTGGCTGATCGTCGACATTCGCGCCTCATGGCCTGCGGAAGATTCGCCGTCCCGCCCCGCGCCGATCCTGGGGAATTTCGTATCAGGACGCCAAATTGAATACAATCTTCAAAAGCGACGTCAAAAGCCAGGCGGGCGCCGCCGCCGCGGACGAGCCGACCCAGCCGCTGCTGCCGGAGATGGTCTATCACCGGCTGCGCCTCCAGATCCTCAACGGCGAGCTGAAGCGCGGCCAGCTGCTGCGCCAGGAGGAGCTCGCCCAGCGCTACAATGTCAGCCGCGTGCCGCTGCGCGAGGCGTTGAGCCGGCTCGAGGCCGACGGCCTGATCGTGCTGCGGCCGCGCCGCGGCTACGCGGTCAACACGCTCGACCAGAAGGACATCGTCGAGATCTTCGATCTGCGCGCGGTCGTCGAGGAGCACGCCGGCCATCTCGCGGCGCTGTCGCGCACCCCAGCCGACGTCGCCCGGGTCGGCGAGATCCTGGCGCACATGGAAGCCCTGGACCGCAACAAGAAGGACCACTTCTCGGAATGGTTCCGCGGCAACCGCGACTTCCATGCCCACATGATCGCGGCGAGCAAGCGGCCGCGCGTCGCCAAGCTCGCCGGCACCCTGCGCGACGCGGTCGAGCCCTACATCCGCGCCGAGTCCGAGCATCGTCGGGTCGGCAACGTCCGCGACGCCGACGCCGAGCATCGCGAGATGTTCGAGGCGTTCCGCGCCGGCGACGCGCGCGGCCTGGCCGAGCTCAGCCGCAAGCATGTCGAGGGCGCCGCCGGCCGCCTGCTGCGCGGCATGCGCAGACACGCCGCGAAGCCGCCGCGCGGCTAGCCGGCGGCGCCAAGGCGGTTGTATTTTGTATGCAAATTTGAGACGGTGCGCCGATTGCATGGGCGCGGGCGCACGGAGGAGAGACATGTCGCGGTTCTTTCGCCTGATCGGGCGCCTGGTCGTCGCCGCCCCCTGGTTGATCGCCGGCCTGATCGCCGGCGCCGCGTCGTCGGCCGATGCGCAGCCGGTGCAGAAGGCGAGCCTGCGGCTCGACTGGACCGTGCTCGGCTATCACGCGCCGTTCTATCTCGGCGTCGCGAACGGCTATTACCGCGCCGCCGGCATCGACCTCGAGATCCAGGAGGGCAAGGGATCGCCGACCACGGTCCAGCTGGTCGGCAACGGCTCGATCGACTTCGGCTTCGCGGACTCGACGACGGCGACCTTGCTGATCAGCCAGGGGCTGCCGGCGAAGGTCGTCATGGGGATCTTCCAGCGCTCGACCCTGTCGCTGTTCTTCCCCGTGGGCAAAGGCATCGCCAAGCCGGCCGACCTGAAGGGCAAGCGCATCCTGATGTGCCCCGGCGACGGGCTGATCAAGTATCTGCCCGCCTATCTGAAGGCGATCAACCTGACGATGGACGACGTCAAGACCGTCATGGTCGATTGCGGCATCAAATATTCGGCGCTGGCGCAGGGCCAGGCCGACGCGGTCGCGACCTACGGTTACGCCGGCAAGCCGCTGCTGCAGGCCGTCGGGGTCGCAGACGTCGGCAAGTTCGATTACGCCGACGCCGGCATCGCGCTGCCCGCGCACGGCATCGTCGTGTCGCAGAAGACGATCGCCGAGCGGGCGGATCTGGTCCGGCGCTTCGTCTCCGCCACCGCCAAGGCGTGGATCGAGGCCCAGGCCAAGCCCGACGAGGCGGTCGCCGCCATGGTCAAGGCGAACCCGCTGCTGAGCGAGAAGACCGCGCTCTTGAAGGACACGCTGGTCGACTCGTTCCACTACCTCGAGATCCCGGCGATCGCGGGCAAGCCGTTCGGCTGGCAGTCGCCCGAGCAATGGGCGAAGGCCGAAGCGACCCTCGTCGAGTATGTCGACATGCCGAAGCCCGCGTCCGTGGACCAGTTCTTCACCAACGCGTTCGTTGGCAACTGATCCGGGATCGACGCGGTCGGCGGAGCGGGCCGGCCCCATCGCCAGCGCCGGCGCGGCGTCGGCGGCCGCCCAACCGCCGCACATCGCGCTCGCCCACATCGAGAAGGTCTACGGCAGCGAGCACGGCGCGGTCACGGCGCTGCAAGACATCAATCTGAGCGTCGGGCGCAGCGAGTTCATCTCGATCATCGGCCCGAGCGGCTCGGGCAAGAGCACCCTGCTCATGATCGTGGCCGGCCTGGTCGGCGCCACCGCCGGCAGCGTCGTGATCGCCGATCGGCCGGTCGCGGCGCCGGTCACCGACGTCGGCATCGTGTTCCAGCAGGACCTCCTGTTCGACTGGCGCACCGTGCTCGGCAACGTGCTGTTGCCGGCCGAGATCCGCGGCCTCGACAAGGCCGCCGCGCGGACCAAGGCGATGACGTTGCTCGCGCGCGTCGGGCTCGAGGGCTTCGAGCACCGCCGGCCGTGGGAGCTCTCCGGCGGCATGCGCCAGCGCGCCGCGCTGTGCCGGGCGCTGCTGCACGACGCCAGCATCCTGCTGCTGGACGAGCCGTTCGGCGCGCTCGACGCGCTGACGCGCGACCAGATGAATCTCGATCTCCAGGAATTGTGGCTGACCGATCGTCCGACCGCGATCCTGGTCACGCACAGCATCTCGGAGGCCGTGTTCCTGTCCGATCGCGTCATCGTGCTGTCGGCGCGGCCCGGCCGCATCGCGACGGAGGTGCGCATCGATCTGGCGCGGCCGCGCTCGATCGACGTGCGCGACAGCGCCGCCTTCGTCGCCTACCAGCACGCGCTGCGCCTGGCGATCGGCCACCCATGACGCCGCCCGCGACACCGCCGTCGAGGCCGGCGCGGCGCCTGCCGTGGGCGAGCCTGGTGCCGAGCGTCGGCTACCCGGCGCTGATCTTCGTGGTCCTGGTCGCCGGCTGGGAAGCCGGCGCGCGCGCCGGCCTGTTCCCCCGCTACCTGCTGCCGGCGCCGTCCGACGTGCTCGCGCGCTGCCTGACGACCGCCGACCTCATGGGCTGGCACGCGCTGATGACGTGCGACGAGATCGTCGTCGGCTTCGTGCTCGCCGCTTCGGTCGGCGTGCTGCTCGCGGCCGTCATCGTGTTCGTCCGGCCGTTCGAGCAGGCGATCTACCCGTGGCTGGTGGTCGTGCAGGTCGTGCCGAAGGTCGCGATCGGCCCGCTGCTCGTGGTGTGGCTCGGCATCGGCTTCCTGCCCAAGATCGTGATCTCGTTCCTGCTGGCGTTCTTCCCGGTGCTGATCAGCACCATGGTGGGTCTGCGCTCGGTGCAGCAGGACAGCGTCTTTCTCCTGCGCTCGATGGGTGCCGGCCCGCTCAAATGCTTCGTCTATCTGCAGCTGCCCAACGCGCTGCCGCAGATCTTCGGCTCGCTCAAGGTCGCGATCACCTTGGCGATCGTCGGCGCGCTGGTCGGCGAGTTCGTCGGCGCCGACCACGGCCTGGGATACGTCCTGGTGGTGTCGACCGGCACCCTCGACACGGTGCTGATGTTCGTCGCGTTCGTGTGGATCACCGGCGTGTCTCTGCTGCTCTACGCGCTGGTCGCCGTGGTGGAAAAACTCTGCGTCTCCTGGCACGTGTCCCAGCGCAGCGGCCCGCTGACCCGGCTGTTCTGACGGCTTGCGCTGCCGGTTCGCGCCGTCCCATTCGGCAAGCCGGGGCTTGCTCGATATAGTGAGCAGGCATCAAGCGGGACGCGTCGCGGCCATGCCGACACCGACCGAGGACAAGGAGGCGATCCGCGAGCTGTTCAGCGCGTATTGCTTCCGCATGGACGGGTTCCAATTCGCCGAGCTGGGCGCGCTGTTCACCGAGGACGGCGAGTGGATCGCGCGCTATGCGCGGGCGCGCGGCCCGGCCGAGATCGCCGCCCTGATGGCGCGCAACATCCCGGCCGAGCCCAAGCGCAAGCACTTCGTCATGAACAGCCTGATCGCGCTCGACGGCGACCGCGCCACCGCGCGCACCAGCTACCTGGTCGTGCTGCAGGCCGCCGGCGCCGGACTGGTGCCCTCGGTCGCCGGCACCTACGAGGACGTGCTGGTGCGCACGCCCGCCGGCTGGCGCTTCCGCGAGCGCCGCCTGGTCCACGACCTCGCGGCGGATCTCGGCCTCAACCTGCCGAGCACGCGCTAGCCCAAGGACTTGCCGCGCCAGAGCACGGTGCATGACTATCTGATCCTACGGTTCTCTGGTCGACGGGAGCGATCGCCGTGCCCAGCGCATTCCAAGGACGCATCGGCCGCACCATCGCCGAGTCGACGCCGCACTGGCCGGCCGAACCGACGGCTCCGGCCGGCGCCCCGAACATCCTCGTCGTCCTGTTCGACGACACCGGCTTCTCCGATTTCGGCTGCTACGGCTCGCCCATCGAGACACCGACCATCGATCGCCTGGCGGCCGGGGGCCTGCGCTACACCGGCCTCCACACCACGGCCATGTGCTCGACGACGCGCGCCGCCATGCTGACCGGGCGCAACCCGCATTCGGTCGGCGTCGGCAGCCTCGCCAACTTCGACAGCGGCTATCCGGGCTACCGCGGCAAGATCCGGCGCGAGGCCGGCACCATCGCGGAAATCCTGCGTCCGCACGGCTACCGCACCTACATGGTCGGCAAGTGGCACGTGACGCCGTTGACCGAGAGCGGCGCCACCGGCCCCTTCGACGGCTGGCCGCTCGGCCGCGGTTTCGATCGCTACTACGGCTTCATGGGCCACGGCACCGACCAATACGCCCCCGAGCTGTTCCTCGATAACGCCGCCATCGCCGCGCCCGGCAACTACGAGTCGGGCTATCACCTCACCGCCGACCTCGTCGACCGGTCGATCCAATTCCTCGCCGGCCACGTCGCCGAGCGGCCGGGCAAGCCCTGGCTGCTCTGGCTGGCGCTCGGCGCCACGCATTCGCCGCACCAGGCGCCGCGCGACATCATCCTCGGCTACGAGGACGTGTTCGCCCGCGGCTGGGACGTCGAGCGCGAGCGCCGCCTGGCCAGGCAAGTCGAGCTCGGCATCGTGCCGGCGCACACGCGCGTGCCGCCGCGCAACGACGGCGTCAAACCCTGGGACGAGCACACTCCCGACGAGCGCCGCTTCTTCCTGCGGCTGCAGTCGGCCTTCGCCGGCATGCTCGACCACGCCGACCGCCAGCTTGCGCGCCTCGTCGCATTCCTCGAGCGCGCGGCCCTGGTCGACGACACCATCATCCTCGTGCTGTCCGACAACGGCGCCAGCCAGGAGGGCGGCCTGCTCGGCAGCATCACGACCGGCCCGCGGCCGGTGCCGTGGCCCGAGCGGCTCGCCCGTCTCGAGGACATCGGCGGCCCGAAGCTCAACAACAACTTCCCGCACGGCTGGGCGATGGCCGCGAACACGCCGCTGCGGCGCTACAAGCAGAACACGCACGGCGGCGGCATCCGCGATCCGTTCGTGGTCTCGTGGCCGAAGGGCGTCGCGGCGCGCGGCGGGCTGCGCCACCAGTTCTGCCATGTGTCGGACATCCTGCCGACGCTGCTCGACGTCGTCGGCATCGCGCCGCCGGACGAGATCAACGGCATCCGGCAGATGCCGCTCGAAGGCACGAGCTTCAAGCCGAGCCTCGCCGATCCGACGGCGCCGTCGAAGGCCGAGCCGCAGTATTTCGAGCAGTTCGGGCACCGCGGCCTGTGGCACCAGGGCTGGAAGGCCGTCGCCTATCACCCGACCGGCACGCCGTTCGATGCCGACCGCTGGGAGCTCTACCGTCTCGACGAGGATTTCAACGAGACCAACGATCTCGCCGCCGCCGAGCCCGACCGCTTGCGGGACATGATCGAGCTCTGGTGGCGGCTGGCCGAGCGCCACGACGTGCTGCCCCTCGACGATCGCTTCGGGCCGCGCTTCGCCGAGAATGCCGCCCGCTTCCACGGGCCGCGCACCCACTACGTCATGCACGCCGGCATGGGGCACGTGCCGAGCGAGGTGGCGCCGGACGTCAGGAGCCGCAGCTACCTGATCGAGGCCTTCGTGGAACTCGACGGCGGCGACCGCGGCGTGCTGATCGCCCACGGCGACATGACGACCGGCTACAGCCTCTACCTCCAGGACGGGCGTCTGGTGCACGACTGGAACGTCGGCGGCGAGCACGTGATCGTGCGCTCCGACACCGCGCTGCCGGCGGCCGGCGCGCACCGGCTCGGCGTGCGCGTGCGCCGCCTCGCCGCGGCCGAGCAGCCGACGACCGCCGTCACCAGCGAGATCACGCTCGTCATCGACGGCGCGCCGGCGGGCTGCGTCGAAACCAAGCTCGGCTTCGCCGGCGGGGTTTCCTGGTCCGGTCTCGACATCGGCCGCGACCCCGGCTCGCCGGTGTCGCATTACGCGGCGCCGTTCGCCTTCACCGGACGCCTTCTGCGCGTCGAGGTGACCATGGATGTCGATCAGCGGCTCGACGGCGACGTCGTCGGCCGGGCGATCGTCGCGAACGAGTAGCCGGGCGACCCAGCGCGCGCCCCCTCCCCGATCGCTGAAGGGTTCCGAACAAGGACCGTCATGCCCGCGAAAGCGGGCATCCAGGGCCACGCGCACCACATCGCGCACGTGACTCCTGGATCCCCGCTTGCGCGGGGATGACGAGGAAAGGTGGCGAGTCAATCAGTGCTGAACGTGCGCTAGCCGGGCGGTATCGCCGAGAGCTGGCGCTCGAAGGCGAGCAGGCTTTCGCGGCGGATCAGGTCGAGGCACGCCTTCTTGATGGCGACGAACGCGGGATCGAGGCTGGCGTCGGCGGCGCGCGGCCGGCCCAGCCTGACGGGCAGGTCGAGCAGCAGGCGGCCGGGCGCCGCGCTCATCACCAGGATGCGGTCGCCCAGGAAGATCGCCTCGTCGATGTCGTGGGTCACGAACACGACGCTGGCGCCGATCTCCGACCACAGGCGCAGCAGCGCCTCCTGCATCATCGCGCGGGTCTGGGCGTCGAGCGCGCCGAACGGCTCGTCCATCAGGAGGACGCTCGGGCGGTTGACCAGCGCGCGCGCGATCGCGACGCGCTGCTGCATGCCGCCCGACAGCGTCTTCGGATAGCTGTCGGCGAAGCGCGCCAGGCCGACCAGCTCGAGATACGCGCCGGCCAGGCGGTTCGCTTCCTTGTCGGGCAGGCCGGCCATGCGCGGGCCGTGCGCGACGTTGGCGCGCACCGTCTTCCACGGAAACAGCGCGGGCGCCTGGAACACCATGCCGCGCTCGACGCCCGGGCCGAGGATCGGCCGATCGTCGAGCGTCACCGTGCCCTCGCTGGGCGCCTGGAAGCCGCCGATCGTGTTGAGCACCGTCGACTTGCCGCAGCCCGACGGTCCGACGATGCAGACGAACTCGCCCGCCGCGATGGTGATCGAGAACCGGTCGACCGCCAGATGCTCGTCGCCCGACGGGCCGTCGAAGATGACGCTCAGCCGGTCGATCGCGATGGCGCCGCGCCGCCCCTGCCCGGCCGTCGGCGCGCTCGCGTCGGCGTGGTCGATCGACTGGGGCATCAGGCGCCCTTCATGACGCTCCGCGACAACGCCGCGAAGCCGCGGTCCGCGCCGGCCGACAGCAGCCCCAGGATCACGAGGCCGCCCATCATCTGGCCGATCTGCAGGTTCTGGTGCGCGAGGTCGATCCGGTAGGCGACGCCCGCGAAGGTCCCGGCGAGCTCCGCGGCGACCAGCGTGTAGAACGAGATGCTGACCGAGGTGCGCAGCCCGACGAAGATGTAGGGCATCGCGGCGGGCAGCAGGATCTCGCGCAGCATGCGGCGCTCGGGCGTGCCGAGCGCCTGGGCGGCGCGCACCAGCAGCGGATCGACCCGCTGCACGCCGAGATGCGCGGCGATCCACACCGTGAAGAACACGCCCCACAGCACGAGGAAGTACTTGCCCGCCTCCGACAGGCCGAACCACAGGATCACCACGGGCACCAGCGCGACCGGCGGGATCGGCCGCAGGATCTGGAACGTCGGCGTCAGCAGGCTCGACAGCGCCGGATAGCGCCCGGTCGCCGCGCCGACGACGATGCCGAGCACCGCGCCGGCCACGTAGCCGACCACGACGCGCGACACGCTCATCGCGGTGTCGAGCGCCAGCTCGCCGCTGCTCGCCCAATCGATCAGCGACGTCAGCACGACGCTCGGCGGCGGAAACAAGAACTGGTTGATCACGCCGGAGCGCGACACGATCTCCCACAGCCCGAAGAACAGGGGCAGCGAGACCAGCGCCAGCAGCTGGTGCCGTCGCGGCCGGGCCGCCGGCCTCGCCGCGCGCGCCCGGAGCTCGACGGCGGCCATCGCGGCGCTACTTGTGCGCCACCGTCCAGCCGGCCGGCAGGGTCACGCGGTCGGGCGCGACGTCGAGCAGCGGCTGGGGAAAGATGAACTTCTTGAGGTCGGGCATCGTCGCGCCGGGCGGATGGTTGTTGGTCGCCAGCCGCCACTTGGCATGCATGTCGAGGACGTCGAGCTGCTTCTGGTCGAGCGCCACGTGGTAGACGTAGTCGTGCCAGATCGGCGCCAGGTCGTCGCGCTTCATGCCGACGGTCTTGGCGATCACCGTGATCGCCGCCTCCTGGTTGGCCTTGATCCAGGTTTCCGCCTCGATCATCGACGCCAGGAACGCCTCGATCAGCTTCGGGTGGGCGCGCAGGTAATCCTGGGTCACGACGATGTTGAACGTCTCCGAGTAGACGCCTTTGGTGTCGAGCGGCTTGACCTTGGCGCCGAGCACCTTGATGCCGTTGCTGATGTAGGGCTCCCAGGTGTCGTAGGCGTCGATGCTGCCGGCCGCGAGCGCGGCGACCATGTCCTGCGGGCGCAGATTGACCAGGGTCACGTCGGTCGGCGCGAGATGCGCGCGCTGCAGCAAGGTCGTCGTGTAGATCTCGCTGCCGGTGCCGGGCGTGAAGCCGATGCGCTTGCCCTTCAGGTCGGCGATCGTGTCGATCTTCGCCGCGGTCGCCACCAGGGTCTTGTCGTCGGAATATTCCATGCGCGCCAGGAACGCGATCGGCTGGTCGGCCATCATCGCGGCGGTGGTCGGCGCCTCGGCGGTGGTCGCGATGTCGGCGCCGCCGCCGACCACGGTGTCGAGGCACTGCTTGCCGTTGGTGAAGTTGCTGACCGTGATGGTGAGGCCGTGCTTGGCGAACAGGCCTTGCTGCTCGGCGACCAGCACGATGCCGGAGATCGGCCCGAGATTCTGCGCCAAGCGCGCGCTCATGGTCTCGGCTCTGCCACCTTGGATGGCGATCAGCAGGGCGGCCGCGACGGCAGCCAGGGTGGCGAGGAGCTTCATCGTTGCGTCTCCCGAGGAGCGGCGAGCCCGGGTCTCAGGCACGCAAGAACGATGCCGACGCCATGCCGCGCTGCACGAGCAATTAATTGCCAAGCCGGCCGGCTGCGGCGTCCAGCCGCGCCTGATACGCCGACGCGAAGGACGCCAGCGTGTCGTCGCGCATCGGCGGCGCGATCAGGGTGATGCCGGTCGGCATGCCGTTGCGCAGCCGGCCGTTCGGCACCGCATGCGCGCACAGGTCGAGCAGGTTGACGAAATAGGAGTAGCGGCCGACCTGCGTGTTGGTGGCGACCGGATCGGCCGCGACCTCGGCGAGCGTGTAGGGCCGCGCGGCGGTCGGCACGACCAGGAACGCGAGATCCGCGATCTGGCGCTGCGCCTGGCGGTGCAGCATGCGGAGCCGATGCTCGGCCGCGAACAGCTCGGCCGCCGAGAACCGGGCCCCGCTCTCGATGATCTGCCGCGTCACCGGCAGCACGCTCTCGGGATGCGCGGCGATGAACGGTCCGATATCGGCATAGCGCTCGGCGATCCACGGACCGGCGAACAGCAGATCGCCCGCCTCGCGGAACGGCGCGAAGTCGATCTCGATCGGCGCGCCGCCCATGTCGGACAGGCGCTCGAGCGCGGCCGCGTAGTGCGCGGCGCCCTCGTCATTGCCGAAGAACTCGCGCTCGCGCGGCGCCAGCACGCCGAACTGGAAGGGCGTCGCCGGGCGCCACGCCTCGCCGAGCGGCGCGCCGGCGTCCGGCCGCGAGAAGCCGTTCGAGGCGTCGTATCCGCGCATCGCCTGCAGCACGGCGCGCGCGTCGGTCGCGCGCCGCGCGAACACCGACACGCAGTCGAGCGAGCGGCACGCCGGCACGAGACCGGTCGTGCTGACCAGGCCGCGCGTCGGCTTCAGGCCGACGACGTCGTTGAAGCCGGCGGGAATGCGTCCCGAGCCGCCGGTGTCGGTGCCCAGCGCGAAGCTGACATGGCCGCGCGCCACCGCGACCGCCGAGCCCGAGCTCGATCCGCCGGAGATGTAGCGCACGTCGAACGCCGAGCTGCACGCGCCGTAGGGCGAGCGCGTGCCGACCAGCCCGGTCGCGAACTGGTCGAGGTTGGTCTTGCCGATCAGGATGGCGCCGGCCTCGATGCACGCGGCGAGCGCCGGCGCCGAGCGTACCGGCACGTAGGCGAAGTCCGGACAGGCGGCCGTCGTCGGCACGCCCGCCGCATCGATGTTGTCCTTGGCGCCGAACGGTAGGCCGTAGAGCGGCAGCCGATCCGGCCCGAGCCGCGGCTCGACGCGCGCCTCGAGCGCCGCCGCCGCCGCCAGCGCGTCGGCCTCCGCGACCAGGTTGATCCAGATGCCGTCGGCCGGGCAGGCGCGGATGCGCGCGAACACCGCGCGGACCAGCTCGGTCGGCCGCAGCGCGCCGGCGCGGAACTGCGCGGCCAGAGCGTCGCGCTCGAGGCTGCCGTCGATCTCGGACCACGCCATCGGAAAGCTCCTCACATCCCGCCCGCATCGGCGCGGCGATCGTTCATCGCGTCCGATATGGCGTGCAATCCGGATACCAGCCGCGCGGACTCGCGAGCGGGCGGACCGGGCGCGGCGCCACGTCGCACCGTATCGACGGCGCAGCGCCGCCGCAATCTCGCGTCGCCATCGCTGGTGATAACCTCTAGCCTGGTGTCGAGAGCGTGCGCGACCGGCTGAATCGGCAGAAGGCAATGCCGGAATTCGTCGGCAGGCGATGACGATCGATGCAATGACGGGAGAGTGCACGATGTCGCAACGCACATGGCTCATCACCGGCGTCAGCAGCGGCTTCGGGCGCGCGCTCACCGATCAGCTCCTCGCGCGCGGCGACCGCGTCGTCGGAACCGTGCGCGACACCGCCAAGGTCGCCGATCTGCGCAAGCGTCATCCCGAAACGTTCGACGTCGAAATCCTCGACGTGACCGACACGGCCGCAATCCGCGCGGTTGTGGAACGCTCGTTCGCCCGGCTCGGGCGCATCGATGTGGTCATCAGCAACGCCGGCTACGGCCTGTTCGGCGCGGCCGAGGAATTCACCGACAAGCAAGTCGACGA